>JAFZPF010000047.1 GCA_017550455.1 Prevotella sp.
AGGAGAGTTGGAATGATCCTTGATGATGATCTGCTGACCGGGTGTAAGCATATATTCTTTACCTTCGGATGGGGTTACGCCAACACTTCCCTTGACAAGGACGACAGATGTACAGTCACGTTTTTTACTGCTGTTGTCACGGGCACGGGTGTTGACATTAAATTCTGTACCGTATACTTTCACGTCTCCTCGTAAAGTGTGAACGATAAACGGTCTGCTCTTATCCTTCGATACCATGAAATAGGCTTCTCCATGAAGGATTACTTCACGGTTGTCGCGATTGAATTTCTCTGGATAGATAATTCTGCTGTTAGCGTTCATATGTACCAAAGTACCATCGTCGAGCGTTATCCAAAATTCTTTATCATGACGAGTCGTGAGCAACTCCAGCGATTGGTCGTTGTCACCTGAGTGTTCTTCGATGTTATCATCTTTTGCGACAGCCGTTTTCTCATCATTGACTCTTTCTAACAGTTGTTGAAGAATCTCTTCCGAGAAAGTTCCTTTGGAGGAAATATCGGTAACCTTGTCGGTCGTTATCGTTTCCTTGCTTGCTTCACTCTTACCAACCTGTTTACTGGTCTGAATAGCAGCAAGCACCTCCTGAGATATCTCCGGGGGAGTAACTTTCGTATAATCCCGGTACCACCAATAGGCACCTCCAACGATGATGACCAACAATACAGCCGCAACACGCCAGATCGTAAGATAACGGGTGTGGAATTGCTGTTTACGGTTCATCAAGTCTTTTACCTTATTATACGCGCGTTCCTCATTAATACTGTCATACAGTCGGTAGCGCATGGCCAGATCGTTGGCATCCAAAATCTCAGCCAACTCCTCGGGAGAACAGTTCTCTTGAAGATAAAGGAACTCTTCTTCCGTGGCCTTGCCCATGATTACACGGGCGAGAATTTCATTCTTATCTTGTGTCATCTTTCTTTTTTTTAAATAATAAGGGTATGTGATGCTACTCTCAGACAAGGGTCTTCAGTAACATTTATATTCCTTTCTGTAGCTTAATACTTGTGAAGTGTCAAAAAGGGTGCAAAAAAAAGTAACTTTTTTATGTTAAAAGTAAAAAAAGTATTGAAAGGGCTTCCGGAGAAAGGGACTCCCGTAGTTTTTCAATACCACGACGTTTCTGTGATTTCACTGTATTCAGGGTGATATTTAGCAGAGAGGCTATCTCTTTATTGCCTTTCCCTTCGATAGTCAGCAAAAAGATTTCCCGTTGTTTCACCGGCATTTGGTCGATGGCTTCAAAGATCTGGCGATAGACCTCTTCTTTGTGCAGGGCTATTGTCTTGTCGTCTTCCATGGCCATCTCGCGGAACTCACTAATGATTTCTGCTTGATGTTCGATGGTAACATGATGATGACTCAGCATGGAAAGGCAACGGTTACGTACGGCATTGTAAAGATAGGCACGTAACTGTCCTTCTGTCTGGAATGTGTTGTGTTGTTGCCAGGTGCTGAACAGCACGTCTTGTACGGCATCTTCTGCTTCCTCGATGTTGCCGATTACCTGCATACCAAAGGCTACCAGCAATTTGTAATGCTGTTTATAAATCAGTCTGAGCGACTGTTCGTCCCAACGGTTGATGCTTTCCAGCATGGCTTTTTTACTAACCCGGTAAATAATCAAGAAACATTTTCTCTCGCTGCAAATTTAGTATTTTTTTTTAAATTGTAAGACGATGCTACTGTTTTTTTTGTTATTTCTTTATTCTATACGTTTTATTTCTTTATTTTGATGCTTTTGAATACCTTCGAAGAAAAGGTTGGTATAATAAAGAATCTCCCCGTTGTCGATGAACAACGGGGAGAATGACGTAATACTATTCTTAGATCGGAATTACTCCTCAGGAGCTGTAGTAGGAGTAGAGAGAGCCTCGTCGGTACCCAACTTGCTGATAGCCTCACGGGTGTGGTTCATCCACAGACGACGTACGGCAGCACGCTCAGCCAATGCGGGGATATAACCTTCACCGCTCTTATACTTCTTCCAGCAGGGTTCTGTGAAGTTGGTTTCATAAGCAGCGGTGGTAATACCGGCAGCATTGAACATGCTATACCAACTCTCGTCATCCTCTGGGTCAGCCATATCGTTGTGGGCATGGTCACCGGCGATAGACATCAGCGGATAGAGCTGAGCTTTCTTGGCATTGTTCTTGGTATAGGTCATGGTCTTGGTAACATCACCCACTGCTATGTCGAAGGTTCCACCGTTGACATGCTCCAGTACATTGTCAACATAAGTGTCTTTCATATCAACAGTACCTACATAATAGTTCGGGCTCAGCAGACGGAGATAGTCCTCTAACTGCAGGTAACGGATATTACCACCGTAGTAGTCATAACCCTCAGGGTTTCCATGACCCATGAAAGCAACGATACCGTTAGCAACAGCAGATTTTACGTCAGCCTCCTGGTTCAGTACTGTAGCGAGGTTCTTGGCATCACTCTCCTCAGCCATCAACGGAGTACCTACCACCACGTTATGGTCGAGGCTCTTCATATAAGCGTTGGTGAAGTCACCGTTACGGTTGTTCATGAAGTCTTTTACATATGAGTCACGTACACGACGATACTCCTCACCGGGGATTACCTGCAGTGACTGTACGACAACCTGCTGATAGCCTGCTTTACCGATAGCGGTGAGCCAGTGTTCAGGATCGTAGTAGTCTTTCGGATCGGTATTCTCACCACCGCGGGCATTGTTGATACAGATAGCGGAAGAAAATGACAGATACACATCAAAACCACTGAAATTACTCTTGTACTCACTAACAACCTTATCGAAAGTGTCATAAGCCTGCTCCCAGGTAGAACCGAAGGCAACAAGGAGGATCACCTTATTGTTCTTTTTCTGTGATTTGACCATGTCATCAACAGCCTTTTGGTACTTCTGGTAGTTAGATTCATCATCGTCATCGCTACAAGCGGTGAAGGTCATACTTGCGATGATAGCCATCATGGCTAACATCAGAAAATTAATTTTCTTCATAACTTCGTTCGTTTAAATTTGTTTTAAATTTATTGTTGATATTATGTTTTCCGTCTTTAAATCTTACCGTAAAGGTGGCGTAGACAGTGGTTCCCGGAGTAGTGGTTCCCAGATGTAGTCCGTGATAGGTACGGTCCACATAGTTGAAGATATTGTCTACACCTGCTTCCAAACGATAAGATAAGTGTTTGTTTCCGGCAAAGTCGTGGGTGGTGGAGACACGCCATATCTGGTATCCCTTACCATCACCGTCAATCTGGTAGAATCGCTTGGTGGAGAACTTCCCGTAGATACCTACACCCAGATGATATTTCGGGGTGAAGTCATGTCCCCAGTTGACAAAGACATTCCCTTTATGGTGTGCCATACCGTCGATCACCACATCCATCAGTTGTTCTTTCTCGTTATCATACACCTGTGCTTTCGTATCCAGATAACTATAACCGCCACCGATGCTGAATGCTTTGTAGTTATAACGGACATTGACATCCACACCATAAGTTTCGGCATTTTCCATATTCATATATTGCCGTGTCTTGATGGGGTCGTACTGGATGATATACTCTGCCGGTGCTTGGTTGTTGGGAATGGTTACCAATGTAATCATATTGTCCACCTTATTATAATAACCGGTGGCAGTGATGCTGAGCCCGTTCCAGGTATATTCGATGCCGCCGCTATAGTAATTGCTCGACTGTGGGTCGAGATTCTCATTACCTAAATAGAGATAGGTGCCGTTCATCTGTCGGATATAGCGGTAGTAGATCTCTTTCAGGGTAGGGGTCTTGAAACCCTGTGCCCAGGTGGCTCTCAGTCGGATGCGTTGTCCGGCCTTATACATGGCAGAAATCTTCGGGGTGAGCCGGGTGCCGAACTGCTTGTTGATGTTCAGACGAAGACCGGCAGTGATATTCAGGTTCGGTATGCCGTTATACTCATCTTGAATATACAATGCTCCGGTATAGTCATCTTTCTGCTCATCCACCACTCTCATGGGAGCACGCAACCAATCATAGCGCGCCTCAATACCGGCAGAGAATCTGTTGTCGTAGGGTAGGGTGAACACTCCTTTCAGTTCCGCCAAAGTACGTTGCTGGTCGGCTTGTAACTGTTCATCTCCCGGATAATAGGGGTAGTAATGGGTGAAAGTGCCGTCTTCCTTATAACCGTCGGTGAGATATTCCGCCGTAAAATCATAATAGTATGCGTGGCGATTCCACATCACATCCAGTGTCAGATAATCCTGCTTGTTGAGATTCCACTTACCGCCACCTGCCAACGAAGCATTGTTGTATCGCAGGTCATACCAGTGGATGTCAACACCTGGATGGATTCCTTGCGGACGGTAGATACGTTTGCGGTACAGCGTGCCTTCGGCATACAACTCTAAATCTTTTGTCGGCTGGTAAAACAGTCGTTCTGCTATCTGCCAGTTGGTATACCTGTTTGTCGTCTTGTTTTTCGAGTCGGTGATCAGGTATTCCGTCTGGTTGGGTGCCTCAGTGGAAGTGTTCTGCCATCCGTCGCTGTGCTGTACCTGCAAATTGGTGTAGCTGTTCAGTTTTCCTATACTAAACCCGATGCCGTTATGCTGACGCACGTCGCCATAGCTGCCCACACGTGTGGAATTCTCCAGTAATAATCCCTCGGTGTGACGGTTCCTGGTAATGATATTGATCACGCCGGCGATGGCATCAGAACCATACAAGGCAGAGGCTGCTCCTTTCACCACTTCTATCTTCTCAATATTCTGCGGGTCGATCAGTGAAAGATCATTCTCTCCGCCGTTATCGCCATGAATACGTTTGCCATCGATGAGAATCAGGATATATGAGTTGCCGAGACCGTTCATCTGTATCTTAGAACCCATATCACCCTCATTGAAATCAAATGAGGCGGTGAGCATACCGAGGATTTCCTCAATGCTCTTGCCGGCGAAGTTACGCAGGGTCTTGGCTGAGATCACCTCTGTCTGTACTGGTGCATCTTTCAACGTATGCTCAGTGCCAGTACCGGTGACGACAACCTCCTCAAGATTGACTTGTTTGTCAACCTTCGTCTGTGCACTGGTATACGCAGTGGCGAGTACACATAGTGTACCCAGAAATAACTTTCTTAACATCATGAATAAATAATAATGCCGGAGTCTCTGTCCCGGAGACCACGTAAATAATGGGCAGAATGGCAGGTTTCCTGGCTTACTCCCAAAAGAACACCTTCCCATCAACGAGTACATGTCTTTTACATGTTACTGTCAGACAGTGGCTTTGCTGTTCTTTCGATAATGGAGCTTACAGTAGCGGGCACTGCTCAGGTATCTCACCTGATTCCCTTTTATACCTGTGTTGAAAACAACAGATATCACCAATTCTTACCGTTATCTCCCGGTACTATCCGGAAGATGGTGCAAAGGTAGTAATAAATGAGAGTAAAACAAAATAATTTGCACTTTATTTTCATTTCCCTTTTTCCATGATTAATTTCCTTATTGCCGTTGAATTCTCCAGTGTAAAACGTAAAACGTAAAAAACAACTGCATTCGTATGTCACAAAACTTTTTATTCGCGCGTACCTATTATATAATATATTATATTTATTATTAGTAATAAAGAAAAAGAATATGTCAAGCACATGTCATTTTACGTTTTACGTTTTACGTTTTCGCCCTTGAGTCAAAAAGTATAAGAAAGGGGGAAAAGAAAGTCAAGACAAGCGGTTAATGGCTCCTTACTTTCTCTTTGGAAATACTAAGAGCGTTCAAGGCGATAGTGCCCAGTCGTTGACTTTATTTCTTGATGTTTCATTCTAATGCAGCATTTTTTAGTGTATTTTATTCTTGTTTCAATGAAAAATGTCTATCTTTGTCTTTGCCGAAGGTAAGAATACAAATCTTTTGTTGTTTTATGAAAGAAAGGAAAGAGACAATAAGTATTGCGAAGGCGAATATCTGGGCTGTCGTCGTAATGGGCGTGGCAGCTGTCGCCGGTGGACTGTATTATTGGTTAGTTCGTGGGGGAGATGGCTTTGCGGCCGACTTCTCCGCAGGGTTGGATATCTATCTCAATGAATGGTGGAGTCCGTTGGCGATGCTCGTGGTGTTCTTGTTGCTGATGTTGGTGGGCACGTTGCTCCATGAGGTGGTGCATGGACTGACATGGGCTCATTTTGCGGAAGGTGGTTGGCGCACCATCAGCTTCGGGGTGATGTGGAAATACCTCGCCCCCTATTGTCATTGTGACGTGC
>JAFZPF010000048.1 GCA_017550455.1 Prevotella sp.
AAGTACCATTATGGGTATAGTGCATCTCAGTAACAACCTGAATCCACTGATCCTCGAAATCCTCAATAGGAAGATTATCAATGATAGTACCTTTGTTGGTAGAAGAATCATCGCCAGTATGAATGACTTGTACTCTTCTGTTTGAACCATTTGAATTACTCCTCAGGGTAATAGTAATAACAGGCGAACTGTTATTTCCTTCCTGCGCCTTCAATTGATGAATATGACAAAAACTGCTGGAAGGCTGATAACCTTTAGGAATACGGAATTTCCATTCCAGACGTTGCCACTCATCCCAATTACCATTCAACTTATACCAGGAACTCGATGTCTGACTCTTCATCTCATTTCGCTGACGGTCTTCTTTCTTGCCACGGTCACCATCAAGAACTTTCTCATTGGCATGAATATAAAACTTATACACATATTGTTTGATTGTCCCATCATAGACCACCTCACAGTGAAGACCATCAACATGATCATTTTCAGCACTGTTGGGATGTTCGGAATAATCCCAACCCTTCGTCTTCATGTATTTATGTATTTCACTATAGTCTTTGCCGACCAAGTCAGCAGTAGCCTGCATGGAACCTTGAAGTTCATATTGCTGCGTCTGAGGGGCCGGAGGATTTGACGAGGTGTTGTTATCATCGTTAGGCTTTTCTGGAATGACAGGTTTCTCTGGTGTAATTTCCTCATTCTCTTTAGAACAAGAAACGGTCATGGCAGAGGCATAAAGTCCTAAAATCAAAAGACATGATAATGCAATTCTTTTCATAATTATTCTGTTATTTGATTACTATTACTATTTATTTTCCATTCATAATGGCATGGTTCACCTTCACTCGAAATACCTTCTAATATTAACGTATGCAAACCATTATTTCCAAAAGTATAATATTTCACGTGTATCTTACCGTTATTATCCACCGATACTCTTGGTTGCCAATAGATGGTATTTCTGGGTTCTTTTATTCTTTTGTCATCGTTTAAAGAACTATATTTTGGTACAAAGAACTCCTTATATTTATTATATCCTTGCAGGAACGCGGCATCACCTCTTGAGTCATCTTTAGGTAAACGCATATTCCCTTTTCGTGAAGATAAAACAATGCATCCCCCAGAAGTGCGGAAATCGCCGTCTTTAAAATTACGTATTTGCTGATCGATTTCCAATTCATCCAACTCTTCCAATGAAGCACCGTTTTCTAATGCTTCCATATATGCCTCTTCTATTGCTTTGTGGTTTTGGGCATATCCCAAAGCAGCATCTACTTCTGGATCTATCTTGTAAACACTGATGATATCCTCAGCACTGATTGATGACAGCATATTATATGGTATAGATCTATTATCCAACACAAAACGTACTGTCTTTCCATAATCATTTTTTCCAGTGGGACGAAGGATGTTCCTATTATTTACATCGTTTGACATTCTCATCTCAGGACGTAATGATTGCTTGGGATTCAGATAAGGACGATTGTTAATTATTTGGAATCCTGGCAATTTTTGAACCAAGTCCAATGCTGTTTTGGCGTTTTGCTGTCGAATCATTTCTTCGTCGTTAAGTTTGTAAGAAGAGAATTTCTCTTTTACAAGTGTTCTGGCAACAATCTTTATTTCCGGCAATGAAAACTCCCATGTACCATCTGCATTTTTCTTGGAATATATAGTCGTTTGTTCATTCTCTTTAGGAATAGTAGTATCCATACTCTCATAATTATTTCGATTAGAGAGTTCTGGGAAATCATCTTTATCTATTACAATGCTAGACCGTATTAATTTATTCTTTTCAATTATAAATGCTTCAACAAAACTGGTATCTTGATAAGAAACATTATTTAATACAAATACGCCCTTTTCATTAGTCTGGACAGGGGGATAGGTTTTCCCATTGATCTTTATTAAAACCTGACTATTAGAAGATGGTTTATTACTTCCTGTAGTCACTTTGCCTGAAATAGCCTGGCCAACCTCCATATAATAAATAGGTACTGTCTGTTTTTCCTGTATGATATCCTTAGTTCGGAAACGAGACCATCCATGAGTAAGCATTAAGTTATCTATAAGAACCTGGCTTCTTAATCCCTCTTTCTTAAAATAATAACCTGGAGACTCAATATTACCATGAAGTTCTGATGTCAGTAGCATTTGAGAAATAATATTATTCTCAAACGAATCTACATGAACAGTTTGGTCATTTGTCACCGACAGAGAATAGTGTCCACTAACTATTGATTTCCTACTATTCATCATAGAGATATCGAGATCGACATAATCTGGATCATCTCCTTTATTGGCCAAAGATATCTCACACTCTGTTTGGGGCTTATATAAAAATAAGATACGTTCGCTAAAGGGAACCATCTTTTCATCTATCAATGTGAGACTTAGAATCCCGTTTGGGATGTTTGAAGTATCAAGCACGCCTTGATTTTGGCTCACTTGTTGGACGAAAAGAAGTTGACCTCTCATTTGTCCTATAAGATAGAATACTTTTTGCGTCTCTCCATAACTGAGTATTTTGTAATAAGCTTTATTCTTATGCATGGTTATTGAGAGTGCAAACGCATCTTTTTTTGAAGTGGGAAGGTCAAAAGTCTTATGGTATTCTTTGCCTTGATAATAGCACGTTGTTACTGCTTTGTATGGTTTTTCATTATTAATCGTCAGCAAAAAGGCGCCCATACCTTTATATTCACTTTGGAATTTAACCAAGGAATCACCCTCTGAATCTATGATAGTTCCTGAAACAGAAACTGAATTACCGTCAGATCCCAAAGCTTTAAAGGCAATTTTTTGAGTAGAGCCAAAGATCAAATCTCCACCTTCAGGAAAGAAATCAACATGGTAATCAAACACATCTGGCACATAAAAAGTACGTTTATGTCTCATTCCATGCTCGTCTTCAAGAATGACATATATGTATTGGTCAAGTTCTTTTTTTGTTGGAATGTTTATTTTTATCTCTCCAAATTCATTTGTCTGTTGATGCATAAAAAGATTTCCTGTTGCTTTCGTCCGAACCATATAATCAACATTACATCTTTTTATTAAATCATATCCACGTCTGAAACAGATTTTCGCTGTCCGTTTATCATTATCCGTATCATAGCGGATATCAATACTTATCTCTTTTAGCTTATCTTTTTCTACTTTTATATTTTTATAAAAGAAATAATCTTTTATATCATTTTTCATCCAATGTGAAAATGCACGAATATAATAATCTCCTTCTTCTATATTATTGGGCAAGCAAAGGAATCCTGGGAAGGTGTTATCTGTCCGTTTTTCTATCTTTCTTCGCTGTATCACTTGATTCTTACGATTGGCCAACTCAACATACACATATTTGCTTTGGACACTCGGCATAAGCGTCTTCGCATTTACCAGGTATGCTTCAAACCAAATCGTATCACCCGTATTGTAAACAGACCTGTCCGTGTGAAGATATAGTTTTTCATTGGGTATAGTATTAGCAACGTCGAAAACAGAGATGATTTTCGACTTAAAAAGGGTATCACTTTGTTGGGAATGAACATTCGCGGATAATAACGTAAACAGTACTATCGTGAGAAATCTAGCGTCCAATCGTTGTAATGATAATAACCCCATTTGCTCCCTTAATACCATATTGTCCACCATCTTTAAGAACCTCTATTTTTTCTATCTCATTGACAACTATGCGAGAGTCTGCATCTGCACTAGATTCATATTGAGCTCCATCTATTATAAATAAAGGTTCTAGTCCTGATTCAAAAGAGTTACCTCCACGAATAATAATCTGTTGTCCTGTTGTTCCCTCGGAGACAGTCACACCTGGAATAGATGAACGGAAAATGTCATATAATGAATTTGCAGACATGAGCTGTATCTGTTCTTGAGTCAAGATATTGGAGGACAGGATTGGACGTAATACAATTAGGTAATTCATCTCTGTAACTTTTCCCTCAGAGACTATAACAAAATTCTTTTTATTAAGAATAACATGAATTTTTTTGTATTGTCCAACAGCAAAAACTGCATTTTCTTTCTTTGAATATGGAATTACCAACGTGTCAGATGGAAGAAGATCTTTAAAAGAAAAATAACCATTATCATCCGTCAGTACAGATTCTGTTGTATTCTTTCTCCATACTTTAATTCTTTTCATTGCTTTTTGCTTAGCGTTCACAACAGTACCATTCATTTGGGCAAAAGCAGGAAGAACAGTAAATAGGAATACAATAGAGGATAGTAACGTCTTTTTCATATTAATAAGGGTTATAGAGGGTGCGTTCGAACGCACCCTCTAAATGATTACTTTAATATTTCAGAATTGGATGCATAAGCATCATCTAAGTATAACTCAGGAAGATTACGGGCACCTACGCCGTTCAACTGATATATTTCCCAGTTGTTGATAAACATACCTCCTTCACATCCTTTACTAGCACGAAGATTCTTGATGACAGAACTTTGAAGCACAGAGTTCCCGTCAATATAGACAAGCATATTCTCACCTTCATCCACACCCAAAGAGACTGTATGGTATTCTTTGTTCTTGAAAATATTAAGTGTATTAAGATTGTGATATTCATTTACGGTTGTTTTCTTTCCATTAGCATCAGTATGTTGTATCGTCAACTGAATATTCCAATCTGTTGTTCCCTCAACAGTCTGAGCACCTCCCGACAACGAGGGATATCCATCTGTAGGAATATGGGGATACCACAACAAGCGTATCTGATTAATATAGGAATTGTTGTTCGAAAGATCAGAACGCATATTCCATCGGAATTCTAAGACAGCATTTCCAGTCTTTGAGCCAACTTTTATCTGCTGTGTTGTTGGAATATTTTTATCAAATCCCATTTTGATACGTGTGCTGAACGGAGTCTGCAGTTCATTGTCTCCAAAAGCATGCCTTATATAGCGTGTCGGCTCCGTCGAGGAATTCACAGTTACCATCAAGTACTGGTTCCCATTACTTTCCTTTTTTAGGGAATTCTTTGCATTCTGGAAGCTGAACGCTGTCTGACTACTCTTTTCGAACTTCTCAAAGAAATAGCTGGAAACATACATTGAGCGTGAACGAACCTCCTTTTTCCCTCCCACAGAAGCCTCACAGGTAATTCTGTATGTGCCTGGAACGGAAGGAGCTTTCCACGTCATTTCATTCAATCCCTGAGGCTGTGTAAGAGTTCCTCCGTCGCAGCTCCACTGATATTCTGTATGCCATAGATCGCTTGAGTTGACACACATCCACACTTTCACCTTTTGGTTGCAGTAGAATTCATTGCCGTCAGCATTAAGGGAGTCGATGGAAAGTGTTTCCTCTTCTCCGCATGAGACAAATCCTATGGCTGCAAACAATATTAATAAATTATATAGATATTTCATATTCATGATGTATTGATTGATTTATTAATTATAAATGAATCTGATCCTTTTTGGGCCGATCCAACCAGCTGTCTAGCACATGCATATACGATTTACAAGGCACGGAATACAGGTTCGCCGTACGTGGTTTAATCTTAGCCTTGTAATGTCCATCAAAATTATTAAAGGTGAGGTTCGGGTTACGATCTTTTAACAAATACATATTCACAAAAGCTGTATCAGCGGTTGCACAGGTCTTAAACCAAGTGGGCTCAGCTGGTAAATTCGTATGCGTATATTGTCCCTTTACAATATGGTATAGCAGGAATTCTCTGATCTGCTCCTTTGGATAAGCAGTCATTGATATTGGTGCATAGCTGACGGTATCCCCTATCTCATCAATATATGTTAACTGATGAGTCTGGAAATAACTTTTATCAGAAGATGTCTCAGAGTTCAAAGCCGTATTCGTAGGTAGAATATAGGTCATGTCATTCTGCTTGAACTCATTTTCCATTCCTGCATAGTCAATAGCCTCTTTGAGCAATGAAAACATGTCTGTGCGTGAGGCAATGAAATCATAAACAGTCATCTCCACTTGATTGTTTGCAAGACCTTTATCATAATCAAAATCATAAGTGTCTTGATAATCCAATCCAAAGACCTCGCAACTCATAACAAGCACAGGTATTGTTAATAGAGCAAGATAACTTATAATACTATGTCTTCTCATATTTCTTTTTGTCATTTAATATTCAACAATTATCGTTCTGGATAAGGTTGGTTCTGGTCACCCTTCAAAGCAGTATTTGACTCAAATTCACGATAATAAATAGGCCAATATTTCGTACCTTCATTACCAAACCCTGTCACAGTCACACCGGCATTGGCCTGACGTTGAGAGTAAATAGGATCCATCACATCGATCAGGTGACCCGTTCTTATTAAATCAAACCATCGTTGCCCTTCTCCATAGAACTCCAACTGACGCTCAAGTAAGATGAGGTTCTCTACCTCAGCCTGACTGTTACTATTCACTTCAGTTGATGCATCCTTGAGATAACCAACTCTCTGACGTAGTTGATTGATAATTGCCAAGGCCTCAGCGCTACGACCTAATTTGTTCAATGCCTCAGCACGGAGATAATAAACATTGGCAAGACGCATAAATACTTGCTGGATTTCACTGTCTGTGGTATTCAAGACCAAATATTTTGACTTATAAATCTTATTGGATTTATCATACTCCGCCTCTGGGTCCTCCACACTATATTTGATACATTTCTGGATACCTGATGCGGTATAGTGAGCATAACTCATGGGAACACGACTTGCGTTATAATACAACTTCACAGTATCGACAGTGTTCCAAAGCCTTGAGTCTGACCCCTCACCAGAATAAAGTCGGTCAACAAATTCCTCAAACATTGCTTGGGACATCTGATAACCGTTGTTGGTGTTGGATGCTCCCATGATTCCCGGCCATCCGCTTGAGGCACCGTTATTAGTGTAATCCCATGACATAGCAAAGATAACTTCTTTTGAACTAGCTGGCTTGGTAAAGATTTCTTTCCATTCCGTTTCATCGGCAGCCAAGACATAACTGCTGTTATTCATGAAATAGTCTGATTCTTCCAATGCTTTCTGATACTCATTATACCACATGTACACTTCCAGACGCAGTTCGTGCATAGCTGCCAAACCTAAAAAGAAGTTACTGGTGGTATTATTGATAGTAAAATAATTGATTGCCTTGTCGATGTCAGAAAGAATCTGGGCCTTAACATCTTCCAAAGACGCTCTTGGTGTGTTTATTGCATCAAGAGATCCGTCCCAAGTGGCATTGATCAACGGCAGTTTTCCCCATACACGAGTTCCCCAGAAATACATGTAAGCGCGCATTCCATAAGCTTGTCCGATATATGGGGCATACTCAGATTCCAGGATATTGGGAATAGTCGGATATTTCTCAATACCCGTGTTGCAGCGGGTGATACACTGATAGAAAGACTGCCAACTGGACTCACTCATAGAGGGCACCAAAGCGTTCATGTAAATGTTATTGTTAATGTAGCCCGTTGTTTCCACATTATCACTACGACAATCACCAAAAATCACTTGGTTACGTTGCAAGGCACTTTGGAAAGCAGAATAGATTCCCGCATTCCAGTTAGCCATTTCAGCTTTTTCCTGAAAGTAATTATCAGACGACATGTCAGATAATGGTGAACGGTCAAGAAAATCATTACAACTCATCAGTGTAAGACTTCCAATTATATATAAAAGAACTTTTTTCATTTTGCTAAGTATTATAATCCGACATTTAATCCTACACCAAACTCACGACTACGTGGATAACTTGAATCATCCTTTCCTGGATTCAACACGCTCATCTTAACCTCAGGGTCAAAACCGGAATAGTTGGTCCATGTTACAAGATTCTTTCCGTATACAAAAGCTTGTACATTGCGTAATGGAGTCCTCTGGAGCCACTTCCGATTCATCGTATAACTCAATCTTACATCTTGCAAACGTAAGAAACTGCCATCTTCCAAGAATTGATCACTTAAAGACATCGAATGATTGTTCGTTTTTCTTTGGCGAGAGTCCAAAGCATACCATGTGGTAATCTCTCCAGGATATTTCCATCCTTGTAAGATATATTCTGGTGTTTGTTTGTGAGTGTTACCACCCCAGGAAGAATAATAACGTTTCACGTCATTCCATATCTTTCCGCCCCAACTTAAATAGAAATTGATATTCAATGAGAAATTTTTATAAGAGAATGAGTTTGACCAAGAGGCATACCACTGAGGTGTGGCGACACCGAGTTCTGTTTGGTCATTCGTGTTAATAACACCATCTAACTCTCCATTTTCATCCGGCTTATTGTACCATATAACATCTCCACCGCCGGCAACGACACCATTTACACTTAATTGCTTAACATCACCTGTGTAGTCGGTTCCATCAGGCATAGTGTATTTGACAAGTGTAGGCTTTCCATTCAGACCTATGATAACATTACCATCATCATCACGCTTGAATACAGGAGTCAAACGAGTCCTATAGTCAGAGGAATAGGCATTACTCTCATCATACTCATAGACGCCAAGGTTTTTATATCCATACCAAATACCGGCCTGTTTTCCTTTAGCTACGAGCCATGCGCTATTAGAAACATAGTCTTCACGTGACAAATCTGTAATCTCATTTTTATTCTTCCACCAGTTTATAGTGGTTGACCACCTAAATCCATGTCTGATAATGGGGACGGCAGTTAATGATAGTTCTATACCTTTATTCCGAATAGAAGCAAGATTTACACGCATCGTACTATATCCTGTCGTATACGGGAGGTTATAGTCAGACAACAAATCACTCGTGTTCTTAATGTAATAATCCGCAATAAAAGTAATTCTTCCGCTCAAGAAACTCAAATCAATACCTATGTCTGTCTGTTTGGTCTGCTCCCATTTCAGATTCGGGTTTCCATATTTGCTGGAGGGGACAACACCTCCTGTGCCATTGTAATAGGCAGAACCTGAAACGTAAGTAAGGAATGATTCATATCGGCCGATTCGGTCATTACCCGTTACACCATAGCTGAAACGTAGCTTTGCATCAGTAAGTATGTTATTACTCCATCTCATGAAAGGTTCGTCGGAGAATCTCCAAGCGGCTGAAACTGATGGAAATGCTCCCCAGCGGCTGTTCTGTCCAAAACGGGAAGAACCGTCATAACGAATCAGACCAGTGAATATATAGCGGCTCATATAGCTATATACTGCACGGCCGAATACTCCAACCATAGACTCATCCCATCCGGTTGTGTAAACTTTTGAAGCATCCAACTCAGTAGCCATATTCATATAATGGATATTCTCTGATAAAAGGAATGAACCGGCAATGTTATAGGTCAAGTTATTTGTTGCCTCAAAGGAGGAGCCTAAAGTGGCACTTATCGTATGGTTATTGAAGGATTTATTGAAAGAAAGATAAGCCTCTCCCGTGTATTTCAATCTTTGATCAAGCTTGTCTGACTGAGTGTTTTTACCATTGTCACTTCCCTCCAGATACTTTGAACTGAACTGCATTCTACGACCACTTTGATAGTCAGCAGCAATACTTGCTGTCAAAGTGAGCCAATCCGTAAACCTCCAATTGAGTCCTTGGTAAAAGTTGCCTCTATAGTAATAGTTTTGGTCAAGCTTTTGGGTCAATTCAGCCACGGGGTTGCGTCGGCCACCCGAAGAGTAATAAGGAATCAATTCACCGTCGGGATACCATACAATCATATCAGGATCTCGTCTGAGTGCATCCTTGATAACACCTGTTTTGACATCATCCCTTTTCTCATAGCTCAAACGTACACGGGTAGTAAATGTTACATTTTTCCACGGGTTATAATCCACGTTAATATTAGCCGTATATCTGTCATCACGTGAAGCTAAATAGATTCCGGAATGTCCGACATAATTCAAAGAAGCACGGTATTTAAATCCGTTATTACCGCCACTGATTTGCAAAGATGCATCGTCACGATTACCCGTGCGAAGCAACAAGTCTTGATAATAGTAGTTAGTAGAATACTGCAATCCGGTAGAGTCAGTCCTGGAAGAAAATTTCTCCAAGGTTTTTGATGCATTGGCTAAATCTGTCGCAGCCATACTCAAACGACTCTCAAAGGCGTTCACCTGCGGTAGCTTGCGGGCAGCCGTATAGAAAGAATGTTGGTATCGCGCATCAATACGTGGTTTTCCTATCTCTCCCGATTTGGTGGTGATGAGTACGACTCCATTAGCGGCACGGGCTCCATAGATAGCAGATGTTGCAGCATCTTTCATCACTTCAATACTCTTGATGTCATTAGGTGACAGATTATCTATGTCATCGACAGGAACTCCATCCACAACATATAAAGGAGATACTCCATCATCACTGAAAGTTGAAGCACCACGGATAGATACGAAAGAGCCTTCACCAGGTGCACCGGAATTGGAAACAATCTGCATACCTGGAGCAGCGCCCTGCAAAGCATCCAAGACGGTGACAGCGTTCTTCTCTTCAATCTTTTGGCCATCAATGGAATTCATGGATCCGGAAATGTGCTTTTTAGCCAAAGTACCGTATCCGATAACGACGACCTCATCCAAACCTTGTGAGTCTTCCTGCATTGTTACAGACATCTTTCTGCCTGTTGCTTTCTGTTGCAGGGTCTTAAATCCCATAAAAGAAAATTCAAGTGTGCTGTTCGCTGGACAATCTAACATGAAATTTCCATTGACATCGGAAATAGCATTAGTCTTTGCTCCTCTAACAGTGATTGTCACACCAACTAGTGGCTCACCACTTTGGTCTTGTACGGTTCCTTGTTGTTTGATTGTCTGTGCAGCTATACCTTGTGAGAAACAAAGCATAAAGACAACAAACAACAGCCGTTGCATGAACATTCTTAATTTGTGTTTCATATTTACATTTGTTTGAATATTAATTAAAGTATTATGTTTGTCCGTTATTATTATGGCTATGCTATATAAGTTTGATATTTCTGCAAAAATAAAGAAAAGATAATTGAAGCATTTTAAAAATATTACCTATATTTATAAAAATAATCCCTTATTTGGAATAATAATACCAATCGTTATAATATGATATTCCGACTAAGGCTGATTTCGTCCTCTCCAAACAGGGATGGAAAATAATTACAATTAATGAGATAATATTTATATTTTAAAGGAATAATAATATATATCTTTGTCCACAAATAAGGAACTTAAGTTAAACATAAATGACACCTATCATGAAACGTTTATTGATATTTAGCTTTATTATCCTAACTGCCATTTCTTGTTTGGCACGTATGAGAACACCGCTTTATCGTGCTTTTTCACCAACAAAAAGCATTAGTTTTATACTTGAAGATCTTCAGTTAGACAACGGTCAACAACAATTGTTTTACAGGATTACTTCACAAGGAGAAACCGTCGTTCAACGCTCAAAACTGGGGTTACAGATGGACGGAATCCTTTATGGCCAAAATGTATCTAAACCCAAAGTCCTTAAAAAGATTATCGATGAGTCGTATTCATTGAAGTCAGGAAAACAACTACAGACAAGAAATCACTGTATGGAATATCGTTTATCTTTTAAGGATAAGACCAAACGACCTTTCCAGTTAGTGGTAAGGGTATACGATACAGGTGTTGCCTTCCGTTATGTTTTCCCGGACATAGATAACACGTCACATACGATTCAAAAAGAGTTAACCGAATTCTCTCTTCCGCAAGGTAAGGCATGGATCCACCCATACGATTGGAATGACCGAAAGAAACCAAGTTATGAACAGTTCTGTCAGAATGGGATTCAGATCGGAACAAAATCACCTTATGAACAGGGATGGGCTTTCCCGATGCTTTTTGAGACGAACTCAAGATGGGCGATGGTGACAGAAGCATGCCTTGATGGTACATATCCCGCTACACATATTGATAATAATGGTGAGAACGGAGCATACAGAATACGTTTTCCAGAAATTGAAGAGCCGATCATCCCCGATGCTCCTGAACCACAGTCTTCACTTCCATGGAAAACACCATGGCGAGTGATTATTATCGGTAGTGATCTGAATACTATTTTCACTTCTCAGATTGTCTCCCACCTGAACCCACCTTCCGAAATAACCGATACCGATTGGATAAAACCTGGAAAAGCCACATGGAGTTGGTGGTACAGCGGAGCTACCGTCCGACAATATAAGGAACAACTGAAATATGTGGATTTCTGTCGTGAGATGGGTTGGAGTTATAGTCTGATAGATGCCGGTTGGCAACAGATGGATGGTGAGGGTGTCGAAGGTGTTGTGAAATATGCCAAAGAAAAAGGTGTAGGAATCTGGCTATGGTATCACTCTGGAGCTGGTCGGGAAAATGCCCCCATGTCTGTTGACTCCTTACGTCGTAAAGAATTTAAACGAATCAGTGAGTTGGGTGTCAAGGGAGTGAAAGTGGATTTCTTTGATACAGACAAGCAGCGGATTATCACTCTTTATCCAGCCATACTCAAAGATGCAGCCGACTTCCATCTGATGGTTGATTTCCATGGGGCCACATTACCGAGAGGATGGGAACGCACTTGGCCGAACCTGATGACCACAGAAGCCATTAAAGGAGCAGAGTCTCTCGGTCGACAAACAGTATGTGACCGTATGGCAGAGCACAATGCTACCGTTGTCTTTACCCGGAATGTTGTCGGTTCTATGGACTATACGCCTGTTACCTTTTCTAATAAGATCAGACAAGGAGTGGAAGCCTTCCGTAGAACAAGCATGGCGCATCAACTTGCTTTATCCGTAGCCTTTGAGTCCGGGTTCCTTTGTTTTGCCGATCGGGCTGAGGGATATCAGGCATTACCGCAAGTACCAAAGGATTTCCTGAAGGAAGTACCCGTTGCATGGGATGAGAGTCGGCTGTTGGCTGGATACCCTTCGGATTACGCTGTTATTGCCCGTAGGAAAGGGGAAGTGTGGTATATTGGGGCTATCAATGGAAAGAATGAAGCACGTGAGTTGCGTTTCTCGCTTCCGGATTCCTGTATCGGCAAAACGATCCATTGGATAACGGATGGAAAAGATATTAATACTTTTGATGAAAAAGACCAATATTATCAAGGAGGAGAAGTAGTGATATCCGTCTTAGGTAATGGCGGGTTTGTGGGCAAGATATCATTTCCAAACAAAGCCTCATCATATCCTGAGAGGTTTATCCATCTTAACCCTAGAGGAAGTATAAAGAATTCTTTCCGAAAGTTTGAACGAGGAGGGGATGCACGGGTAGCTTTCTTGGGCGGTTCTATTACAGAGATGAAAGGTTGGCATAATATGATGATGGACTATCTGAGCCAACGTTTCCCACAGTCAAAGTTCCATTTTATCGAAGCAGGCATCCCTTCTATGGGATCTACACCTCATGCCTTCCGTTTAGTTCATGATGTTCTTTCTAAGGGGAAGGTGGATCTTCTCTTTTTTGAGGCTGCTGTCAACGATGAGGGAAACGGATTCACTCCTCTTGAACAAATTAGAGGGGTAGAAGGTGTCGTACGTCATATCCTGGAAACAGATCCTGAAACTGACATTATACTGAATCACTTCATCCATAGTTACTCGGAGGAGCGAACGTTATGTGGACAACAACCAGATGTCATCTTTAATCATGAGCGTGTAGCCAACCATTATGCAATTCCCAGTATTAATCTGGCTCAGGAAATCAGTGAGCGCATTCTTGACGGGCAGTTTACCTGGAAAGATTTTGGAGGGGTGCATCCTGCACCTTTGGGACATGACTGTTATGTTTCATCCATGATACGACTATTAGAGATGATGTGGTCAGAAGGAAAACAGATGGATATTATCCAGCCTCATCAGATACCAACAACACAACTCGATGAATACAGTTATTCCAAAGGCGATTTCCTGGACATCCACCGTGCTCGTTTAGGTGAAGGGTGGTCAATAGTTGACTCATGGCGTCCTCATGATGGTGCATCTACCCGTAAGGGTTTTGTTGACGTGCCTATGTTGGAAACGGTAAAGGCTGGGGCGCAGTTGACACTGGATTTTGAAGGACGAGCCATTGGTATCTGTTGTGTAGCAGGACCTTCCGCCGGGACCCTTGAATATAGCGTGGATGGTTCTCCGTTTAAAAGTCTTGATACGTTTACCCATTGGAGTACCAATCTTTATATTCCCTGGGTTTATATGTTTGAGACAGAATTAAGAATTGGTCCTCATCGACTGGTGGTGAGAATGTCACCTCAACATAATGAACGTTCAAAAGGGACAGCTTGTCAGATTCGAGATTTTGTGGTTAATAAGTAAACACATCTGAGGATCAAGGCCCGACCTCTGAGGCTCTCAGGCCGGGTTAAAGGGCCACTTTTACCCGGTAAAAAGGTAACGTACAATTTCTCTTTTGATGTTGTTGAAAACAATGATCACTATTGTGACTAAAAAAGGTGACTAAATGGGTCAAGAAAGGTTATCTTTTCACTAGGAAAAGGTGACTGAATGATGGTGAAAAGGTGACTTCCTTCAACCAATTCCATAGAGGATTTCAGAGAAGTATTTGTTCGTCTATTTCTTATTTGGTACAATTATTCAAAAAATCGAAATAATAATTGAATAAATTTACACCTTTTATTTTTTTCTTTGCAATATGAAAACAATAAATGGGAAAAGAATACTTGGTATAGGGGTTTTGTTCTGCCTGATGATGACGGGCAGTGCTAAAGGGATCAACCAACGAGTGGCAAGAGTGTTAAGCGGTGACATCCTGCAACTGGCAGAAAAGAATGTCGTGGAAGAGCCTATAACCGTAACGGCATCTGTCGCATCTCGTAGTGCAGGTGGTATTCATGACTTTTATTCTGAGGGTGACTACTGGTGGCCTAATCCTGAGAATCCAGAGGGTCCCTATATCAGGCGTGACGGACAGACGAATCCTGATAATTTTGTGGCTCACCGGCATGCAATGGTTCGACTGAGTATGATCATCGGGAATCTGACTTCAGCGTATCTGTTGACAAAGGATAAACGGTTCATAGACGCCATTGTGAACCATCTTAGTGCATGGTTTATCAATCCCCAAACGTTGATGAATCCTCATCTTCTTTACGGTCAGGCTATCAAAGGGGTGGTTACAGGAAGAGGCATTGGCATTATCGATACCCTTCAACTGATCGAGGTGGCCCAGTCCGTTTGGCTGTTAAATAATGAAGGAGCACTTCCAACTGACTGTTATGAAGGCGTACGTAAATGGTTTTCAGACTATCTCCATTGGATGACAACCCATCCTTACGGCGTTGATGAGATGAATGCTAAGAACAACCATGGTACTTGTTGGGCCGTACAGGCAGCTATCTTTGCCAAACTCACCGGTAACCAGGAGGTGATGACGCTATGCAAAAACCGTTTCAAGGAAATCTTCATGCCTACTCAGATGGCTGCTGACTGTAGTTTCCCACAGGAGTTGGCACGTACAAAGCCCTACTCCTACTCACTGTTTAATCTCGATGCCATGGCTGCATTATGTGAGATACTCTCAACGCCCAAAGAGTCTTTATGGACATTCTCCACGGCTGATGGGAAAACGATGAGAAAAGCCGTCGACTTTATCTGTCCGTATATCAAAGATAAAGGCCGTTGGCCCTACCCTCATGATGTGATGTATTGGGAGGAATGGCCTGTTGCACAGCCAGCTCTTCTCTTTGCTTGGAAGAAATTCGATAACGAACAATACTGGCAGGCGTGGGCACCCTACAATCATTTCCCTACTAATGAGGAAGTTATAAGAAATCTACCTATCCGTAATCCTTTAATTTGGTTAGCATCATGAAAAAGTTGTTTTTAATGATTGTTATGGTAGGTTCCCAGCTATTAACCTGGGGACAGCAAACGGTAACAGTAACAGGAGAGGTGATGGATGAGCATTTCATCACCAGCAAGGTCACCCAAGAAGTGATTACCAAGACAAGAAGAATGACATCACAAGGAAATCCTCAAGCCACTCTTCCCTACAAAGAAACACCTGAGTATTGGGCTGTGCCTTTGGCAGAGTCTTTGATGGCCAGATACCCCGACTATCGATATGCTTATTGGAAAGACTATTCCTATGTCCATGGGTATGCCTTTGAGGCACTGTTCCGACTCTATGTGTTAACGGGCGATAAGAAATATCTGGAATACGTTGTTCATTATCTGGATCATTTTATAGATGATGCGGGTAATTATAAAGGTGATAAGTTGACGAACCTTGATAATTTCATGACGGGTTCCGCATACTGTTCTTTATTCTACCATACAAAACAAGACAAATACAAAACTGCTGCCCTTCAAATACTTAAAGCCGTAGATGATTATCCATCGTCCGACGGACAGTTCTGGCATGGTAATAAATCTCCCAACATGTGGATTGATGGTGTTTTCATGATGCAGATGTTCCTTACACGTTGTGCACAGTATGTCGGAGAGCGTGAGAAATGTCTCGACATAGCATGTCGTAATGTCATCTCTGCTGCAAAACATTTACAGAGAGAAGATGGTTTATTATTACATGCGTGGACCACACAACCTGAAAAAACAGCATGGGCTAATCGTCAGACAGGATTATCTCCGGAGGTATGGAGTGAGGGAATGGGATGGTATGCCTTGTTATTACCCGAACTATTGGAGGTGATGACTCCCTCTCATCCTTTATATAGACAAGTGAATGATATCTATCAGCGTATGGCTCAAGGTATTAAACGATACCAAGATAACAATACCGGTGGATGGTATATGGTAGTTGACAAAGGAACAAATGCCATGAATTATATTGATCCTTCGGGAACTGCCATGTTCGTATACAGCATTCAGCGTGGTATTGATCTGAACCTGTTGCGGAAAAAAGATTACATGAACGTTGCTCAAAAAGGATATGACTGTTTGCGTGCTTTTATCAAAGTGAACAAGAACGGTTTGCTAGATATCTTAGGTGGTTGTGACGGCGTAACGATAAAACCTGATTTTCTTACGTATGTAACAGTACCCAAAATACTGAATGCCAAAGAGACTGTTATAGGTATGTTATGGGCAGGGATCATCATGGAGAAAAAAACAATTGTTTCACAAAAAAACAAGTAGGATATGGCAAAAAGATTATCTATTATAACGATAGTATTTATGGTTGCTTCTGTCGTATGTGGACAAACGAAGATGCCGCCGAAATTCAAGTCTTCGCTTGTTACCATTTCAGATGATGGAAAACTTGTTTATACACCTGACGAACAAGGTAATATTCTACCTGATTTCAGCAGGGTTGGATACCATCATGGTGATAAACCGATACCACAATATGCTGTAACTAAGTACATTAGTCCCATCGAAGGGGATAATACTGCACATATACAACAGGCGATTGATGAAATATCACAGTTACCACTGGATGAAAATGGGCATCGGGGAACTCTGCTTCTTAAAAGTGGCGTCTATCCTGTAGCAGGTACTGTTTTTGTCAAAACCAGTGGAATAGTCATTAAAGGAGAAGGTAGTAATGTTTCAGAGACTGTTCTTTTAGGCACAACACACAAACGATATCCCATTATCCACGTGCTGGGTGAAGGACTTCCACGGGAGGAAAGCGGTTCTCGTGTGGCTATTTCAGATGATTTTGTACCTGTGGGAACCTTTAAGTTGAAAGTGTCTTCTGCAAAAGCATTTAAGGTTGGAGATCATGTAATGGTCTTTCGCCCTGGTACTCAGAACTGGATTCACGATATCAAAATGGATCAGATTGTGGAGCGTCAGGGTACCAGGCAATGGACTGCCAAGGAATACAACTTAGCTTTTGAACGCCAGATAGAAAAGATAGAGGGGGATTACATTTATCTTGATAATCCTATTGTCATGCAGATGGAAAAGCAGTATGGCGGCGGAGAAATATACCGCTATTCCTATGAAGGAAGAATCAGAGAAGTCGGTATTGAGGATCTGTGCATAGAATCAGAATATAATGCTTATGATGATCCAGAACATGCATGGACAGCTGTACTCGTTGACAAAGCAGAAAACTGCTGGGTTAGTAATATTACCGCCCGTCATTTGGCAAACACGGGAGTTTTCTGTGAACGTTACAGTAAAAATGTTACGGTTCAGAACTGCCGCTGTCTGGAGGCAAAGTCTATCATTACGGGTGGCTATCGTTATTCTTTCTATAACAACGGACAGCAGAACCTGTTCTTGAATTGCATAGCTACAGAAGGAAGACATGATTTCGTAACAGGTTCTCGTGTAATGGGGCCTAACGTGTTCTATAACTGTCGAGCCTCTCAAACATATTCTGATGCGGGTCCCCATCATCGATGGACTTGCGGAACACTTTATGATAATATCGTAACAGATGGTGAGATTAACGTTCAGGACCGTGGAAAAATGGGGTCTGGACATGGTTGGGCTGGTGTCAATCAAGTTTTATGGAATTGCTTTGCAAAGACATGCATCGTACAAAGTCCTTGGGTATCAGGAAAAAACTATAGTATAGGAACCAAAGGAAGAAAGGTACGAGGTGCTCTCGAGGGACGTCCTGATGGTGTATGGGAAGGACAAAATGAAACGAATCTGGAGATCCGTTCACTGTATCAGGCGCAGTTGCTTGCGAGGAAGGGGAAGGATCTAATGTTAATTAACAGATAAAAATATGGGGAAACGAATGAGGGGTATCTTTCTTGCATGGTGTTGTTTCTTCCTTACAGGGAATACTGTCATGGCGCAGATGCAACGACAGTGGACGGTAAGAGGAGATACACTGATAACATACGATGGACAGACACGGCAATTCACTGTGGACACGCCTTCAGACAAAGGGGTTGTGTCAACACTTATCAATGAGGAACAACTTCAAATGGAGTTGAAAGATGCAGGTATAGAAATACCCAAATATCGTCATTCCGTAAAGAAAGCCCTTCCATCTGTTTTAATGACAGACAGACAACAATATACTGCTAACCTGTCACAAGATATCTCCTTAAGGTTCACGGCGGGCCAGCGTACACCCGATGCGGATATATTTATTCGAATCCCCAACGACATAGGAGTCACTCCAGACAACACCTATATTAATATAATAGGTAGAGGAGATGTGTTACTGAGACATCTGCCGGAACAGTCTATTGGACGTCATGGTGATCGACTCTCCTATCAGCAAGTAGCTCAATATAATATAAAAGATGAAAGTCCCGAAGGGAAAGTGATACATCTTAGTGGTGTTGACCTGCGGCCTTTAAACAAATATGATATTACCCTGACGATAAAAGGGGTCTCACTGAAAGAGAAAATCTATCCTATACAAGCATGGTATACCACGAAGGAACCCATAGCCCTGGAGAGTGAAAAGACTACGATACAGATAGAGGGTGTACACCGTATTGCCGATTTCAAGAGACTCGCTGACTCTAGATACACCTTCGATAAGGGGTACAATCCTGCCACGGCAGAATTTACATGGACAGCATTACCCGATAAGCCCTATACTGAGTTGCTGGTATCTACAGACCATGCAGAGACATGGACAGTATTACGAAACCTTGATAACGAAGAGTATCTTAATGAGATGTATGTCAGCAACCTGACGCCTGGGCAATTGTATGCTTTCTGTTTGGACGTAAAGGAAGGTCCCTATCAAGGGAGGTCGAATATCGTTTGGTATTATGCCGGAGCTGTAGATGTGAAGAAACAGGGGATAAAAGGTGACGGGCAGACTGACGATACAGACATGCTGAATGAGCTCATATCCAAGATGTCTTTGTATGGTGGGGGAACCCTGTTCTTCCCACAAGGTGTATACCCAGTAAGAACACTTGTCATGCAGAGTAATGTCTGGCTCTATCTGTCTGAAGGAGCCACCCTGCAAGCCATCCCCAGCACTCTGCCACCGGAGTTTACTTGGTATAGTGACAGGGATTACCGTAGTGGGCTCTCACCGACAGACCCTAAACCATACAGAGAACCCGACAACTATCTTACCAAACAGGATGTAGGACATACTTTTTTTAACAACGCCATGTTTGTCGGTGAACGGATAGAAAATGTGAAGATTCTCGGTAATGGCAGGATAACAGGCAATGGCAATATAGTTACCGGCGATAAAGTGATGAATAATGAACCCCATCGTCGATGCGATAAGATGTTCAGTTTTAAGTTGTGCAACAACATCGAGATTGGAGGATTCTCCGGCAAGGAAGATCTTTGGTATGATGAGAAGACCGATGAACCCTATTATCTGAAAGGTGACAGCATAGATACGGATATCTCTAATATGTTACGTATTGACCAAGGTGGGCATTTCGTCCTTTTAGCTACTGGATGTGATTATTTATACATGCACGATACATATTTCGGAAAAGAGAAACAAAATAATGTCCGGGATATCTACGATTTCATGGCATGCAATAATGTTCAGGTGGAGAACATTTACTCAAGGGTCGGCTCTGATGATATTGTCAAACTGGGTTCCGACTGCTCTTTAGGATTTACCCGCAAGGCTAAAGATTATTCAGTCCGTAATATTATTGGCGATACCAACTGCAACCTGTTCCAGATAGGGTCAGAGACAGCAGATGATATTTCAAACGTATATGTTGACAATATCTATGTATTAGGGGCAAACAAAGCGGGATTCTCCATATCCACCAATGACGGAGCTTCAGTAAGCAATATCTTCCTAAACAGTGGAAAGACCGGTAGGCTGCATCATCGGTCAGTCATGAAAAGAACCAGGACACCTTTCTTCCTGTCAATTTCAAACAGAGGACGGGTGATAGGAGCCCATGCTGAGATGTTCAATTTCAAGGAAGACAAACGCCAACGTAAAGAGTTGCTCATCACCAACATTCCTATTGGTAAGGTTGAGAATATCTCTTTGCAGGGTGTAGATATAT
This sequence comes from Prevotella sp., assembly GCA_017550455.1. Taxonomy (GTDB): domain Bacteria; phylum Bacteroidota; class Bacteroidia; order Bacteroidales; family Bacteroidaceae; genus Prevotella. Next base: position 20,833 of record JAFZPF010000048.1, read on the forward strand.
CAGAGGTATATGGCGGAAGCTCTTTCCGCTCTGACCGATGGAAAGCTTATGATGGTTCTCAAAAGGAAGCTGCTGCTATTATTGCCGGTTATAAGTTACCTGATGCTCAACAAGTGGAAGGCGGTTTGTCTTTTATCTTGCCAGACTCCTGTCATACCCGTTATTTGAGAAACATCAGTTTTAAAGATATTACCATGACCGTAAAAGGAGGGCATCCTAAGAAAGATGCTTCCGCTGTGCCACCCGAACTGGGAGTCGGTAAATATAATGTGGGGGATTTTCAGGTACAACCAGCCTATGGATTTTGGTTTCGCCATGTTGAAGGACTGACCATAGAAAACTGTTCTGTTCAATATGAGAAGAAAGATCAACGCTATGGTATAGTGCTGGATGACGTAAAAAAGGAGAGTATTCATAACATCACTTTCCCAGGTAAGAATAATCGAAGATGGATACAAAGAAAATAACAATATATGGATAAGATCAGATATTTCTTAATCAGCAGTTTTTTGTTGTTGCCTTTTATGCTATCTGCACAAAAGATCTACAACGTGAAAGAGTATGGAGCTAAGGGTAATGGTAAGAACCTTGATTCACCGGCTATTCAAAAAGCTATTGATACCTGTCACAGGCAAGGGGGTGGACGGGTTATCGTTCCTGATGGTACCTATCTGTCATCCACTATACAGCTGAAAGACCATGTGGATCTACACTTATCTAAGAATGCTCATATTATAGGGGCAACAGATTATAAGTTGTATAAGAACCTTGATCCTTTTACAGATGGACTGGGAGTTGATGTGGGAAGAGCTTTGCTGGTCGCTGTCGATGCAAAAGATTTCTCTTTGACAGGAGACGGCTGTATTGATGGAAGAGGTAAAGAGTTAAAGGCGACACATATTGCCGTAGACAAACGCCCAGAAGGTCAGCGCTGGGGACTTCGCCCATTCTTATTACGATTTGTACGTTGTCAACAAGTGAAGGTTAAAGGCATTACCCTACGTAATTCTGCTGCATGGACAAGTCATTATTTCCAATGCAGTGATTTGGAAATTGACAGTATTACCATCCGCAGTATGGGTGTCGCTCATAATGATGGTATCGACATCGACGGTTGTCAGCGTGTACGTATCTCAAGATGTGATATCGTCAGTGGTGATGATGCACTCTGTTTTAAAACAACCAGTAGTAAGTCGCCCTGCAAAGATATTGAAGTTAAGGATATGACGTTAAGGTCCAATCAGGCAGGAATAAAATTCGGCACGGAGTCGATGGCTGCCTTCGAGCATATCAAGATACGGAAATGTTACATCTACAACACCCGTAATGGAGGAATAAAATTGTTTTCCGTCGACGGGGCACAACTTAGAAATATTGAAATATCAGATATCGTGATGAACGAGGTACGTACACCGATGCTTTTCCGCTTGGGTGCCCGACTGAGTGTGTTCCGCAAAAAAGATGATCAACAGCAAACGATAGGGTGTTTCGAAAATGTTCTTATTAAGAATGTCAGTGCTGTGGCTGCTGACGAAGCACAGTTGACTCCCCCATCCGGTATTCTTATTACAGGAATACCAGATTATAAAATAACGAATCTGACATTGGAAAATATTCATATCCGTCTTCTGGGTACAGGCACTGAAGAAGATGCAAAGAGCATTGTGCCTGAGGCTATTGACCAATATCCTGAAGTAAAGACCTTCGGTCCGAAGATACCGGCATACGGCGTCTGGGCTCGTCATGTAAAGGGATTGATACTGAGAAATGTGACGTTTGATCTGAAGAACCCTGATCAACGGCCGATGATTCTATGTGAGGATGGAGACGTGAATATTTATTAATCACAGAGAAACTGGAAAGGTACATGAGAAAGACTATTTATTTATTGCTGACTCTGTTTGTTTGCACGACATTAAGAGCACAGCTGACATGGCAAGAAGTTGGGCCGGGAATATGGAAAGCCCAGTGTGGTACTCTAGAGGAATACACGCTGTTAAGTGTTGCTGCGTGTCAACCCAATCAGGAAGGATTATCGAAAATGCCTTTCGTTGATATCCCGGCTTTAGCACAAAAGATCACCCCTACCTTTACCGATGGGAAGGTGTATCTGCAACTGCCTTTACAACGGAATGAGCGCCTTTACGGTTTCGGCCTCAATTTCAAGGGTGTACAGCAACGGGGAAAGATCTTCGAACTACATGTCGACCATTATGGGGGAAAGGATAACGGCCGTACACACGCTCCCGTTCCTTTCTACGTCTCGAGCGAAGGATATGGTATACTGATAAATACCGCCCGATACCTTACCGTTTATGCTGGGTCGGGAGCAAGAAAAGACAGTCCGGATGCCCCGGAAGTAAAAGATCGTAATACAGATAAGACGTGGAGTTCACGTCCCTATTCTGATGCCGTCTCGGTTTTTGTACCTGCCCAAGGGGTCGAGATCTATCTCTTTGCCGGACCTACCATGATGGATGTGATACGACGTTATAACCTGATGTGTGGAGGTGGCCCCTTACCTCCACGGTGGGGACTCGGTTTTACACAACGTACACAACGGTTATTCACAGCTAGTGATGTGGTGTCAGAAGTGGATGCCTTTGAAGAGAAAGGTTTTCCTTTGGACTTTGTCGGACTGGAACCCGGATGGCAGAGTAAAGCCTACCCTTGCACCTTCGAATGGGACAAAGGACGTTATCCCGATCCGGCTTCATTTATCCAAACACTTAAAGAAAAGCACGTAAGGGTTAATCTTTGGACAAATCCATATGTGTCTCCAGACTCAAAGATTTACGAGTCTATCTATCCATTGTCAGCCTCCCATACGGTATGGTGTGGCCTAGTTCCCGACTTAGCCTCATCACAAGCCCGTAAGATCATAGGAAATAAGTTCAAAGAAGATCATCTCTCAATAGGTGTAGGAGGTTATAAAATCGATGAGGTAGATGGCTATGATCATTACCTGTGGCCTGATGTATCATTGTTTCCCTCTGGTCAATCAGCAGAACAGATGCGTCAGACTTATGGTCTGTGGGTTCAAAGACTCACCACTGAATTATTCCGTCAGTGTAACCAACGTACTTTTGGTTTGGTACGTGGCTCCAATGCCGGAGGTAACAACTTCCCTTATGTTATATACAACGATTATTACAGTCATCAGGACTTCATCACTGCACTGATCAATTCAGGTTTCTGCGGCGTACTATGGACGCCTGAAGTAAGAAGCTCCAAGACTGCAGAAGAATGGGTAAGACGATTCCAGACAGTTGTCTTCTCTCCTATGGCAATGATCAATGCATGGTCAAGTGGTACTAAGCCATGGTCTTTCCCCGAAGTAGCATCAATTATCAAAGAATATGCTTTGTTACGCATGCGAATGATGCCCTATTGGTACACCACCTTTGCGCAATATCATTTCGACGGTATACCTCCCTTCCGTGCTCTTTGCTTAGATGATCTGTCTGACAAAACTGGAGGGCTTACGGAGTCGTTGAATAACAATAATTTGGATGAGAATCCTTATCTTGAGAAGATCGTATATGAGATAAAGGATGAGTACCTGGCAGGTGATGCCTTGTTAGTGGCTCCTCTTTTTGTAGGAGAAACCGAAAGGGATGTTGTCCTGCCACGTGGTAAATGGTATGATTTTTATACTGGAGAATATGTTGGTAACGGTGAGGTAATTAAAGTTAAGCCTGGACTCGATCGTATTCCAGTCTTTGTTCGTGACGGGGCTATTATCCCACTGATGGAACCTCGCTTACATGCGCCGCAAGCCGGTGAGACTGTTAACATTGAGTTCTGCCACTACGGTACAGCTGATGGTTCTTTGCGTTTATATGATGACGATGGAGAAACATTTGATTATGAAAAAGGTGCCTATAGCTGGCGTGAAGTACTGGTAAGACATAACAAGAAAGGAAAACTTTGGGGGACTATCAGCAAGCCAGAAAAAGGTAAGCCGAATACCATCGGTCGTGTTACATGGAAATTTATGAGTGAATGATGAGAAAGATATTATCGATTATTCTATTGTTCTGTGCTTCCAATATCAATGCTGACAATTCACAGTTGATAAACATCGAGGCCGGACAATTACGGTTATCACTGATGAGGGCTTCCGACGGAAGACTTTACCAGTTGGCTTTCGGTAATAAGAAGGAGCAGGTATCCATTCCGGAAAAGACACCTGCCCGAGAAACCGAATGGTATCCCTGTTATGGTAACGGATATATTGCTGAGCCCTCATTGCAAGTAACACATGCTGATGGAAACACTTCCACAGACCTTCAATACAAGAATCATGAAACGATCCGCAAAGAAGAAATAGAAGAAACTATTATTCATCTGAAAGATGACAACTACCCTTTCTATGTGGATGTTCATCTCATGTGTTATGCCACCTATAACATGATGGAGATGTGGACAGAGATCCGTCATGAGGAACAGGGTGATGTCGTTTTATACAAATATGCCTCTGCCTCTCCCTTGTTGAAGGCAAAAGACTATTGGCTCACGCAGTTTAATGGCCGTTATAAGCACGAGGCAACAATGGAAGAGGAGCATCTGGCAACAGGATTGAAGATTCTGAACTCAAACCTCGGAGTCCGTGCCCATTATTATGGAATACCGTCGGCAATCCTTTCACTGAACACTCCTGCAGATGAAGAGGAAGGTGAGGTTTATGGAATGTCTCTCAGATGGTCAGGAAGCTATCAGATGGCGTATGATCTTAACTGGTCACGACAGCTACGGGCCATCATAGGTATAAACCCCACCGGAGCCCAGTATTACTTGCCAGTTGGCAAGACCTTCCGAACACCTGCAGTTCTTTGGAGCTATTCGAAGGAAGGCACGGGAGCTTTAAGCAGACAGTATCATGCATGGGCCTTGCAATACGGTGTTCGTGATGCTGATAAGGACCGACCCGTCTTAGTAAACAACTGGGAGGCCACCCATTGTAACTTCAATGAGCAGATACTCGTAGATCTCTTTAAGGAAGCTGAAAAGATTGGGGCTGATCTGTTCCTGCTAGATGATGGTTGGTTCGGTAACGGACAATATGCCCGTAATGATGATCGCCATGGACTGGGTGACTGGCAAGAAGACCAGCATAAACTGCCTCACGGATTAGGTTATTTGGCAAAACAGGCGCTCAAACGTCATGTCGGTTTTGGCATCTGGTTGGAACCCGAGATGGTCAATCCCATGAGTAATTGTTATGAGCAACATCCTGAGTGGATCATTTCTCAAGAAGGAAGAGAACCTATTCTTGGCAGACATCAGCAGATTCTTGATTTGAACAGGCCAGAGGTGCTGGCATTTGAAAAAAAGATTTTTGATGATGTTTTAGGGAAAAACAAAGAAATATCTTACGTAAAATGGGATTGTAACCGTTTTATCACGCAACCCGGCTCTTCTTATTTGAGGCATCCTTCCCACCTGACAGTAGATTACACGTGGCAACTGTATAAACTGATGGACTACTTCGCAACCACTTATCCTTATGTGATGGGAATGATTTGTTCCGGTGGTTCCGGCAGAGTGGACTATGGTTCTTTACCTTATTTTCATTCTTTCTGGCCCAGTGACAATACCGATCCGATGGCAAGAATAAAGATTCAATGGGGATTCAGTTATTTCTTCCCTGCATGTACCCTATCCTCTCATGTGACACGAATGGGAAAGAGACATCTCAAATTAGCCATCGATGTAGCATTAAGCGGAGCCTTCGGAGTGGATATGAATATGACGACAGCTACTAAGGAAGAGAAAAAACAACTGGCTGCCGCCGTGGAATTATATAAGAAAGAGATCCGTCCGTTAATCATGCACGGTAGCTTATACCGTCTTTCTTCTCCATATAAGAATGCATTAGCGGCATTATCGTATGTATCTCCCGATAGGTCGAAAGCCGTTGTTTATCTGTATCAGACAGAAGAAGGTCCTAGTAAAACTCTTTGTCTACGTGGACTGAATCCTGATGCCACCTATGTTCTTCATGAGGTTAATCTCACTGATGGGATGAGCAGTCGATATGAAGGAACATTCACTGGCAGAGAACTAATGAGAAAAGGAATCTCCACCTTGTTATCTCACATTTACGAGAGTGCTGTCATTATCATTGACAAAAATAATTAATGATTATGAGATATTACATTTTATCTTTTTTTCTGATATTAGGAACGGTATCAGGATATGCATCCGACCGTTGGACAATACAGAAGGACGGTTCTTTGTTATGGAAGATTGACAATCGTCTTCCCCACTCCGACCATATAGAGATGAGTGGTCAGAAATTGTCAGTAGTTCTTCGATATGGTGTAGATGCCTCAGCAGCCTTCTCCTTAAATCGTAGTCTGGTATTTCCGATGCTGCGTATGAAGCCCAATAAGACACAGGATAATCTCAAGCAGCGGTTTAACGTAAACATTCCAGGAATGATTACTGTGAATGACTTGACTTTGACAGATGAACAGGTTGAGTGGGTGAAACTGAATGGTATGATGGAGGTGGAAAGTTCTTTCTCTACCGTCTATCGCAGGGAAAAGGTTCCTCATGCCGTCTCATTACACCGTAAAATGTGCCCTTCACCTGAGGAAGCTTATTACGTTGAAGAATATACCTTCACAAATAACACCCCTCGGAATATTCGCTTGAGGATTCCTTCTCTGGATATCCGTTATGAAACACCTGAGGAAGATGGTGTTTATGGCAGTTATGTGATTGAGGCAAAGACTCTCAAACAAGGTGTTTTCACCTTGGAACCGGAGAAAACATTGACCTTCCATGTTGTTTTCTTCGCACATCGAAGGGGGGAACCAGCTCCATCGTTCTCACCAGAGAAAGTATTTACGAAAAGAGAATCCTTACTTGAGCAGTGGAGAAACCACCTGGTAATAACAACTCCCGACAGCGTACTGAATACCATGTTTGCCTTTGCCAAGATAAGAGCAGCAGAAAGTATCTATCTTACAAAGGGAGGATTCATGCATGGTCCAGGCGGCGAGGCTTATTATGCAGCTATCTGGGCTAACGACCAGGCAGAGTATATCAATCCGTTCTTCCCTTATCTCGGATATGATATCGGAAATGCCTCTGCACTGAATGCTTACCACCATTTTGCTCGTTTTATGAACGATGAGTACCGAGCAATACCCAGTTCGATTATTTCGGAGGGTGTCGGTACCTGGCATGGAGCAAAAGACCGTGGTGACGGAGCTATGATTGCCTATGGTGCATCCCGATATGCACTTGCACGAGGTGATAAAGAAGAGGCACAACAACTGTGGCCATTGATTGAATGGTGTCTGGAATACTGCCATAGACAACTATTACCCGAAGGGGTTGTTGGCTCCGACTCTGATGAGTTGGAAAACCGTTTCCCCGCTGGGAAAGCAAATCTATGTACCTCATGCCTTTATTACGATGCTCTGAACTCTACTGTTTATTTAGGAAAAGAACTACGCAAGCCGACTGCTCAACTCAACAAATACCGTTCTCAGGCAGCCGAACTGCGAAAGGCAATAGAGACATATTTCGGAGCGGAAATGAAAGATTTTCACACCTATCGCTATTACGATGGTAATACTTTATTGCGTTCGTGGATATGCATGCCTTTAACCGTAGGAATATACGAACGGGCTGCAGGAACGATTGCTGCTCTCTTCTCACCACATCTGTGGACCAATGACGGATTGCTGACACAAGAGGGAAGTACCACCTACTGGGATCGTTCTCTCCTTTATGCACTTCGCGGAACCTTTGCGGCAGGGGAAGTTGATAAGGGATTAGAATTCCTTCATGATTATTCACAACACCGTCTGCTCGGTGAGCATGTACCTTACGCTATAGAAGCTTGGCCGGAAGGCAACCAGCGACATCTCTCGGCTGAAAGCGGACTGTATTGCCGAATATTCATAGAAGGTATCCTTGGCATCCGACCTGTAGGATTACGATCATTCTCCATGACTCCCCACCTGCCAAACAGTTGGAATGAGATTAAGGTGAATCATCTGATGGCTTACGGTAACGATTTCGATATCATGATCGAGAGAACAGCAAAGGGTTACCACGTTAAGGTAACCGCTGAGGGGAAGAAGGTAACAGATCGTTATATCTCTAAGAATGAACAGATAACAATAAAACTGAAATAAAAAATATAACAATGAGAAAAGTTTTAATTATCGCATTACTGACACTAAGCGGGATGGCACAAGCCCAGTTTCTTTGGGACCATGAGCATCTGAAGAATGTAAAGGAACAGATAGACCGACCTTTTTATGCTATGTGTTATCAACAGTTGATGAAGCGTGCTGAGAAAGACCTGATGGAAGAACCTCTCACTGTGATGATGAAAGAACACACTCCGGCAAGTGGCACAAAGCATGATTACGAGAGTCTTTCACGTTATTATTGGCCAGATCCTACAAAGGCTAACGGTCTACCTTATATCTCAAGGGACGGTGAGTCGAATCCTGAACTGGATAAGTTCGATCGTAATAAACTAGGGGCTATGGCCAGTAGGGTGACACGTCTTTCACTTGCTTGGTATTTTAGCGGTGAAGAGAAATATGCTCAGAAAGCCACAGAACTGATCAGGGTGTGGTTTTTCAATAAGGATACTTATATGAAGCCGAACCTCGACTATGCCCAGATGATTCCCGGTGTGAATGGCGGTAAAGGTCGTAAGAGCGGACTCATCGACGGTTATTCGTTCGTGGATATGCTTGAGGGCGTAGCATTGCTGGAAACGTCAAAGTCATTTACCTCTAAAGACTCCAAGAAACTGAAGGATTGGTTTGGAAAGTTCTTACAGTGGTATCTTACCAGTGAACAGGGCATTGGCGAGGGCAACGCACAGAACAACCATGCCGTAGCCTATGATACTCAGGTAATCGCTTATGCGTTGTATGCTGGAAATATGGACGTAGCTAAGAAGGTTATCAACGCGATACCTGAACGCCGGCTCTTCACGCAGATAGAACCTGACGGGCGTCAACCACAGGAGTTACGCAGAACTCTCGCTTTCGGATATTCGGAATATAACCTCACCCACTTCATAGACATCTTCATGATGGCACAGAAAATAGGTATCTCTCTGGTACACAGTACCTCATCCGACGGCAGATGCTTTATGAAAGCCATGGACTTCCTCGTGCCCTATCTTGGAAAGGATGTGTCGGCATGGCCCTATAAACAGATCAGTCAGTGGGATTACAAGCAACAGGAACTGTGTAAGGACCTTTATAAGACTGCACGGTATCTCGACAGTTCCAGAAAGGATTATCTGCAGTTGTTCCAGACAAACAGAAAGTTGGATATCAGCGACATCTTCTACCTTTTATATTATGAGCCCACCGCTGAGGATGATGCTTTCGTCACTGCTTCACAACAACTCCGTTATGCATTAGACTGTGTAAAGAAAGCACAGAACGACCCACAGAATATCTCTCAGCGCCGATACATCCCACGCACATTGAAAAAAGACGGTACACTAGGCATGGTGGGTGCCGGTGATTGGTGCTCCGGATTCTTCCCGGGGTCTTTGTGGATGATGTACGACTATACCCATGATGATTTCTGGCGGGAAGAGGCTGTCAGCCATACATGGACGATCGAAGCAGCAAAATACCGTACGAACACACACGACTTAGGGTTCATCGTAAATAACAGCTTTGGAAAAGCATACGAGATCACTGGTGAGCGTTCTTACCGTGATGTAGTGGTACGAGCTTCAAAGAGTCTGATCACCCGTTTCAACAAGTCGGTAGGTTGTATCCGTTCGTGGGATCATCATCAGGATGTGTGGAAGTTCCCTGTCATCATTGATAACATGATGAACTTAGAGATGCTCTTCAGGGCCACACAACTGACCGGAGACTCCATCTATTGGAAGATTGCCGTCTCGCATGCCAACACTACCATGAAGAATCATTTCCGTGATGACTATTCCTCTTTCCATGTGGTGGATTATGATCCGGAGACTGGTATTGTACGTACGAAATGTACCCATCAGGGTTATTCCGATGATTCTTTCTGGAGCCGTGGACAGGGTTGGGGCCTTTACGGCTATACGATGTGTTACCGCTTCACAAAGGATCAGCGTTATCTCGAGCAAGCCAAAAATATCGCCAAGTTCATCTTGAATTGGCAACTACCTGATGACAAAGTATGCTACTGGGATATGAAATGTCCTGAGATACCAAATACAGAGCGTGACGCATCGGCTGCAGCCCTTATCGCCTCTGCCCTCTATGAACTGAGTGGATATGTTTCCGGCAATCTATCCGCACAATATATCCGTCTGGCTGATGGTATTGTGGAAGGACTGACTAAACATTATACTGCTGAAGTAGGGACGCATGAGGGATTCCTGCTGCTGCACTCTGTAGGGTCTCGCCCAGGAAACTCTGAGGTAGATGTGCCATTGAACTATGCCGACTATTACTATTTGGAGGCACTCACAAGAAAATCAAAACTTGCTAATCATAAATAACCTATGCGTCGCATATTATTCTGTTGTTGTCTGTTGTTGGTGACCGTCAGTATGTCGGCCAACGCTATTTATGGAGAAAAGAAAGTCAGGCTCTCCCAGGGATGGGAATTTGTGAAGGGTGAATGGTCTGGTATTGATGATGTGATAGCATCTGACAAGGCAGCTAATATGTCCTCCACTCCCCAATGGATGAAGGTTTGTCTGCCACATTGTTACAACAGTGATGATGCCGTTGATCCCGATGTGGTATATTATAAAGGTATAGCCTGGTATCGCACTACCCTATCCATAGATAATCCTTATCCGCAGGGACGTACCATCCTCGAGTTTGAGGGAGCCGGTCAGAAAGTACAGGTATATGTCTATGACGAACTGGTGGCTACCCACATTGGCGGTTACGATGCCTGGATGGTGGATATCACGGATGCGGTGAAACGTTTCAAGAATAATACTGCCTCGGAGAAATATCAGGGTGGCATCCCCATTGCTGTACGTTGTGACAACCGTCATGATGAAGAAATGATTCCCAGTGATCTTTCCGACTTCAACCTCTATGGAGGTATCTACCGTCATGTCAATCTGGTATACCTGCCGAATGTGGGGGTGGAGCATATCCACGTCACCCCAACGCTGAGTAATAACAGAAAACGAGGATCTTTGACTGTGGAGATAAGTCTGTATAATCCCCTCCAAACTACAGGTAGCAGTTGGTCGTATGTCATCAAAGACCCTCAAGGAAAGGTTGTTGGTAGCACAAAAGATTTGTCTGTAACAGACAATCACGGTTCTTCCCCTGCACTCTCCCTGAAGGGAAAACCGCAACTCTGGGATGTCAACAACCCGC
>JAFZPF010000049.1 GCA_017550455.1 Prevotella sp.
TCGTGGATTTATGCGCAGGTATCATGTAGAGACTGTTTGTACGACAGATGATCCTGTTGATGATCTCCGTTATCATATTGCCTATGCCGCCAACAAGGGTGAGAAAGATCCTCGTATGATCCCCGCATGGCGTCCTGATAAAGCCATGAATATCGAGAAACCGGAGTATCCCGACTATGTCAATCAGTTGGGTGAGGTGGCTGGTGTTACCATCACTACTTTCAAGGATATGATGGATGCCCTGCAGAAACGTCACGATTTCTTCCATTCTATGGGTAGTCGTCTGAGTGACCATGGTATTGAGGAGTTCTATGATGAGCCATATACCGATGCACAGATCGAGGAGATCTTTGCCAAGGCCATGAAGAAGGAGCCTCTTACTGTTTTGGAGACTCGTCAGTACAAGCACTGTTTCCTGAAGCTTTGTGCTATCATGGATTGTGAGGCAGGATGGACACAGCAGTATCACTACGGTGCTATCCGTGACAACAATACGAAGATGTACAACCAGCTCGGTCCTGATACAGGATTCGACTCTATCGGCGAGTTTAATACAGCCAAGGCTATGAGTCATTTCCTGAACGAGTTGAATATGGAGGGTAAACTCACACGTACCATCCTTTATACCTTGAATCCTTGTGCTAACGAAATGATTGCCACGATGCTCGGCAACTTCCAGGACGGTTCTTGCCCCGGAAAGATCCAGTTCGGTTCCGGTTGGTGGTTCAACGATCAGCTCGATGGTATGGAGCGTCAGATGAATGCCCTGTCAGTGCTCGGACTGCTGAGTCGCTTCGTGGGTATGCTCACTGACAGTCGTTCATTCCTGTCATATCCTCGTCATGAGTATTTCCGTCGTCTGCTCTGTAACCTCCTCGGTAATGACGTAGAGAAGGGATTGCTCCCCAACGATCTTGACAGTCTCTACCGTATGGTGGAAGATATAAGTTATAACAATGCGAAGAGATATTTCAACTTCTGATAACTCCTCGTAACTCAATTTTTAATACTTGTCCATATCTCACTTGATGCGTGGGGTATGGACATTTTATTTTGTGACGTTAGCATATATAATAAGGTAAGAATGCCAACACAAAATCATGCAGTTGCTAATAAAATAAAGATTTTCTTAGCATAATCATAACAAAATAGTATTCTTCTTGGAATTTCAGATTTGAATTTGTAATTTTGCCTACAATTTTAAATTTTATTACTTATGAAAGACAATATTATTTTTTTTATGTTCGTTATGTTACTGTTGACATTAACAGGCTGTGGGAGTACGGAGAAAATTATCTATCTGCAAGGCGCTGATACATTGACAATGAATAGGGTAGGGCTATATGATGCCCGTATCATGCCAAAGGATGAACTCACCATTAGCGTGAACACGACCGATCCTGATGCAGCGAAGCCTTTTAACCTGATCATGGGTGGACAGCAGGGGCATGTGACAGCAAATAGTGATATGCTGTTAAGATACCAAGTGGATAATGATGGTAAGATCGTTTTTCCCGTTGTTGGAACCCTTCATGTGGGAGGACTTACAAAACGAGAATGCGAGCAATTGATAACCAGTAAGATAGCTCCTTATCTCTCTGCTGATGAACATCCTGTTGTCACCGTGATTATGTCAAGTTATTGCGTCACGGTATTAGGGGAGGTGAAAACACCTGGCACTTTGCGTGTTGCCAATGAAAAGATAACCATATTGGAGGCTGTTGCGCAGGCTGGTGATCTTACGATGTATGGGAAACGTAATAACGTGATGCTCATAAGGTTGGATGAAAAGGGCAGGAAACAGGTAAATCGTATCGATCTCACTGATGCAAATCTGTTGAACTCACCTTTTTACTATTTGCAGCAGAATGATGTGGTGTATGTTGAGCAGAACAAGACGAAAATCAACTCTACGAAGATTAACAGTGTGTCGATATGGTTTTCGGTATTCAGTTTTCTGGCATCTATCACCACGCTGGTGGTGAATATTGTGAAATAAATCAAGTGATGATCGTGATGCAATAACTCTTTTTGTTTTTTGAAATAACAGAATAATAGATAGATTATGTGTGGAATAGTTGGTTATATTGGAATGCGTGAAGCTTATCCGATTCTGATAAAGGGTTTGAAACGCTTAGAGTATCGTGGCTATGACAGTGCCGGTATCGCACTGATCAACGAGAACGGAGACCTTAATGTATGTAAGACAAAAGGGAAAGTGAGTATGTTGGAAGACTATTGCTCGGATAAGGATATCAGTGGTGTGGTGGGTATTGCCCACACCCGATGGGCTACCCACGGAGAACCTTCCTCACTGAATGCCCATCCCCATTATTCCTCGTCTAAGAATCTGGCTATCATCCACAACGGTATCATCGAAAATTATGCATCATTGAAGAACAACCTCACAGCAAAAGGTGTCGTATTCCGCAGTGATACCGATACGGAGGTGCTCGTGCAGCTCGTGGAATATGTGCAGGAGAAGAAGAAGGTAGATTTGCTCACTGCCGTACAACTGTCTTTACACATGGTTATCGGTGCTTATGCTATTGCTATCATGGACCGCCGTCATCCGGACATGATCATTGCTGCTCGTAAACAGAGTCCGTTGGTGGTTGGCATTGGAGATAACGAGTTTTTCTTGGGTTCTGATGCCAGTCCTCTTATTGAATATACTGATCAGGTAGTCTATCTCGACGATGGGAATATCGCAGTGTTGAAACTTGGTGAGGATCTGAAAATCTATAATATCAACAACCGAGAGATATCTCCTGAGATCAAGACGGTGGATCTGAACCTCGGTCAGATAGAAAAAGGAGGGTATCCCCATTTTATGCTGAAGGAGATTTTCGAGCAGCCGGAATGTATCACCAACTGTATGCGTGGTCGTGTGAATATGGAGGCAGACAATGTAACACTCAGTGCAGTGATTGATTACAAACGTCAACTGCTGGATGCAAAGCGCATGGTTATTGTTGCTTGTGGTACTTCCTGGCATGCCGGACTGATTGGCAAGCAGATGATCGAGAGTCTGTGCAGGATACCTGTTGAGGTGGAATATGCCTCAGAGTTCCGGTATCGTCATCCAGTAGTCAATAAAGATGATGTGGTAATCGCTATCTCACAAAGTGGAGAGACAGCTGATACCTTGGCAGCTGTGGAGTTGGCAAAGGATGCCGGAGCCTTTATCTATGGTATATGCAATGCCATCGGTTCCAGTATTCCACGTGCCACGGATACCGGTTCGTATATCCATGTGGGCCCTGAGATAGGAGTGGCTTCCACAAAGGCTTTCACCGGACAGATCACTGTGTTGATGATGCTGGCCTTGGCATTAGCCAAAGAGAAAGGGACCATTGCTATGACCGACTATCATACCATTGTAAAGGAATTGAGCCTGATACCTCAAAAGATGGAAGAGGTATTGAAACTCAATGAGCGTATAGCGGATCTGAGCCGGACATTTACCTATGCGCGTAACTTCCTGTATCTAGGTAGAGGCTATAGTTATCCTGTAGCGTTGGAGGGTGCCTTGAAACTGAAGGAAATCAGCTATATTCATGCTGAAGGCTATCCCGCAGCAGAGATGAAACATGGTCCGATAGCCTTGATAGACTCAGATATGCCCGTGGTGGTCATTGCTACTCATAATGCAATGTATGAGAAGGTGCTGAGTAACATTCAGGAGATCAAAGCCAGAAGGGGAAAGGTTATTGCGCTGGTGAGCAAAGGTGACGATACGATTACCAGAATAGCTGATGAGGTGATAGAGTTGCCCGATACCTTAGCATGTCTGGAACCCTTGATTGCTACTATTCCTTTACAGTTATTAGCCTATCATATTGCTGTCTGCAAAGGAAAGAATGTGGATCAGCCACGTAATTTGGCTAAATCGGTAACAGTAGAATAAAAAAAACCGCCAGACCTGAGGCCTGGCGGAGTTTCTCTCTTAACTTGTTCGAGCTGTAAATTACTCAGCAACTACAGAGTCAGCAGCAGCAGCAACAGTGTCAGCAACTACAGAGTCAACAACAGCAGTTGTATCCTCCTCTACAGGAGCCTGAGCTGTTTTGTTACCACAAGATGCGAAAGAGATAGCTGCGATAGCTACGAACATAAAAACTAATTTCTTCATTTTCTTTGCTTTTTTAAATCTGTAAAACAATCATTTGTTTATTAAAACGATGCAAAGGTAACTATTTTTTTGATACGACAATCTTTTTTTTTAGATTTTTTTTTTTGCCCTTTCTGTAACTTTTTTGCAAAGTGCTGATAATAAGCCGTTTACAAATGTTTAATAATAGTTAAATATTTTGTTTGCCCACACAACTTAGTGATTTTCTCGTTTTATGAGTCTTTTTTTGCATCCTTTTATCATCTTTTGAATCTGTGTAATTCGTGCTTTATTTTCTTCATTGTTCAGGTATTGCTGGTAGAAGGAGAGTGATTGTTCAAAATGTTCCAAAGCCAATGCCCATTCGTTGAGAAACATATAACAGAATCCTAATCGGTAATAAGCATCTCCTTTCTCATCGGGATGACACAATTTCAGTTGTTCTTGATACTGTGTGATTGCTTGTTCGTATTGCTGTAGGTTGAAATGACTCTCGCCGTTAGCGAAATAATAGAAACTTCGTTCTTGCGGAGCTACACCTTGTAACAGTGGTAATACTTCGTCGAGATAACTGCATGCTTTCTCATATTCCCATTCATAATAGTAACATATGCCCAAGAATGCACGGAAACGACTGTTCAACTCATAATGCTCATCAAGATCACTCAATATCAGCATACACTCATGATACTTCCCGCTGCTGAAATATTCCAAAGCCCGCCCTAACCGTTCCACGTCAGGAGAACTGTTTCTCTTTTGTGGTTGCTGACCAAGGGCTGTGCTGCAGTTCAGTGTAAAGCATACCACCAGTAGGATAATCGATAGTGAGTGTTTCACGAAGATAACTGTTATTTAGTATAGAAATCGATAAGTCGTTCAAGGGCACGATGACATATAGGACAGAACTCAGGGTATTCGTTGGTGCGCATCCTACAGTCTTGCATCGGACGATAGACACCCTTCAGACTGTACCCGGCGCCCTCGTAAACTCCTACCTTATTCTTATTCTTCGGTATGGCAGGGGTAGGAACAGGTAGTTTCTCATCCATCAGATCTTCCCATTTTTGATGGAAATCCTTCAAGGTGGTGAGGTTGGGTTCCCATGGCTCCACTTCTGCCGGATACATCGGAATATCTTCTGTCTCGTATGCATACTCATCACCTAATCCGCAGAAGGAATGACCGAACTCATGAACCACTACCGGACGATATCTTGAGTGATGGGTAGAGGTGAGGTTGTAACTGTTCAAGATACCTCCACCACCATAGTGTTCCGAGTTCACGAGGATGATGATATGTTCATAAGGTGTACCTGCCAACCAGTCGTGCAGATCTTTCAGATGCAGGGTTGTTAGGTAACGGTCACTATAGAAGGTGTCGAAATGTGAGTGGAGGGCAGTGTTCTTCCAAATACCCTTTGAGGGCTCACTGGTTCCACTCTCCTTAGACGGTGCCTTCACGGCAACGATGTTGAAACGGTCTTTCATCTTCTTGAACGGTTCATGAGCAAAGAGTGCTTCCATGGCTATCTTCACATCGTTCATGAACACGTCCATCTCCTGTTCCTGATACCCTTCGGCTATATACGCGATATGGATGCAGTGCTCAGGGTCTTTTGCCTCTTGCAGGGTGGTGTAGGGCGTGATATCATGGTCACCTATCTTACGTATCAGTATATCGGAGGGCACCACGGTATGTGTCATTGATGTCATCTCCTTACGGTAGTTGTTCATCAATACCACAGTGACATCCACGGTATCTTTTGGCATCGGAACGAGAAAGACATTCTCGAAGGATTTCTGAATATGTTTTGCCTCATCGTAAGATAGCCATTCTTGGAATAGGGTAGAGAAGGAGTTACGATAGATCACCTCTTTGCTGTGATGGTCGCGCACGATAATCTGTCCGTTACCCTCCACAGGAACCTCATTCAGTCGCTGTCTTTTGCCGTACCAGTGGGGTATTCTGTTCAACTGATCCATGGCAATTGTCTGTTGATAGGCATTGCCGGAGAAGGAATAGTCGATGCGTAGTGTCTCATCGGTGAAATAACTGTTGAAATCCTGTGCAGTGATGACAATGGTCCATGCCATGGATATACACAGTATCACCATTCTCATTACGTTCTCTTTGTTACTTGAAATCCGTTTCATGATTGTTTATTATTATACCATTTACTTTATCCACGCAACTCAGCAAGCATCTTCTTGTTGTAGTCTCGTTTCCAATCCTCTTTCTTGTAACGCTTACCGTTGTATTCCAGGATATCCATATCCAGCGTTACATACCCATCGTGCGTATCCTCCTTGTTCCTGCCACAATCCTGTTCCCGCTCCTTCAACCACTCTTTCAGTTGTGGGTAACTCATGGACGTGTCGAACATGGCAAGACAATTAATATAGTAATAATTGTCTGCACCATTCATCGGTTTTGTCTTCATGGTGGATGAAAACAAAACCTTTCTGAACATTGCCGAAAGAATCTCTTTGGCTGCCAGTATGTTATCTTGTGTGTTTGTACTTGTTCCTATAGATACAATTACGTTCATAATATATTATTAAGGTATATCACCTTTCGGTGAGGGAGAGACTATTACAGTACGGTATGTTTGTTGAGATACCCATATACATCTTCTTTGTAACTTTCAGAGATAGGGATAAACTGGTTTCCAATAACGATACGGTTGCGGTCAACAGACTCTATTTTTTTCATGTTAACAATATACGACCGGTGTACACGCATAAAGGCAGGACTAGGCAGATAATCCATGATACGTTTCATGTTTATCAGGGAAGGGATGGGCTCTTCTTTGTCATCCACATGGATAGCCACATAATCTTTCAGTCCTTCTACAAACAGGATCTTATCCAATGCGATACGCAGCAGTTTGTAATCACTCTTCACGTAGATAGCCTGCTCTTCTATCAATGTCTCGTTTTTCCTTATTTCCTCGAAGTAGTTCAGTGCTTTCTCCACAGATTTCAGGAAAGTATCATAGGTGATGGGCTTTATGAGATAGTCGATGCTGTTTACCTTATAGCTGTCAAGTGCATATTGTGGGAACGCTGTGGTAAAGATCACCTTCGTGGTCTTCGGCAGAATCATAGCAAACTCCAAACCGCTCACTTCTGGCATCTGTATATCTAAAAAGAGGATGTCAACAGGCTCTTCACGCAATTTCTTGATTGCAGTGATTGCATTGTTGTAGGTACCTACCAACTCGAGAGTCGGAGTGTTCTTAGCATAACTTGCTAACAGATCGACGGCTAATGGCTCGTCATCAATAATGGCACATGTCAGTATCATAAATAATAATGTTTGAAGTGTATATTTCTTTTTTCTTGTCGACACCCTTTTCCCAACGGTATTTCCCTGGATAAATCATCTCGAGACGCTTGGCTACCTGCTCTAATCCTACGCCATGGCTGCTCTGTTGCTCAATACCATTTGGATGATAGCTGTTGGATACAGAGAAAGAGATTTTCTGTTCATCCGCATGAACAATAATATTGATAAAACTAGCTGCTGTTGATGAAGTGCCATACTTAAAGGCATTTTCTATCAATTGGACAAACATAAACGGAGCTATTCTGATGTTACATGGTTCTGGTAGTTGTATGTCTACGTTTACCGTTACATTGTCAGAAAGACGAATCTTCATCAGGTCAATATAATGCTGCATCAGTTCCATGTCTTCTTTCAGGTTGATGGTCTTTTCCTCTCGCGTGTAGAGAAAGTATCCTAATACTTTGCTCAACGATACCACAGCCTGCTGGGCTTTTTCCTTATCAAACATGATGAGTGCATAGATATTATTCAGCGTGTTGAGCATCATATGTGGACTGACCTGTGCCTGTAGCATCTTCAGTTCTGCAGATACTTTCCCCATCTCTGCTTCCATGCTCTTTATCTCTGCCTCTTGTCTTGCCAATTCTGCTTGCTTCCTTTCCAGTTCCAAGTGATTCCATCTTATTGACATAAAAACCAAAGTGGAGACACCGGTCGACAACAGGAGTATAGGCATGATTCTCAGGATATATTTCACATGTTCGTCGAATGTCTGCAATGCTGCTATACCCGGTGGTGACTCATGGTAAAAAAGATAGACCATACAATAGTGTATGGCTGTTGATAAGATGGCAATCCCTAAAAGATTGTAGGCAATAAATATGCCAAATTTCTTTTTACTATAATAAGAAGGTGCCAGCCAATAATAGTTTGCGTAAAAAACGATACACATACCTATAGGATATGATAAGCGCAGCAGATACCCTGCAGCATCCGGAGTATATATCTTCGGCATGGCTGCGATACTCACCAATAATAATATCAAACAGGTGATAATACTGGAAATGGAGAATAGATATCTGTCCTTCTTATTATTCATATCTGATAGCTTCTATAGGATCAAGTTGCGCTGCTTTCTTGGCCGGATACCATCCGAAGAAGATACCTGTAAGCGTACAAACAGCAAAACTCATGATGATACTCCAAAGTTGGATGTAGATGGGCCAGTGAGCCACTGCTTTGATGGCATACGAGGCTCCCACGCCCAGAAGCACACCGATGATACCACCTGTAACACTCAGCAGGATGGCTTCAATAAGGAACTGGTTCAGAATATCGATACCTCGGGCACCCACACTCATGCGAAGACCGATCTCACGTGTACGTTCTGTGACACTCACATACATGATATTCATAATGCCGATACCACCCACGATCAACGAGATTCCTGCTACGCACCCCAAAAGGATGGTCAGCATATTGGTAGTGGAGTTCATCATCGATGATAATTCTTCCTGAGAACGGATATTGAAATCATCTGCATCACCCTCGGAGAACTCTGAAGCATCTTTTAACTTATGGTTACGGCGCAGAATCGATGAAATCTGCGCAGTAGCTTTGTCGGTAACTCCTTCAGTGATGGCAGAACACTGAATACCACTAAGGAATGTCTGAGCCAGAATACGTTTCATCACCGTGGTGTAGGGGGCCAGTACCAGATCGTCTTGGTCCATACCCATGCTGTTATAACCTTTTTTCTTCAGTACACCTACTACACGGAAGGGTATACTGTTGAAACGAACCACCTTTCCTACTGCATCGGAACCGTCAGGGAAGAGATTGTCCACCACCGTTTGTCCGAGAATACACACCTTTGCAGCTGCCTTGATATCCGCATCCGAGAAAATCTCACCGTCGCTGATCGACAGTTGTCGGATCTCGAGATAATCTTGGTTTACACCATAGATACTCGATGGTGTGTTGTTATTTCCATAGATCCACTGCCCGCTGCTGTTTACGGTAGGGCTCACAGCCTTTACATAACTGCATTCTTCTTTGATCGATTCATAATCGTTCATCTTCAGGGTCTCCATGGCTGAACGGTCTTGCCGAACACCACCACGCATATCGGCACCCGGTTGAATCATGATCATGTTAGAACCCATCTCTGCAATATTTGCCTGTATGCTCTTTTTCGAGCCTTGACCGATGGCAAGCATGGTGATGACTGCTGCCACACCGATGATGATGCCCAATGCCGTGAGGAACGACCGCATCTTATTGGCTGCAATTGCCACGATGGCTATCTTGAATAAATTTGCGTAATTCACTGATAATCACTTTTAAAATAATACTTTACTCATCTGTATTTGCCGGCAGTGCCGCCAGTCCTTCTTCTGCTGAAAGGATGTGGTCGTTTACCTCATCACTGATCACCCTTCCGTCGCGTAACATGATATTCCTGCTGGAGTAGTTGGCAATATCGGGGTTATGGGTTACGAAGATAATGGTTCGTCCTTCGGCATGCAACTTTTGGAAGAGTACAAGAATCTCGAAAGAAGTACGGGTATCGAGGTTTCCTGTTGCTTCGTCGGCAAGGATCACGGCAGGGTTATTCACCAAAGCCCTGGCAATAGCCACTCGCTGCATCTGTCCTCCTGACATCTGGTTGCTCTTATGATACAGACGATCACCTAACCCCACAGCTTTCAGTGCTTCGATAGCTGCCTCACGACGCTGCTGAGCAGAGACTTCACTGTTGTACATCAGTGGCAGTTCTACATTCTCCACACTGGTGGTCTTTGGCAACAGATTGTAACTCTGGAAGATAAAACCGATCTTTCTGTTTCGGAGTACGGCACGCTGTGACTTTGACATGGTGCGCACACTTACACCGTCGAGATAGTATTCACCGCTGGTGGGCGTGTCGAGGCATCCCAACTGATTGAGTAATGTCGACTTTCCCGAGCCTGACTTTCCCATGATGGTGACAAACTCTCCCTCATAGATCTTGAACGACACATCCCTGAGGGCGTGAACCGTCTCTTCACCCACTTGGAAGTCACGTTTTACGTGTTGTAGTTCTATGACTACTTTCTTTGTTTGTTCGTTCATTCGCTTACTGTTGTAAGGTTATCGTCTGTTATTACCTCTGTTTCTGTTACGTGGTCCTGGTGCAAACGGACTCCTTTCAGTACTGCTGCCCATCACCGGTTCTTCACTCATCACCTTTATCTCGGTGATAATCTCCTGACCTTCTTGCAAGCCCTTGGTGATCTGTGTGTGGATACCGTCGGTCATACCTGTTGCCACAGGAATGGCACGGATGTTATTACCCTCTATGGTCCATACTTTCGACTTGCCGTTACAATCCACGATCTTCATCTTTCCTACAGTCTCTTTTGTCGGAGTGAAACGTAAAGCCTTGCTGGAAATACAGAGGACACCCTGACGCTCAGCTGTGAAGATTGTCACGCTGGCGGTAAGACCGGGCTTCAGTTTCAGGTCTTTGTTCGGCGCGCTGATCACCACCTCGTAAGTAACAACGTTGTTGGTGGTCGTTGCCTGCTGACGTACCTGCTTGACTGTTCCGTTGAAAGTATCTTCCGGAAAAGCATCTACCGTGAAAGTGACACGTTCACCTTCTTTTACGTCACCTATATCAGCCTCGTCAATATCAGCTACAACCTGCATGTCGGTGAGGTCCTTCGCAATGGTAAAAAGCTCTGGTGTGTTAAAACTGGCTGCTACAGTCTGTCCTTCTTCCACACTCTTACTCAACACGATACCATCTATAGGAGAGGTGATGGTGGCATATCCGAGATTTGTCTGAGCCTTACGCACATTCTCTCTGGCAGTAGCTACCTGCTGACTGGCTTGTTGATAACTCAGTCGGGCACTCTCATATTCGTCGGCACTTACAAGTCCCTTTTCATATAGGGTTTTATATCGGTTATAGTTGGACTGTTGGTAGTTAAGACTGCTCTGTGCACTGTTCAGATTGGCTTTCGTGGTATTCAACTCACTGATCAGATTGGTGCGGTCAAGCTCTGCTATCACTTGTCCTTTCTTGACGATGCTGTTATAATCGACATACAACTTACTGACGATACCCGATACCTGTGTACCAACGGTCACTGATGTAACCGGTTCGATTGTACCTGTAGCTGTGATGCTGTTTTGAATATTTGCAGGAGCAACTTTCTCTGTTGCAAACGAAATCTCTTCTTTTTTCTTGTTGCCGGAAAAGAGCCATGTTGCAAGAGCTGCTATGACCACCAAGGCAACAAACCACCAAATCTTACTGATTTTCTTCATCTTATATATTAATCTTTTAATCTGTACTTAATAATAATCACTTAATAATTCCATCACGATAGAATTTCAGCATCTCGATATTCAGGATAGCGAGGTACTTACTCTGCAGTTCGTTTTGCTGAGCTGCACGCAGATTGTCAGCACCTGTCATCAGTTCGATAATGTTCTTCAACCCTAGACGGAACTGTTCGCTGAGCAGTTCAAAACTGGCTTGCTGACTCTCTGTACTGATCTTTGCCGCCTTGAATTTATCCTGGTTGTTCATGGCTTGCAGCCAGTAATTCTCGATGGTAGAGTAGAGGGCTGTCTTCTTATCCTTCAGATCAAGCATATAATTCTCTTTCTGCAACAGTGCTTTGTTCACCTGACTCTTTGTCTGCCGCTGGTCGAAAAGGGGGATGCTTACTGAAACACCGGCACCCAGGTTAACATTACTTTTCAACTGCGTGCCCCATGCTTTGTCACTCATGGAGGTGGTGTTCGTACTGAAGCCGGCATTTACTCCCACTTGCGGCAGTTTTCCTGCTTTCGCAATCTTGATGTTCAGATCACTGGTTTCAATACCCAGCATCACATTACGTATCTCAGGACGTGTTGCCAAGGCCGAAGTATATACCTCGTTGAGAGCCGGAACCAGTTGAAGCGCCATCTCGTCAGTGGTGGTGGGGATAGCAATATCGAATTCTTGTTCATCGGTAATCTGCAGTAACTGTTTCAACTGTCGTTTATAGTTTCTCAGGTTACTCTTTGCATCTACGATGTTGAATTCTGCTTGAGCGCGTTGGGCGGTAAGCTGTGCCAGATCAGCTTTGCTCATTTTACCCACATCCACCATGGTCTTGCCGCGTTCCTCATTCTTACGGGTTGTCTCAGCTGTCTGCTCATTCACCTTGATGGCTTCGTAAGAGTAGAGTATCTGAACATACAACTGTGCGATCTGTTCCTGCAACTGATTGGCAGTAGTGGCAGAGTCGAGTTCTGCAACTTCCTCATTTAACTTATTCAGTTTCACTGTATTAGTGTTCCTTCCACCGTTCCAAACCGTCCAGTTGCCATTAACACCATAGGAACCGTTGTAGTATACTTTGTCTATCGATGCCACGGCATAACCGTTGGCAACAGTGCTTCTTCCTGTTTCGGGCCATGGTGTATATGCCACATTATGTGAGGTGTTTGCCGACAATGAAGGTAACAAGGCTGCTTGCGACTGCAGCAAATCCTCATGTGAACTTTGTTTTTGGATGTTGATTTTCTGCAGTGAGATATTGTTCTGCAGAGCGTAGTTGATACAGTCTTTGAGCGTCCATAATTTTTTTTCTTGCGCCCAACAGTCTCCTGAAAGGATACTGAGTATCATAACAAGACAGAATAGTTTTATTTTCATATATTTTATTATTTTTCAGAAGACAAAAGTACAAAAAACTATTGAAATGTCAAAAAAATATCTATTAATCATTCAAAAAAAAGTACGAACGACGAGATTATAATCATTAAAAGAAGAGGATGCAAATTCATTTTTTTATAAAAAATCAAAGAATACTTTGGTTGTTTAGAAAATTATGAGTACTTTTGTCACGCTGTAATGAAACAGGGGCGTAGCCCAGTTGGTTTAGAGCGCTGCAGTCACATTGCAGAGGTCATCGGTTCGAGCCCGATCGTCCCTACGAAGAGAATCCCACCAGGATTCTCTTTTTTGTCTGTCTTCAATTGGCAAAGGTCACCTTTTCTATGACTTTTAGTTACTAATACTCGACTAATTGAGTACTAATTAGTCTAGTAAAAGGTACTAATACTCAACTAATCCAGTATTAATTAGTCTGGTAAAAGGTACTAATACTCGACGCATCATATACTGATTGTTTTCAGTTCTGATAATCGGTAGAATAACTGTAATACGCTCCATCAAGATAGGACTCCATATCAAGACGATCTGATCTTCTTTATTATTATATTATAATGTACGCGCGAAGAGTAAAAGAATAGTTTATGAAGGAGATTTCTATCTGCTTTTTTATGTCAAGGTTGTCTAAATAGTAACTCCCTTTATTTGCTTGCGTTGAACAATATTTTCTAAATAAGAAAAAATTCTTTGTATTTGTTGTACGAGATATAATATTTTTTTATAACTTTGCAGTCGTATTAGTTGAACAAAATTGAAAACTTATTAAATAAATTATTACGTTAAGTTAACCAAAATGGAAAACTTTTCAGATTGATTCTGAAAAAAAGTTTCCAAAAAGTACAGTAAGATGGAAATTAAAAATTTTACCATTACAAAGCGAGATGGGTCGTTGGCACGCTTCAGTCTTGACAAGATTATGAATGCCATTATTAAGGCTTTCAACTCCGTGAACGAGCCCATTGATTTAGGATGTATCTCTCAGATACTCAATCATTTGAATATCTATGAGGGTATTAAGGTTGAAGATATCCAGAACCAGGTTGAGGAGGCTTTGATGAAGGAGCAATATTTCAAGGTTGCTAAGAGTTTTATGCTCTATCGTCAGCGCCATACTGAAGACCGTGAGGTGATGGAGAAAATGAATTTTTTGGCAGACTACTGTGATGCAGCAAATGCAGCTACCGGTTCAAAGTATGATGCAAATGCGAATGTGGAGCATAAAAATATTGCAACATTGATCGGTGAGTTGCCAAAATCAAATTTCATTCGTCTTAACCGACGTCTGCTTGTTGACCGTATTAAAAAGATGTACGGCAAGGACTTGGCAGAGAAATACATCGATATGTTGACCCATCATTTTATTTATAAGAATGATGAGACATCATTGGCAAACTACTGTGCTTCCATTACCATGTACCCCTGGTTGATCGGTGGTACGACAAGTATCGGCGGTAACTCTACAGCACCAACAAACCTGAAGAGTTTCTGTGGCGGATTCGTCAACATGGTATTTATGGTATCAAGTATGTTGAGTGGTGCATGTGCCACACCGGAATTCCTGATGTATCTGAACTATTTCCTCGGAATGGAATATGGTAAGGATTATTGGAAGGAACCCGATAAGGTGGTTGACTTAAGTTTGAAACAACGTACTATCGATAAGATGATCACCGATTGCTTTGAGCAGATCGTCTATTCCATCAATCAGCCTACAGGTGCACGTAACTATCAGGCTGTGTTCTGGAATATCGCTTATTACGACAAACCCTATTTCGATAGTCTTTTCGGAGAGTTCTTCTTCCCGGATGGCAGCCGGCCTGACTGGAATGGACTGTGCTGGTTGCAGAAGCGTTTCATGAAATGGTTCAACGCTGAGCGTACCAAGGCAGTGCTCACCTTCCCGGTGGAGACAATGGCTCTGCTGAGCAAAGACGGAGAAATGGTAGATCAGGAGATGGCTGACTTCACAGCTGAGATGTATGCTGAGGGGCATTCTTTCTTCACTTATATGAGTGATAATGCTGATTCCCTGAGTTCTTGCTGCCGACTGAGAAATGAGATCCAGGACAACGGATTCAGTTACACACTGGGAGCCGGTGGTGTTTCTACTGGTTCGAAGAGTGTGCTGACCATTAACCTGAACCGTTGTATCCAGTATGCTGTGAACCACGACATGGATTATAAGGAGTATCTAACGGATGTCATCGATCTGTGTCATAAGGTTCAGTTGGCATATAACGAAAATTTGAAGGAGCTGCAGAAGAATGGTATGCTGCCACTGTTTGACGCCGGATATATTAATATCGGAAGACAGTACCTCACCATCGGTATCAACGGACTCGTAGAGGCTGCTGAGTTCATGGGACTGCAGATCAATGATAATCCTGACTATCTGACATTCGTTCAGACAGTGCTCGGACTGATTGAGAAGAAGAACCGTGAATACCGTACGAAGGATGTGCTCTTCAACTGTGAGATGATTCCCGCAGAGAATGTGGGTGTGAAGCATGCCAAGTGGGATCGTGAAGATGGCTATTTCGTTCCACGTGACTGTTACAACAGCTATTTCTACATTGTGGAAGATGACTCACTGAATATCATCGATAAGTTCAAACTGCACGGTGCACCTTATATCCAGCACCTCACTGGTGGTAGCGCCCTGCACATGAACCTCGATGAGCACCTCAGCAAGGCTCAGTATCGTCAGTTGCTGAACGTGGCTGCCAAGGAGGGATGTAACTACTTCACCTTCAATATCCCGAATACCATCTGTAACGACTGTGGACATATCGACAAGCGTTATCTGAAGGAGTGCCCGCACTGCCACAGCAAGAATGTCGACTACATGACACGTATCATCGGATATCTGAAGCGAGTGAGCAACTTCTCTGAGGCTCGTCAAAAGGAAGCTTCACGCCGTTACTATGCTGATAAGCACAGATTGGTGTATTAAAATAAACAACTCAATATATTCTTCACAGGAGTCATGCTTATCCTCCTACGGGTAAGCTGACTCTTTTTTATGGCTTTAAACAAACACCGTTTATGCTGAAGTATGTCAATTCCGGTATCGTTTTCCAGGAAATCCCTGATGAGGTAACCTTATCAGTGAATATCTCTAACTGCCCTTGTCGTTGTCCAGGCTGCCACAGTCCGTATCTGTGGGCAGACACCGGCACTCCTCTCACAGATGATGTTATCGATTCTTTTGTGAAGGATTATGGAAACGATATCACTTGCATTGCCTTAATGGGTGGGGATGCAGAACCGGAATCCATCAATCTCATTGCACATTATATCCACCAACACTATCCACAGTTGAAGGTTGCATGGTACAGTGGAAGAACACGTATCGTATCTGAAATCAACAGGATAGAATTCGACTATATTAAGATTGGTCCGTATATCAGACATCTTGGTGGTCTGAAAGAAAAGACTACCAATCAACGGTTGTATAAGAAGATGGCTGACAATACGTTTACGGATATTACCGCGAGATTCTGGGAAAAGTAGTTTGCTTTACAAACAACAAGACTATATTTCGTGGATATCCACATAACCGTTCATCACGGCATAGATAGTAAGGGCACTGACACTCTTAATTCCTAGTTTTTCCATAATATTTTTCCGATGGGTGATGACTGTCGTAAGACCGATATTCAACTTATCTGCAATCTCTTTGTTGATATATCCTTGCACGATAAGTGCCATCACTTCGAGTTCTCGGTTTGATAACAAAGGCTTTTCCCGTTTTATTTCTGACGGCGACATACTATGACCATTGGGATGGCCTCTGTGCATCAGTAAGAGAAATGACTTGATGAATTGAGACTCAGTAACATCAGTACAAAGGCAATTGAAATCATTCATCTTAACAGAATGTGAGGTTATCAGCACGATGGTTTTCTTCTTTCTCTGTGAAAAGAACGCCATATTGCTGATAACCTCATTCATCGATACAAAATAGTGAACATATTGATCATCACCCTGTACCATCATCGACTGGTATGAACTGTAACAATCAATGTCGAACTGCGGAACAATGTTTTGAAGGATTGTTCGCAGTCCGATAGCAGACAGGATGTTTGAATCAATGATCGCAAATTTCGGTTTACTATTCATATCATATCTGTTGAAGAATAAAAAACGGTCTTTAGCTCCTTTATGTCAAGAATCCGAGCAAAGCACCGGCAGCTACGGCAGAACCGATAACACCGGCAACGTTTGGACCCATGGCATGCATCAAGAGGAAGTTATGACGGTCGTATTCCAATCCAAGGTTGTTGGAGATACGGGCTGCCATAGGTACTGCACTCACACCGGCATTACCGATGAGCGGATTGATTTT
Source organism: Prevotella sp. (assembly GCA_017550455.1). GTDB lineage: Bacteria > Bacteroidota > Bacteroidia > Bacteroidales > Bacteroidaceae > Prevotella. The sequence continues at coordinate 17,470 of JAFZPF010000049.1, forward strand.
CTTTCCTTGTGGCAAGAAGAGGTTCATAATCTTTACGAAACCGACACCACTGACGGTAGCTACGACGAAAGCACAGAAACCGAGGAAGAAGATAAAGATGGTATCCATTGTGAGGAACTCTGATGCTTGTGTGGAGCAACCCACAGTAAGACCGAGCAGCATCACCACGATATCATTCAGTGCACTACCGGCAGTCTTTGCCAGACGGGTCGTCTTTCCAGACTCTTTCAATAGGTTACCGAAGAAGAGCATACCCAGCAATGGTAAACCTGAAGGAACGAGGAATGTGGTGAGCAGAAGTCCGACGATAGGGAAGATGATACGTTCTGTCTGACTGACAGAGCGAGGAGCTTTCATGCGGATAAGACGCTCTCTCTTCGTGGTCATCAGTCGCATGACAACCGGCTGTATGACCGGAACCAGGGCCATATAAGAGTATGCACATACAGCGATGGCACCCATGAGGTTCGGTGCTGTCTTTGAAGACAGGAAGATAGCGGTAGGACCGTCGGCACCACCAATGATGGCGATACCTGCAGCCTGGTTCGGTTCAAAACCGATAGCTAAAGCTGTCATGTAAGCACCGAAGATACCAAACTGTGCTGCAGCACCGATAAGCACCAACTTGGGGTTGGCTATCAGTGCGGAGAAGTCGGTCATGGCTCCGATGCCCAGAAAGACGAGTGGGGGATACCAACCCTGTCGCACACCCTGGTAGAATATGTTCAGCACAGAGTTATCCTCATAAAGACCGATCTCCAGTCCGGCATCTGCACGGAAAGGGATGTTTCCGAGGATTATACCTAAGCCTATGGGCACGAGCAGCAATGGTTCGAAATCTTTCTTGATGGCAAGCCATATGAAGAAGATACCCACCGCTATCATGATGAGGTTAGGAATCTGTGCGTTAGAGAATCCTGTGTATGTAAGGAATTCTTGTAAATTGTGTATCAAAAAATCAGTAAAACCCATCTTTGTAAGGTTATGATCGTTTTTTTGTTTTTATCCTATTACTACTAAAGTACTACCTTCAAGCACGGTGTCTCCCTGACGAACAGATACAGCAGTGATCGTTCCATCACATTCTGCCTCAATATTGTTCTGCATCTTCATAGCTTCGAGGATGACTACGGTATCACCTGTCTTCACAACGTCGCCAACAGCTACCTTCACTTCTGTAATAGTACCTGGCAGTGGAGCGGTAACCTTTGTGCCATTGGCTGTGGCAGGAGCAGCTGCATCCGCAGGAGCAGCTACAGGGGCAGCAGCTGGTTTGGGTGCAGGAGCAGCCTGAGGAGCTGATGTCTCTACCTTTGCTGGCTGTGGATGAGCCTTGAATGCTTGTTTCATTTCAATCTCGAAAGTCTTGCCATTAACTGTTACTATAGCAGTGTTTGCTTCTATACTCTCAATTTCTACATTATAGTCAACACCATTGACTGTATATTGATATTTGCTCATAATGATGATATATTTACTTGGTTATTATTTCAATTATTTTGATGCATTTATATTTGTGAACTCACTGTGCCAGCGAGACTTATGCGGCTTGATCGTAATGATTCCACTTTCGTAGTCGTGAATATCATTCTGATACTGTTCCAAAGCCAGAGAGATGACAGATACATAAACGGCCTTTTCTTCTTCCAGTGCCAGTGAAGCAACGGCAATCTCTATCGCTTCATTCTGCGACTTGTTCATGTGTTTCTTAACCTCTTCGGGATCGGGATGGGTGATGATCACCTTTGGATGCTCACTGAAACGGGACTTTCTCTTTGACTTCTTCTTATTCTTAGCAAGTGCCTTGCCTAAAAGGGTAAAGAAGACGTATAGCAAGCCCAGACAGGTGAATACGATACCCATGGAGAGAATAGTGATTCCAAAACCGTGTGGGTCATCGCGCTTCAGACGGGATACTTTCGTCTCGTTGATTTGTACGAAATTGTTAATACCGGGTGTAACTGCCTCTACTGCTTTTACATCCCAGCGCTCATCACCGTCTTTTACACGGGCAAACGATTTGTTCTCCGCCATTGCCGGTACACTTATTGAGTCGATCAGATCAATACCGTTACCGTCATAAAGAGCTACCCAAGTGGGTTGCCCTTCAACAACAGGGGTCTCAAAGTGGAGTGAACCTCTGGCAGGGTAGGAATTGAGAAATAGGAGCAAATGTTGACGTCCTGCAATGCTGGTCTTAGGTTCTCCGTTAGGAATAATCTGCATCATTGCAATCCGTTGTGGAGCAGGAAGCTTAGGGTTAAGCACCTCGCGGTTAGTAGTGATGAACATTCCCCTTATATTATAGGTAGTAAAAGAGATGTTCACCAACTCTATCCATGGTAGGTGGTTGCCATATTCATCCTGCAGACTGGCTGTATTGTGTGTAAGCACCTCATTGATTTTGATGTTCTTTGCTCCTTGTCCGAACATACATGTGGCGCTTATGAATACAGTCAGTGTAAGAAGGATTCTTTTCATGCTGTGTGTATATTTATAATTATTTTCTTATCAATCAATTAAAAGTTACAACATAATACAATGAGTATCTGTGCTGTGAAGATACGTAGGAACATACTCAACGGGTAAACAGTGGAGTAACCTACGACAGGGGCCCCTTTGCTGCAAATACTGTTTGCATAGGCTAAAGCAGGAGGGTCTGTATATGTACCGGCAATCATACCCATGATCGTGAAATAGTTCAGATGGAATCTGAGACGGGCAATAGGACCGATAATCAGTATGGGTATAACGGTAATCAGGAATCCGGTGAGCACATAGAGCAGTCCGTTACCCTGTATCACAGTCTCCACAAAGCCAGCTCCTGCCTTAATACCTACACTGGCTAAAAACAACACCAGTCCAATCTCACGTAACATCATATTGGCACTTGTAGTAGTGTAGGTTACTAAATGAATCTTATAGCCGTAACGCCCGATAAGTATTGCCACGATGAGTGGTCCTCCGGCAATACCCAGTTTCAGTGGCACTGGCATGCCACTAATATAAATAGGTAATGAACCGCAGATGATTCCTATGATAATACCGATAAAGATTGTTGCGATGTTAGGAGCATCCAGACGACGGATAGAGTTTCCCATCTTTTCTGCCACTCTGTTGACGGCATCTTCAGGACCTACCACCATAATACGGTCACCCACTTGTAGTGGCAAACCGACACTGGCAAAGATATCCATACCCTGACGGGTAACTCGAGTAACGTTAACCCCGTATACACTAGAGAAATGCATCGAGCCAAGTGTCTTTCCGTTGATAGACGGTTGGGTGATGAGTATACGCTTATTGACCAA
>JAFZPF010000050.1 GCA_017550455.1 Prevotella sp.
ACACGTCCGTCACCGATACTTACCGGCACACCGATGAGCAGTTCTCCGTCGGCATCACGCACCACACCTTTTACTTGACGGGTACCACCTCCACCGCTTTGTTTCTTAGTCACGGTAACGAAGTTGTCTTCAATCTCATAGTTACATCCTAACTGTGAGAAGACAGTACTCAAAACCTGACGCACAGGTTTGTTAGTTGCTTGCACCGTGACTTTTGGCAGTTGATTGGCCAGATCCGACTTACAGATAAAGTTCAGACCCGTTTGCTTAGTCACTTCACTAAAGAAATCCTTCACATTGGCGGATTTCATGTTCAGGGTTACATTCTTCTGTGAGGCCTGCTGAGCCATAGCTGCCGTTGTCCACGGTGCTGCTGACCACAGGACCAGAAGGATGAGCATGAACACTCGTTTTGTCTTTTCGAATTGTTTCATGATCTTTAGGTTTACAAATTAATTAGTATGATTGCTTACTTATTATGATCAGATCTTTCTTCATCTCAATACGTAGGCCCGTTACGGTATGGATAGCCTTAAGGGCCGGTGAGATATCACCGTATTTGTTGATCGTGCCGGTAAACTCTATCTGCCGGATATCATCACTATTGAACTCCACCCGTTTATTATACCAGCGTGAGAGCACCCGCATCAGTTTCTCCAGCGGACAGTCGGCGAAAATAAACATACCGGTATTCCACGACACATAGGGGGCGACATCAACCGTAGAGAACATACACTCACCGGAAGAGATGACGGCCATCTCGTTAGGTCTTATCATCTGTTCACGACCACCCTTCGGCGTTACGCTGATACTACCATTGACCAATACGATACGTGTAGTACCCTCATCATCCTGCGTGTTGATATTAAATTCTGTTCCATAAACCTTTACATCACCCTCAGGAGTGTGAACGACAAACGGATGATTGGCATCCTTGGCAACAAAGAAATAAGCCTCACCTTCGAGTTCTACCTCACGCGTGTCGCCATTGAACTTTCGGGGGTATATCAGTGTAGTGCCATAGTTCAGATGTACACGTGTGCCATCATCGAGGGTCAACCAGAACTCCGAGTCATGATGGGTGGTCAGGATATGCTCCTGTGTCTTACCTTTTTCTATCTTCTGAATGGTCTTTTCGTTTTCCACTTTCATGGGCTGGCCGTCGATGGTAAGCACAGCCTGATTCTTTCCACTTTGTTCTGCCTGGGTGATCGTTGCCAACACCTCGTCAGACAATTGTGGAGCTGTAGGGCGCTCATCCTTATTCTTGTTCAACCACAAGGAACCGACCACAAAGAGAATGATGATAATGGCTGCATAACGGAGGTATGGCACACTAGCACGTAGAAAGCTCACAAAGCGATTTTTCTCTTCACTTTCCGGTTGTTCACTACTTGATTCCTCATAAGGTTCAATACTGTTATATAACTGATATCGCTTTACGAGATCTTTCCTTTTTAGTAATTGTTGATACCTTTCCCTTAGTTCATGATCTTTGTCCAATAATTGATCGAGATAACGTTGGTCGTCATCACTAATCGTCCCCCATAGGGAATCGGAGATCAGTCTGTTTATATTTTTTTTCATAATTCTCTCTGTGTATTATACTTCTATAACACATAGAAAGCCCATTTGGGGGATGCTTTTGTAAAAGGATTTAATTAGGCAACAACAAAAGAATGAGAAATGACAGTTCACCCAACTCCTTTTTCAGTTTTAAGATAGCCTTTTTCTTTTGTGTCTTTACCGTTTCTGTGCCAATATTTAAAGCCTTGCCGATTTCTTTATACGACTTCCCTTCCATACACAAAAGGAAAACCTCACGCTGTCGAGTGGGAAGTTCATCGATTTTCTTGAACAAAAGACGGAAAACCTCCTCTGTGAAAAATTCCTCATCTCCATCAGCATTGACGACATATTTCTCATACCGCAATGACTGTTCTCTGACATACTGGTCTTCTGTGTTTTTATGTCGCAGACTATTAAGTGACATATTGCGAACCCCATTGTATAGATATGCCTTTACCTTCAACTCATTATGCACGTCAATATGCAGTTCCCATATCTTCTGAAAAAGGGTTTGCACAATATCCTTAGCGACATCCAAATCATCAACAATCTGCATGGAATAACCCACCAAGGCTTTATAATAATCATCATATAGCCTCGTCATTCTCTCAGAGAAATCTTCTTCACCTGCACGAATGTTAATGATTCGTTCTCTCATGACATATTTAATCGTTCAATTTGCAAAGTTACTAAATTTGTTGTAATTCCATTCTTTTTTATAAAACAATTTCAATAACTACCTTTTCGCATTATCACTCTGTGATTTATCTTATACCTTATTATATAATAGCGGCAGCATAAAGATTTCCTTCATACTGCCGCCAATGGTTAAAAAGATGAATGATTACAACTTTGTAATAATCTCTCTACCTGCCTTGATGGCCTCCATGTTCAGAGGTATCAGTCCATGGTGACGCTCAGGCAGTGTCTTAAACAAAGCTTTCTCCACACCCTTGTCGCTGACAACCGGACACACCTGAAGGAGTCCACCAAGAATGATCATGTTGAAAACCTTAGAGTTCTTCATCTCAGCAGCCTTGTCCATCGCATTGATACAATATACATTGATATCGTCACGCTGAGGTGGGTTGATGATACCATAACTGTCGTATATCAGGATACCACCCGGTTTGATCTTCGGTAAGAACTTATCGAGTGAAGGCTGATTCAATACGATAGCGATGTCATATTTACTGAGGATCGGTGATGAGATACGGTCATCGCTCACGATAACGGTCACATTGGCGGTACCACCACGCTGCTCCG
>JAFZPF010000051.1 GCA_017550455.1 Prevotella sp.
CCTGCTATAATCATCTTTTTCATATTGGGATTAATTGTTTGTTGCATATTTTAAATCGTATATCTCTTTCAGCATTTCTATCTCGTGAACCGTCCGCTGTACGCGTGCCGCATTCTCACCATTGATCTCCTTGACCAAATCATTTACATCGATAATGCCATGAGCGAGTTTGGACTCTGCTGCTTTACGGACAGAAGACCGTAAGGAAAGAATCTCCTCATCTGCCGCCATCAGTTGACGGTAACGATTGATATCCTCATTCTGTTGTAACTGTTCCAAACGATTGTTGAACAAGAATACTTCACGACTGTTTTCTGCTAACTCACGCTGTAAGAGGATCTTTTCCTTATCGTTTTTATGCGTATAAAGAGCACCGATATTCCACGTCAGACGTGCTCCTATCATACCGTTCAAAGACCAGGAACGACTCATCATATCCTGGAACATATTATATCCGGGGTAGCCGTAATAGCCGGAAGCGAAAACAGAGAACTTAGGTTTCAGCGAGGCAGACAACATCTTCTCCTGTGCGTCAGCCAATGAGAGTTGGGCATCGACAAGTCGAAGCTCCGGACGACTGCCCATAGTACCAACCTCCATAGCTGCCGGTTTTACGGGTTCTTTCACCTCCAGACCGCAGAAGGTGCTGAGCATCATCTGTAACGTACGCTTCTGCGCCTCCATATTCGTGGCTTGCTGGATGACCTTCAGCCGTTCTGCCTTTACGGAAAAATAATCGCTCTCAGCAGCAGTGCCTCGTTTAAACATCGAAGAGAGTTTTTTCTCATTGGCATTAAGCAACTCCTGTAAATCGTTATTCAACAGTATCTGTTCGTTGAGTAACAGCAAGGCAAAGTACATCTCATTCACACGTTGACGTACCTGATATAAGGTAACGGCTGTCTGAGCTTCCTGGACAGCCCCTTGACGCTGAGCTAACTCTTTCTGACTCTGAATCACTCCTCCGTCATAGATAACCTGATTGACATCTACCCCTATCTTATATTGATCTCTTTTCAAGCCCTTCATATCAAGTCCCATCTGTTGATAAACCGACTGCATCTGCTCCGGCCACGATGGCACATCACTCTGATAGGTAGCCTGTGCAATGGCTGAAACCTGTGGCAACCACCCTTTTTGAATGTTCGACACGGTCAAAGAGGTGGTTTTGCTGATCAGGTCATACTGTTGTATCAAAGGAAAGTTTTTCTCTGCTGCTGTCTGGCATTCTTCTAATGTCTGGGCACAGACTGACAAAGGGAGCAATAATATCCATAATCCCAGTTTCTTCATAAGTTATTCTTTTAAACTGAAAAAAATATTCAACTGTCGATGCAAAGTTACGATAAAAATCTTCATTATCTATTACCTTTATTTATGAAATAATGTTCTTTTTGTTCGATTCTCCAACGAAAAGGTAGGAATATGAGAAGATTATATTATCTTTGTATCGGATTAAAGATAATTAGCACATGAGTAGAAAACCCCATTTAATGAATCTTTTACGTATACGAGACATCTTCGAACCACAGATTGCCGAGATACGTAAACAGTTATTTATCGATGACCATTTGATTGTGCTCCACGGTACATCCGATATTTTCAAACTCATTCTAAGACAAGATCCCCCTTTTATTATCGATGATCATCGTATGGGTATTGTACTGAAGGGGGAGGCATACATCAATTTCAACCTCGTTGATAAATACATAAAAGCCGGTATGCTCATTTATCTTGGACCAGGTTCTATTATCAGTCCTGTCAGCATCTCTCCTGATTTTGAAATCTTTGGATTCGCCATAACGACAGATTTTCCATTACCTTTCGCCCTCGGACAGTTGCCACAGGCTTTCAACGGACAAGTGCGTGACTTTCAACTCCCGGGTAATGAGACAGATCTTCATACTGCCCATCATATTCTTGACACCCTCTGGCATGTCGTACATCAGAAAGACTACAGTCAACAAGTGGTGGCCAGCCTCATCGCCGCACAGATGCATCATTACGACTATGTCTTCCGACAGTACACACAACACCTGCAAAACTCACAAAGCAGAGAACAAACCATCTTCGACCGGTTTATTTATCTTGTCAACCGATATGCCACCCATGAGCACCAGATAGCTTTCTATGCTTCCCATATGTGTCTAACAGAACGATATCTCGGCACTGTCATCCGACAGACCAGCGGCACAACAGCCAAAGAGTGGATTGACCGAGCCCTCGTCACTAGAATCAAAGCGGAACTGCGGCATACAGACAAGACCGTTGCACAGATTGCTGATGAGATGAACTTCCCCAACCCAGCGTTTTTCAGCAAATATTTCAAACGGTTAACTGGCATGACACCGGCAGAATTCAGAAAGGGATGAAGTTTAAAAGATGCAAAAGCTTTTGCATCTTTCCCGTTAATTCTATAACTTTGCATGAAATATCAAAGTTGAACTTATGAAACAGCAACATGCAGTTATCGTGCTATTCTTAATGATCATAGCATCAAGTTTTACCAGCATTGGCAGCTACAGGACTACGAGTAGAATAGTAAATGAAGATATGGACAGAGCACTTGCCCTTGCTTTGGACGAACAGGAGAGTGATGTGATCAGCCAGGATACTATTCAGACATTCAACAACTATCTGCAGATAGCAGAACTGCGGGGTAAGGCAATATTGGCTGTGGATACCAGCGGACAGAAGTTCAAGGCTTACGCACATTGTTCTGAAGCCACTATCTTTCGTCTGTCTGACCAAAGACCAGCTCTTATCCTTTGGTTGCTGACGGGGTTCTGGACTATGTTCGTATGGTATCGACGTCGTCTAATTATTGTAGAGCATCCTCAACATACTCTAACAAAAAGGAATAGCTTCGGGGGCTTGACATACTCAAAAACAGATCATCGTTTCTACAGTGCTGATGGTTTTATGGTTCAGTTCACTCCCATGCAACACCAACTTTTGGAAATGTTCTTCCAATCACCGACACATTCACTGACAAAAAAAGAGATCTGCGACGCTTTATGGCCCAAGAAACCCGATGCCAGTGAAACTCTGTACACCATGATTCGAAGACTAAAACCCGTCATAGAACATTCTTCCAATCTAAAAATCGAATCAGACAGAAGCAAGGCATATCGCCTGATTACTAAGTAGATAGACATCCGACAAGACACTGACATTGAAATGTCAGAC
>JAFZPF010000052.1 GCA_017550455.1 Prevotella sp.
GAATCGTAATCTGTTCTGACTCGAAGCGTGCAACGAGCTCTCTTTTTGGTTGCTTTTTCTCTGGCGGTACAGAGAAAAAGAACGTGAAAAAAGAACATATAAATATGAAGATAAAAACCATTTTAAACATACCCGACTATCGCTACAACGCCGGAACAATCCTCCGGTGGCTGTGGCAGACCAGTCGCGGCAACAGGTTGCAGGCAGGCATCAACGCCGCACTCGGTCTGGCTGATGTCGCCATCAGCCTGGCACAGGTGTGGGCTGTGCAAAATGCCATCGATGTAGCCTCGCACGCCACTGCCGGTTCTCTCTACTGGGCTGTAGGGTATATGGGACTTCTGATTCTCTGCAGTTTCGCCATCAGTATCTCCAGCGTGTGGGTGCGTAACATCCTGGGAGTGAAAGCACAAAACAAGATGCAGCAGCAGATGCTCAACCGGATTCTCCACAGTGAGTGGCAGGGAAAAGAACGACTGCATAGCGGTGATGTCATCAACCGACTGGAGAAAGATGTGAACAGTGTTGTGGTGTTCATCACCGAGACAATACCCGGAACACTGTCGGTGCTCATGCTCTTTATCGGCGCCTTCTGTTACCTTTTCTCCATGGATAAGTTGCTCGCGTTGATCATCATCATCATGTTACCTCTTTTTATCATAGTCAGCAAACTGTATGTCGGGAAGATGCGACAACTCACACGACAGGTGCGTAACAGCGATTCCCGTGTGCAGAGCGTCTTGCAGGAGACCATTCAGAATCGAATGGTTATCAAGACTTTAGAGAGCGATGACATGATGGTGGACAAGCTTGAGAATACACAGAGTGAACTGCGTCAGCATGTGGTTCGCCGTACCCGTTTCTCGGTGTTCAGCAACCTTATTCTCAATGCGGGATTCTCCTTAGGGTATCTCATCGCTTTCCTGTGGAGCGCCATGCGTATGTACAACCATACCCTGTCGTTCGGCGGCATGACAGCATTCCTCCAACTGGTTAACAGAATACAGGGTCCGGCCCGGTCGTTGACCCGCTTAGTCCCGGCCTTCGTGGGCGTTTTCACCGCCGCGGAGCGCCTGATGGAGTTAGAGGAAAATCCACTTGAAGAACAGGGGGAACCGATACGTATGAAAGGTCCTTGCGGCATACGACTGGAGAATGTCAGTTATATGTATAATGAGCAGGAGGGACTGGTGCTGGACAACCTCTCGTACGACTTCCGTCCGGGCTCCTGCACAGCAGTGCTCGGTGAGACGGGAGCGGGAAAGACCACCATCGTGAGGATGATCCTCTCACTGATCCGACCGATTGCCGGACGTGCTATTATATATAATAAGGTGGAAGAACGGCAACTGTCATCCCGCCTCCGTTGTAACCTGGTGTATGTCCCGCAGGGAAATACGCTGCTGAGTGGAACCATCCGGGAGAACCTACGACTGGGAAAGGTAACGGCCACAGATGAGGAGATGTGGGAAGTGCTCCGGTTAGCATGTGCCGACTTCGTTAAAGAACTGCCCGAACAGCTCGACACGAAATGTGCGGAGGAGGGCGTCGGACTGAGCGAAGGACAAGCACAGCGTATCGCCATCGCACGTGCTCTGCTGCGTGACGGTGATATCCTGATCTTCGACGAGTCCACCAGTGCGCTCGACCCGGAGACAGAGCGTCAACTGCTTCAGCAAATCATTGGTAATCATAACAAAACGATCATCTTCATCACTCACCGTCCCGCCGTAAAAGAATACTGCGACCAGACCCTGACCATAGAAAGGCTATAGGATAGAACAACCATTGTTTACCGAATCCGAGATGGGTAATCGTTGTTGACTCTTTTCCAAAACAGTGTTTTGGTTTTTATTAGATTAATGATTCCAAAGAGGTTCTTTCAACCAATCGGATGGAAATCCCATCGCTGCAATATCTACTTCTGGAAAGGTTGTCAGCAGTTTCTTTAGCTTATCAGTCATATCATTCTGAGGAGATATAATGTTCAGGAAATATTTAATAATACACAAATCGAAATAAATACGAAGCATGTCGGTAGGCAATGTTATCCAAGGTTGCTGCATACGTTTGGGAACCATTGGAAGAATACTATTCTGCTTATTCCATACTCGGGCATGGTGACAACAGGAGTTTCGTGTTAGCGTCACAATGGTTAGCCAAGAAATAAAAGGAGCAACCTGAAGTGAAAATGTATGGGCCACCGCTTTCTTTAGTTGCATGTTTCTGATGTTACTATAAAGATTTGTTAGAACACCAAATGGTAGTATTTCACACAAAATCCATGCTGGCGGATAATTATCAGTATAAGTCCTTTTGAAATGAACGATAAAGTCTTCACGGGAACGACGAAACTCCTCGTCAATCAATCGTATCATCTGACGATGCTTGGTGAGGTTAATGAAATTCTGTTTATCCAATATCCAGAAGGGATTGCCTGTTATCTCACATCCACTATTGACTATAGCACTACGTACGGCTACTTCTATCTTTTCTATTTCATTAAATATTAGCAAACGAAGTTTTTTGTCAAACCGATAAAGTATCATGATATTTCTAAAGGAAGTACCTGGCTTAAAAGAATGGTGGCTTTTAGGAATCTGCAAGAAAGGATGCATATATGCTGACAAACGATAATAACCAATGTGTTGTAGATAGCTTTTAGCCTTGGTAGTATCTTCAATTATCAACCCTCGTTTCTGTAACAACAGAACCAGATCAGACGGATACATATATTCCTTTGAAAAAGTGACTTTTATTTCCATAGTATTATTATTAATAAAACGACCCGCACATTTGAGCATCGTTGAGAGGCTTGGCGGGTTCTGGTGATGCAAAAGTACGACATTTATTTTGAACTTCCAAATTAAATTGATAATTAAAAACAAATAAATATGATATTTAAGTAATAGGTTTCATATATTTACTTAAATGAGCTTGCAAAAGCCATCCCTTAAGTACTCTAGAAAATCTTGCCAATACCTTTATATCATATACTCCCCAACACCATACACCGGAAACATAGGACATAAATAGCGAAAAGACAACTAAACGCATCTTTTACCTATTTTATTGTATGTAATACGAAAAAATATATAAAAAAGTACTCGAAATATTTGCAAGTTATTAAAAAACTACTTACCTTTGCAACTGATTATATAGTGACGTGATGTGTCCAAACAAAAGCTGAGCATTCAGCATTCAAATGGGCAATAGAGCTAAGGAGGTGTCTATCAACACCTACCGATGGTCGAGGGAAACCGAGGCTACTCTGATGAGAAAAAGTTCCGAAGACAAAAACTTTGGGAAAAATTTTCTTATATGGGCGTAATTTAGGAGACATGATTTTTGTGTAACTAATTGATATACAATACGTTATAAAAAGCATATATACTACTTTATAAAACAAAAGAGTACGTTAAGTTTTATTCACATTCAGCTAAAATGGCACTAATGATGAACTAGAAAACATCATACTTTAGACACTTTATCTACTGGATATTTGTAAAAAAGATTAACATAATATAACAATAAAAAGAACAAATGAAAATGAAAAAAGCAAAACTTTTTATGATGCTCGCCCTCTTAGTGATGGGAGTGAGCAATGTGTTTGCACAGAATGTGACCGTACATCCAGGTAACGGTAACATGCTGCCAGCCTTGAAAGCGGGCCAGGAAGATACTTTCTTTGGTTGGAATGGCTTTGCCACATGGAAACATGAGCAACTTTCACTGACCCTCACTACTGGTGACAGTGATAATAACTCTGGAACTGATGAAGATGGACAGTTGGCGAGACCTGCAAATGATATCTTTGCAAGTGCTGATGGTAAAAGTCTCCAGATTGGAAAAGGTAATTATTTAAATACCTACTTAACAGTATCCCTCCCGAAAGGCTACCGTTTTACGGGTTATACTATCACTTTCCATAGGATTAGTAGTCCAAATGGAGCATCTGGAGGCGTAAATAATTACAATGGAAATATATCTTTCGGTGAGACCAATGATGCATTTACCTACACGAGTACCACTAATACTACCGAACAAAACATTACAACCTATCGTGGTGGTATTGGCCAAAATAGTACAACACAGTACACCATAGCCCGTACTAGCAATACTGCTGCTGACATGGAAAATGTGTTATATTTCATGCTATATAATGGAGCTGCTAATGGTCGTGCATTCATTCAGCTTGACCATGTGGAGTTCTATTTCACGGCAGAGAATAATTACACGCCTTTGATTCCGGCTCCGAATGTAACAGAAAGAAGTGCCGTAGATATCCCCTTCACTACCAGTAAGATGGACTATGGTGAACTTAAACGATATAATATAAATGGTCAAGAAGTTAGTACTGGGGGACGTGTCAGCTACAACGGTACTATTCATGACATGAATGCCAACCTTATCTTATATGAGAGAGGCTCAGTAGAAACTGTAAGTGATAACGGATTTGACGGAACAGCCGGTGATATCGTAAAATATCAGTCAGGATCTATTTCTCAGGCTGGTGACCACTTTAAGCTTGATGTGAGTAAGCACAATAACATGAAAGGGGATACCGCCATCTATTTCATTGAGTCTCCTATATGGGCTGTGAACAGTGCTTCTGCGAATGCTCATAAGAATCCTATCGGATATCGTATTATAGGTGCATCATTCGAGTGTACCGGCGGTAATGTTAAATACCCGGCAGTATTCAAAATCCAATATGAATCAACAGGGCATAGTGCAGATCAAAATGGTACATATGGTCTGAACTTATATAACGGTGCAATTGCATATAACTGGAATTATCAGTCCGAGTGGAGAATTGACGATGATGGATATATCTATAATGGTCAATACTATCTACAAACAGGAAGTGGTAATACTAGTACTACTCTAAGCGTAACAACTACGAAGCCAAGTGCAAGTAGGGGTACTTTTGAGATTGTTACTAATAACGGTGTAAAGCAGATTCGCAGAAAAAGTAATACTAGCTATTATATAGGTTGGAATGAAACTACATATAATGGAAACATCACCCGAACTGCTGTAATGACGAATAATAGCAATCGTAGATCAACTTACACTGAGTTGTCACACGCATTCTCAGAGAATATCGGTAGTTATACTTTCTTAATCTATGACAAGACCGGTACTAAGGTGGAAAAGAAAGAAACGATAAATGGTTCAACCAAAACAGTATCTATCGATGGTTTAAATAATGATGCCGTTAAGATTGCTGTGATTGGCACAGGTCTTGTCAAGGGTAGTATTATCATGCAGGCTCTTGATCCTTATATCGACCGTCTTGATATCGTATGCCAGGAAAACAGTGGAAATGGCGGTAAACTGACACAACAGTTCAATTCTACCGACTTCTCTGTACGTGGTGGTAAATTCACCTTCTATGTACCGGAAGATTTCGTTGCACCTGCCAAGTTCACCTTCGAGAATCTGTATAGTCAATATGGTGATAATACATATTATAACGAAACCTCATCAACGGATCATGCCCGTTACTTCTTTGTAGGTTCAACATACGGAGATACGAATGCTAATGTGTATAATCGTAGTGAGAGTGCTGAGTACACCACTAAAATTGCTTGTTTGAAGCCAGGTGACAAGAAATTTACTTTCAACAATGCCGCAACAGCAACTAGTACTACTGGTACTGAATACGAGGAATACCCATTCTCCAAAGCTCTCTATGCATCCAAAGTTAATGGATCATTCAATGACTTCATCTACACTCAGGCTGAAATGACTGCCGGTACAGAACGTACAGCTTATCTGTTCACCTGTGATGAGACGCGTTACAACATCGCTCCAACAACGGCTACCCAGCATGTCTATTATGCATACTACGAGATGACAATAGATATGAAAAAGAAGACCTACAGACCTATCTTTACATGGGAAAAGATATATGATGAGACCTTCTATAGTGCCAATACAACAGATATCAAGCGTGATGCCAAGTGGGGTTTGAAGCTGACTACTGAGAAAGTTACGGATGATCAGGGCACACATAGTGGCTACCTGACTGTTTCGCAAATTCTCAATACTATTGAGAATGGACTTCCAGCCGTAGCAGCCCAGGGAAGTACACCAGCCCAGCCTGCAGTTCAGGGACTCGATGCTACAGGTGAAAATGCTCCGAAGACTATGGATCAGATCCTGTATATCGATGGTAGTGATCTGATGAGTATTGTGGAGAATCAGTCAGGAACGACCACTCACGGTGTAAGTGAGCTTATGGCAGAACTTGACCAGAATTCATTGATTTATATGCCTTACGGTTCAAAACCAAGTTCTGATAACGTTGCTTACAATACGATTTCACAATACGGACAGACTCCAAGTTTCCGTGGCGCTAACAATATCGTAATCACTGATCGCTATCCGTTCTATGCTCCTTACGACATCCAGGTGGATGCTGCTAAGATGGCCGTGTATGAGCGTACGATCACCAATCCGGAGTACAATCCGATCTTGCATGCAACAATCGTACTGCCGTTCGAGATCAACGTGGATAAAGACGGTTTACATACCAATAATGACGGTCAAGGAACTCCGTTCACACTATCAACCATGAACAGCAGCAATGCATTGGCAAAGGTAGCAGGCAGCAAGACGGACTTCTATGGAGAGGGTTACTTCACCAACATTACTGAGAAGAGTGCTGCTAACACCCCGTACATCGTGACATTGGAGAACGCTGGTGAGGACGGCTTCATAGCACACGTTAACGGTTCGCTGGTAAAGGCTACTCCGAAAGCAGCTAACGGTGTCTTTACAAACGAGACATCCACTGGTACATTCGAGGGAACAACCTACAACTTCACGCATACGGGTACCTATACAGGTAAGGAGATTGCGAATGCTTCTACAGCCACTGAGACTGTATTCTACTTCGCTAACAACTACTTCCTCGACAGCA
>JAFZPF010000053.1 GCA_017550455.1 Prevotella sp.
CAACTATTCAGACACCATGCAGCAAGCCATCTTTGTCATGTGGTTTTTCGTAGTGTGTCTGTTGTTGCTCAGCGGACTCTTTACCCCCTCTCGCTCCATGCCGTCGTGGGCTTATGCCACTACCTATGTCAATCCCATGAGTTATTTCATCGATGCGATACGCACGGTCTTTGTACGTGGAGGTGATTTCCTGAGTATTGCCCATCAGTTGGGTGCTCTTACCGTGCTTTCTTCCTTGATGGCAATATGGGCAGTAATCAGTTATAAGAAGAATAAGTAGGATTCTTTTCTTTGGGAAAGGTGGTATTGTCGTGTTTATTTTGTTGTTTGCAGAAATATTATTACATTTGCAGAGATAATATTATTGATTACCATTTATAATAACTGCATATTTTGAAAACAGAACAGAAAAATGCGAATACAGCCGCCAAGATGAATATCTGGGACTTGCTGAAGAATATATGGCCGTTTGTACTTCCTTACAAATGGCTGATCGGTATCACGTTGATCTTTACGGTGGTAAGTTCACTGATGGCACAGGTGAATGCCGTGGTGCTCGACCGGGCCGTCGATGCTATCAATGCTTTGATACAGGAGTCTCCGTTCTTGTGGAGCAGTGCTGTGAAGATCCTCACCACTATCAGCATCATCCTCTTAGGTAAGGAGGTGATCGGTGCTTTTGTCACTTTCTTTCAAAGATATTACGGTGAGCGCATGCGTATCTTAGTCAGTCGTGATCTGTCGCTGGCCGTTGTCGAGCGGATGCTCTCCTTCCGCATGGCATTCTTTACTCAGGAAGGTAATGAGACGGGTAAGCTGCAGTCGCGTATCGACCGTGGTATCATGAGTCTTTCCAATACGGTGAACAATTTCTTCATAGAGATTCTCCCGCTGTTCACCAGTGCTATCTTAGCCTTAGTGCTGATGTTCATGGCGAATGTCTATGTAGGTATTGTAGCACTCTGTATCGTTCCCGTCTATTTCTATGTCACCTACCTGCAGGCTCAGCGTATGAAGGGTGGGCGACGTGGCATCTTCGGCGGGCATCAGGCGGTCAGCCAGGGGATCCTGAACATCATCGAGAGTATTACGGTCATTAAATCCTTCAACCGGGAGGAGATAGAAGCCAACCGACAGGCAGAGCTACAACGTAATATGACCGATTTACAGTTGTCCACCCGCAAACAGAGTTATTTCTTCAACGGACTGAAGAGTTTTCTGGAGCAGATAGGTACTGTGCTGATCATCATCCTTACGGCTTATCTTGTCTTGATCGAATACCCGGGGATGACCATTGGAAAGATCATGTATCATGTGATGCTGTTTGCCAATGTGAGTGCTCCCATCCGACAGTTGCATCGTATCTACGATGATATGAACGATGCGCTGATCTATGCAGAGGGATTCTTCGGAATCCTGCATGCCGACGGAGAGGTGGAGGATAGTGGGAAATACCGTCCCGAGACTGTCAAGGGAGATTTCGAATTACAAAATGTCGACTTCACCTATTCCAATGGCACACAAGCCCTTTTCGATGTGTCGATGCATATCCCTGCCGGAAAGATCACGGCCCTTGTGGGATTGAGTGGAGCCGGCAAGAGTACGGTGGTGAACCTGCTGGATAAGTTCTACCATCCACAACGGGGATTTATCAAGCTCGATGGCGTGGATTTAGCTGACTGGGATACCCAGTGGTTGCGTGAGCATGTGGGATTGGTCTTGCAGAAGAATCATATCTTCGATGGGACTATAGAGGATAATATCAAATACGGTAATCCACAGGCAACCCATGGGGATGTGGTGCGTGCCGCCCGACAAGCATATATCTATGATCAGATCATGGCATTACCAAACGGCTTCAATACCCTTGCCCTTCAGCTTTCCGGCGGTCAGCAGCAACGTATCGCCATCGCCCGTATGTTCATCAAGAACCCACCCATTATCTTCCTTGACGAACCCACTGCCAGTCTGGATGCCATTGCCACCGAACAGATCAAGGCGAGTATCGATGCCATCAAGGCTGGGCGTACGGTTATCATCATCTCACATAATATCGGACAGATTATCGATGCAGAACAGATTTATGTGTTGCAGGAGGGTAGGGTAGTACAGAGTGGTGAGCCTTCGGAGGTGTATCGTCAGGGAGGTGTCTATAAGGATATCTTTGATGCCAGTGCACGTAGTATGAATGCTGACAAGATAGCCAGCACGATGCAGCATAGGGATGTGAATGGATAATGTTTAATCCCAACACTCCACGTCTTTCTCTATCTCCGGTAGCTGACTACGGTGGAAAGTGGGTTCTTTGATACCACGGCGCTTCTGTTGTCTATAGTCATCCAGTAGCCGGAAGGCATATTTCCCTAAGACGATGATAGCCACCAGGTTGCATGCTATCAGTGTAGCTATCAGGATATATCCCCAGAGGATACCATTGACTTGGGTTAACAGTTCATTCATAGTCTTTCTTTTTCCTGCCTTCAAAAGTAAATATTTTTTATGAAAAAATGGCAAATAATGAAATGAAATTACAAAAACAACTACGAATTCACTCCGTTACACCCTTTCTTTCAGTCCGATGGTATCACCTTCCCGACTTTTAATTACCAGTACCAGACTAATTGGGTACCGATTAGTCGACTATTAGTACTCAAAAGTCAACTAATCAAGTATCAATTAGTCAACTAATCAAGTATCAATTAGTCAACTAATCAAGTATCAATTAGTCAACTAATCAAGTATCAATTAGTCGACTTTTATTAATAAAGACTGTACGAATCTATCATAGAAAAGAGAGAAAAAATGGTAACTGGTAACTCGGTAACTCACACTACAAATCCAAAAATAAGAGTGATGTGTATATTATTGCATTTATTTTAACGTGTGTGTGTTAAATATTAAAAATATTAAGAGAAAAGTTTTGATTGTATTCTATTATTTGCTATATTTGTGGATAATATGACCAAATTTGAGGAATCAATCATTTTGTAACTATAATCAATACATATAGCGTATGAAAAAGTACTACATTCTTTTATTTCTGTTGATGTCGTCACTCGGCATCAAGGCACAATGGAGCACGAATACTGATAACTATCACGACTCTTACGTGATCTATGCGACATTGAATTCCAATCTGGATTATGATCAGAGTACCTACCGGATTGGAGCATTTATCGGTGATGAGTGCCGTGGAATTGCGCGTTTTACTGAAGATGCAACTACCGGTTATTCTTATTTCCCTATTCGTGTGTGGGGAGACATTGAGCAGGATACGGGTAAGGAGGTTACCTTTAAGGTATATGTTAATGAAACCAAGACAGCGTATCCGCTGGCACCACAGTCAACTGTTACATGGGCTTCAGATGGAACGATAGGAGAGCTCAGTAATCTTTTCCAATTGTCGCTTGACGCTGCAGTCGAAATGGTATTACCAGAGGTTATTAAAATGAAGGTGGGAGACACCGTCAATCTGCGTGAGCTTCTCACCGTCTATCCGGAGGGCGCGTCATTGCCGGAAGGAAAACTTCCTTGGGTGATTGGAGAACAAGCTCAACCTGCAGCTCCCACGGAGGCAAGCATCGATGAAAACGATGTGCTCACGGCATTGGAGGTGACAGGTGGTATAACTTTAAGTTTGATGGATGGCAATGGTGAACCCATTACATCCACAACGCTCATTATCACCAACCCTGCCACCAGTATGGCCATCAAGGATGAGTATAAGGATGGCGTGACGGTCTTTAAGAATGATGCGGAAGAACTGACAAGAATTATCAACGACTGTCTGCTCATTGAGCCCGAGAATTACAGCGATGAGTTGAAGTGGGTGATTGGTGATCAGACGATCATTAAAACCGGAGAATCTGAAGGCAGTGCTGCCATGATGTACATACCTATCGCCGGTGGAGAAACCACGATGACAGCACGTATCATGGACGAAGAAGGAAACGTTCGTCTGAGTGCGGTTCTCAATGTCACGGTGGTGGTTCCTGTAGAGGGAATCGAATTGGAATACCCTGTTGATGCTGTGTTTGCTAACGTGGGTGATGATATAGGTCCCCGTGTCACACCTATCGTGAAGGTTCTTCCAGATGATGCCACTAATAAGGAGGTGACATGGAGTTCTGATGATTCACGTGTTGTCAGTGTCGAAGGCACCACCATGACAGCGCTCAAGTCTGGTGGTACCACATTGGTTGTCACCTCTGTCGATAATCCTGATGTATTATATGAAATACCTGTTCAGGTGTTTAATCCCGCAAGGACGGTCACTGTTAAAAGTCAGGAGATCAACGTAGAGTATATCTCTGGTGTCTTGGATATCTCCGATCTCGTCAGAGAGAATTTTGAAATCGGACCGGAGGGTTATGAAAGCATAGAAAGCGGTTTTATCAATTCCACGGATACCAGTACTGTCAATACGGAGGGAAGCATGTTATCCGATAACGGCATCTTTGTAGATGCAAAAGTAAAGAGACCTGGAACCTCTTACATTACTGTTAACCTGTTATATACAGATTATAACGGACAACGTGCTGACTTCAGACCGGAGTATCCCAACGCTATTGCATCTGGGGAGTTCACTATCAATGTCATTCAGGGACTTGAAGGTTTCACCATTCAGATAGATGAAGCTAAGCGTGGTGAGACATCTGCTATCACTGTCATACCTATCCCTGAGGATGCTGAAATCGATGCGGATAAGGTCACTGTCACGGTGAGTACATCAGAGGATTTACCACGAGGCTGGACCTTCGCTGATGTTACCAGTCAGGGTGATGGCAAGACCTTCCGTATTACCCCGGCATTACCGGGTAAGGCTCTTGTCACTGTCAGCTATGATGGAGAACCGTTGGCTGAGGAAGAGATGGAGGTAATGATGCCGTTCCCCTTCACAACTGGTTGGCAGTGGATCTCTCTGCCTTATACAACGGTTGGTACAGAGTTTATCACGGATGTGTTCGGAGGAGAAAGCCTGACAGAGATACGTTCTCAGGACAAACTGCTTTATTACGATTCTCAATATGGGCCTTTCGGAACTCTTTATGAGAGTGGTCTGAATAAGAGTGAGTGCTACAAAGTGAAGATGGCCAAAGGATTCACTGCGACATTGTCTGACTGTGAGGTGAACCTGAATGGTGGTTCGGTATCGCTCAGGCAGGGATGGAATTGGATAGCCAATCCTTATTTCTACGACCGTCGTCTATCCGATGTGCTGACAGGTAACTTCAGCAATGGCGACCGTATCGTTTCGAAGAATGACGGTTTCGCAGAATATTCCGGTGGCAGATGGACCGGTACGCTCAGTCTGTTACGTGGCGGAGAGGGTTACCTGCTCTTTACCAATGGTACAGGAGGCTTCAACTATGTTGCTGAGAGTACGTTGCCACAGCAGAATGCCACAGCAGGAGCAAAGCGCTCTACATGGACTTACGACGATTCAGAGTTTGACGGCAACCTGAGTATGGTAGCTAAGATTGCCGGTGTAGAGAACCTGCAGGATTATACCGTAGGAGCCTATGTCGGTGATGAGTGCCGTGGAGAAGGTACTTTCGTTGACGGTCTGTTGTTCATCACCGTACACGGCAATGCCGGTGAACTGGTTAACTTCATCGCTCGCAACGAGGCTACAGGAGATGCTTTCCGTATCGCTGAGAGCATTGCACTGCAACAGAATGTGGGTAGTATGGATAATCCATTCATGTTGAACATCAACAGTGGTGCTACCGGTATCGACAATCTCCGTGCAGAGTTCCTGAAGGGTGCCAAGAGCTGGAACCTCAGAGGTGTGGAGATGCCAGTCAATACTCCACAGAAGGGCGTACGCATCGTTCGCATGCCTGACGGCAAGACTGTCAAGACAACAAAATAGTATTAACGTGCTTAGTACGAACTAGGCAAAACCATTCAACTTATGGTGAAACAATATTATAAAAGAATCATCGTAGTTGGGCTAACCCTTATTCCTCTCCTTACCGGGAGAGGGTTAGGGGGAGTGGTGCTTGCACAGGAAGTGTCCGACTTGGCACATAGTAATCCGTTGATCATGACGGGTGCCATTGCCTCGCAGAACACCTACTACCACTCATCGGTGGGCGATGGCTATGCCTCACCGATGAGCAATACCCTGACAGCTAAGATGAAGATGCAACTACGCGGACTGACCATGCCGTTCACACTGTATTATGCCAATCGTGACAAAAGCTTCAGTCATCCGCATTTCTTGTTCAGCCTGAATCCACAGTATAAAGACTGGACGGGATATATCGGTCAGAGCGTGATGCCTTTCAACGACTATACCTTTGACATGTCGTTCGAAGGTGTCGGATTACAGTATCAACAGCAGAAGGGATTCCGTTTCGGAGCCTTCTACGGGGTGCTGAACAGAGCCATCAACGATGACCCCTACAGTGGAGAACCCCGCTATCCGCAATACAAACGTATCGGATGGGGTTTGAAAGCCGGTTATGGGTCAGACAAGAACTACGTGGAGCTTTACCTGTTCAAGGCTCGTGACAAACACAGTTCGTTGCGTGATGAATGGCGAGAGTATGTGGATCCTCAGGAGAATCTCGTGGCCGGTATCCGTGCTGTCGTGACCGCTACCAAATGGCTGAGCTTCTCAGCTAATGCTGCCACCTCTGCTTTCTCTACCGATCTGGATGCTCAGAAGATTGAGGTGGAGAGTATCTCGAAGTATGATGATATCTTCGATGCGAAGTACAGTTCACTGATGCGCTTTGCCGGTGATGTAAGTGCCAACTTTACGTTCAACAACCTCAATGCGATGTTGTTCTACCGCATGGTACAGCCGGATTATAAGAGTCTGGGTGTGATGAACCTGTCGAACAACTATCAGAGTGTGGGATTGTCGATGGCTACCGCTTTATTCAATAAGATATCACTGACCGGACAGATCTCAGCTCAGGAAGACAACCTGACGAATGATCAGATCTACACCACCCGTGCTTTCGTATATGCTGCAGAGGCATCTACCAATATTGTGGAGAACTTGAGTCTGACGGTTGGTTATAACGGCTATCGCCAGGTACAGGGCGACGGCACTTTAAAGGTGAACGACACCACGAAGGTGGACCGTATCATGCACAGCGTCACGGTGAAACCGCAGTATGAGATAGATACTGAGACACTGAACCATTCTATGGTCTTCGCAGGAAGCTTTACCACGAATAAGGACCTGAATAAGTTCTCGGAAGGACAGAGCGATGTGACCACACTCTCTGCCGGTCTGGCTTATGACATGACAGTGAAATCCATCGAGACGGTGTTCTCTACCTCTTTCAGTCATCAGACGTCGAAAGGCTACGGCACCCGTTATACCACCGACATGGTGTCGATAGGTGCGGGGCGCGCCTTCCTGAAGAACGATAACCTGACGGCATCGGCAAACATCAACTTCGTGAATAACTCCATCACCGGACAGAAGCGTAACTCCTCTGTCGGTGCTGATTTAAATATCGGATATGTGGTTGCCAAGGTTCATAACTTCTCTTTGGGTGCCGGACTGAACAAATACTACGATGTGAATATCTCTGAGGAAGGAGAATATTTCAATGCATCGGATGTAAACGTCAGTCTGAACTATACGTATACTTTCTCGCTGGCAGAACTGCAGAAGAAGATGAGTAAGAAAAACAAAACCCTTTAAACGAGTATCGCCATGAAAGAGAAAATAATGAAAACGATATTGTCATTGGTTATGCTGTTTGCAGCATACCATGCATCTGCACAGGAGATACTCGTAACGGTATCACCCACACAGCCGGTACTCCCGCCGCAGGCCATGATGTACTTGGATAACCCCAGTAAGTTCTTCAATATCCGCATCACGAATCTCACCAATAAGGTGCAGAATATCTATCTGGGACTCGACCTCAAGCAGGTGATTCCAGACAACCGAATGAGTATGAAGACACCGGCTAACCGTTTCCCACAGCATCCACTGACGCTGAATCCTAATCAGACAAAGATCCTTACCCGTGCTGAGGCCCGACAGATGTTCGCACATCTGTTCCTCAACGAGATATCGCTGTCGGGTGGTGTCCTGACGGATTATACGAACGGTATCATGGCATTGCTGCCGGAAGGAACGTATATGGGACATATCACGGCTTACCGCTATGACCCGTCGCTGAGAACACCTTATGTGTTGAACAATCCGAACAGTGGCTTCTGTCAGTTCCAGATCTGCTATCGGGCACAGGCTCCGCAGTTCCTTACTCCTACTTATCTGCTGCATCCATCAGCAGGACTGCTCCCCGGACGCTTTGAGATTGCCTTGCTGGATGCTGACAACCCGCAGTTTACGTGGACAGAGCCGGCTATGAACTGCAATACCATCAGACGTTACAAGTATTCAATCAAGATTGTCAGACTGATGGAAGGACAGACACATGAGGATGCGCTGGCATACAACCCCATCATCTTCCAGCGTGGCGGACTGCTGGTTCCCAGTTGTCGGATACCTTCTCCTATCATGCGTACGATGTTTGACACAGAGAGTCATTATGTCGCTCAGGTAACTGCTGAGGCCCGTGATGGTAATCTGGAGAAGAACTTCGTGATGATCGAGAATGAAGGAAAATGCGAACCGCTTACCTTCCGACTGAAGAAAGAGGAAGACAAGTCGAATCTGAAACCGCTCTTCGGTGGATCGAAGGAGGATGGCGAGAATAGTGATGAGAAAGAAGGAAAGGAGGTGGAAGAATGAGATATCCCATATATATAAATAAGGTGTATCTACGTTTGAAACACCTCATGGCCTGTCTGCTCCTGTTGCTGATGACCAGTTGTGGTGAGGTTTTCGAACTGGAGTTCGAGAATCCCGACGTGATCCTCCCGGTGCAGATGCATCTGAGCACTAACAACCTGTATATGATGGCTGGTGATACCTGTTCTCTCTACCCGGTATGGTCGCCCGATTCCATCACCGGACTGGGTGTCTATTGGGAGTCAACCAATCCCGAAGTAGCTGTGGTGGAGAATGGTCTGATCACTGCCGTGGGCAATGGTTCAACCATGATACGTGCGATCTCCGTGTCGGAATTGGTGGCTGACTCCTGTTATATCAATGTCTATAAGACATGGCAGGTGGAACCCCAGTATTATGAATACGACATGGTGGTCTATGCCCATGTGGAGGTGGAAGGTGAACAGTTGAACGACGACCTGGAGATCAGTGCGATGTGTGGTGGAGAGGTTCGTGGTCAGGGTATCATCAGAACCTTGAACAACATCACCTACCTCGAATTGCGTATCTACAGCAATGTGGCATCGGGTGAGCAGATAGATTTCTATTGTCATCACAAAAAACGTGAACGGGTCATCAAGTTCCCACAGTCACTGACTTTCGACGGTGAGGCGCACGGCACTTTGACAAACCTGTATCAGTTAGTAATTGAATAATGAATAGCGTATTGAAAACAGTAACGATTTTAATACCCTGTTATAATGAAGAAGAGTCTTTACCTTTTATGAGGGAGGCTCTTCTTCAATTGATATCCGAACAACCCGGTTATCAATGGGAGTTTTTGTTCATTAACGACGGCAGCCGTGACAATACCTTACGTCTGTTGGAGCAGATGCATCAGGAAGATAACCGTTTCTGCTTCGTGAGTCTTTCGCGTAACTTCGGTAAGGAAGCGGCGATGCTGGCAGGGTTTGACCATGCCCGTGGTGATGCAGTGATTATCATGGATGCCGACTTGCAACATCCCCCAACAGTGATTCCTCAACTGTTAGCAGCCTGGGAGGAAGGTTATGATGATGTATATGGCAAACGGTTGACTCGTGGTCGTGAGAGTTGGCTACGCAAGAAACTCTCCATGGGATATTATCGTCTATTGCAGAAGATGGCTCATGTGGAGATTCTCCCGAATGTGGGTGATTTCCGTCTGCTCGACCGGCGCTGTGTAGAATCCCTGAAGCAGTTGCGTGAGACAGAGCGTTATACGAAAGGATTGTATTGTTGGATAGGGTTCCAAAAGAAAGAGGTTCCCTTTGAGACACAAGATCGAGTGGCAGGTAAGTCCACTTGGAGTTACCGACAGTTGATCGGTCTGGCCATCGATGGTTTATTGTCATTCACCACAGCTCCTCTGCGTATCTCAACCATACTTGGGCTTGTCGTTTCCTTTGTTGCATTTATCTATATGTGCGTTGTCTTGGCAAACACCCTGATATGGGGTGAGCCTGTCGCCGGTTATCCCACGATTGTGGTATTGATCCTTTTCCTTGGTGGAGTACAGCTCATCTCATTAGGTATTATCGGAGAGTATTTGGGTAAGACCTTTATAGAGGTGAAGAACCGTCCGGTGTATGTCGTGGACAAGAAGGGATTGGACAATCCTAAGCAAGAGGAATAAGGATTCATGAAGAAGGTTTTTCTGAGTTTTGATTTCGAGGAGTTTGACTTGCCGCAAGAACATGGCGTGGATATCCCTTTGGAGGATCAGATCATGGTATCTGCTAAGGGTGCTGAACGACTGTTGGATATCCTGAAGGAAGAATCTGTCCATGCCACCTTCTTTGTGACGGGTGTCTTTGCCACCCATGCCCCTCAGATTCTTCAACGGTTGGTGGATGAAGGACA
Source organism: Prevotella sp. (assembly GCA_017550455.1). Taxonomy (GTDB): domain Bacteria; phylum Bacteroidota; class Bacteroidia; order Bacteroidales; family Bacteroidaceae; genus Prevotella. The sequence continues at coordinate 10,616 of JAFZPF010000053.1, forward strand.
TGAGATTGCCAGTCATAGTATGCGGCATTCGGAGATGCAACCTACTGATCTGGCAGATTCCAAGCAATTGTTGGAACAACAGACCGGACAACCTGTCTTTGGTTATCGTCAGCCACGCATGATGCCTATTTCCGACCAACAACTGTATGATGCAGGCTATCAGTATAATGCCTCACTCAACCCTACATGGATACCGGGGCGGTATAATCACTTACGGAAACCAAGGACACCTTTTATGAAAGATGATCTCTTGCAGATTCCAGCCTCCGTGACACCATGGTTGCGTTTCCCATTGTTCTGGCTCTCCAACCATGTACTGCCCCAGTGGTTATATTTGTGGTTAGTAAGAAGAACGCTGCGATATGATGGGTTCTTTATAACCTATATGCACCCATGGGAGTACTATCCACTTAACGAGCACCCGGAGTGGAAGGTCCCCTGTTATATCCGACGTAGTTGTGGGTTAACCATGGAAAAAAGGTTGAGAAACCTGATCCTCATGCTAAAGCAAGAGAATGTCGTCTTCTCAACCATGAATCCTTAATTCTTAATTATCAATTGTCAATTGCCTTCGGCGATTATGCTCACGATTGACTTCGTCTTCTTCCTCCTCGCTCGGCAAAGTTGAAACGAGCTTCACTCTGCTCTCGCTCGTTCGTCAGTTCGGCATAGCTTAAGCAAGCTTAGCTCTGCACTCGCTCAATCGCATAATTATCAATTGTTCCTCTCTTCTTTCTTGACAATAGTGATTTCAGTCAGTCGGTTGTCAAGATCCTTGTTCAATTTGGGGGCGAATAGATATAACTGGTTGTTATAAAGAAGGGTGGTAGGTATTATAGAATATTTATTTTTTTTGTATTTGTCACAAAAGCGAGTGAAAGGACGATAATAGAAAGGAATCTCTTCTGGTTTCGCTTCACGCAATCTATAGCGTAGTTCTTTGATATTCATATCCTTATCTATGCGTTTCGTATAGAATGGAAGATTTCCACAATCCGTAAACTCTTCAAAGCCATCCGGATGATTGTTGAGCATTTCATAAAGCGTTTCAGGCATGAACAGCATATAATCCAAACCGTAGATAGTGGCATATACCTTACATAACTCTATATCCGGATCAAGGTACCATAACTCATCGTCTTTACCCATGCCAATGGTTCTGCATATGTGTTCATTTACGAAGGATGGACTGTCGGCATATTGGAAGGTTACGATCTGTTTCCCGCTTTCTAATTGTTTGGTCAGAGCTACGTGTTGCCTATAGTTTATGCAAGTGTAATATAACACTACTGCATAAAAAGCTATGATTATCGTGAAGAACAATAGGGTTACTCTATTTTTTATCCGTCTGCTTAATTTGAAACAATCTGCCAGTTGAATAATCAGGATCAGTGAGAATAGTTCTGCGGCATACGAGATGCGTACATAATTGAGGCCCGTATAAAAGGCGATGCCCATTGAGCAGGCAATCGTAATCAGATAAACGATGTTCTCCTTGACAAATGCCTTAAAGCCAACCTTCTTTCTCCATACCGCAATGAGCAAGATGATTATCATTAGGTATATGAGGTGCAGTTTGCTCCATATATAGATGCCACAATCCCAACGCTCCTGAAGAGATCCCATAAAACTTTCATATTGGTTGTGTGCTCGTTGGATGGTGCTTCCCATACAGATGAGTGCTCCAATGATAAACGCAAGGATAAGCCATGGACGAAGCAAATGGCGGTCGAATGATTTCTTCTTATGCCATATATATAATTCGTTAATAACCAAACCAACGCATAGGGGGACGGTAATGCCCTCGTGCAATCCACCGGTGACAAAGGCAAACAGGAGGAGAAGTATGAGTTCCCACCAACGATAGTCCTTAGTGTTCTTCTGTTCTGTGTTTCTCAACAGCAACAGAAATAATAAAATGAAGACTGAGCTCCACAGGTAGTTAATAGCCCCACACATCCACAGATATTCCATGTGGAAATTGGGCATGAGGAATAAGACCAGCCCTACAGTCCATAACAGTCCTCGCCAACTGATATGTCTTAGCCCTAACTGGCAGATCAGCACAATATAAGCTGTAAAGAAAAGAGGGTTGAGGATAATAAATGGTAGCTTTCCCGTTATCCCAGTGAAGGTCTGAATCATCAGATGTGCCAAGATCCTTCCGTTGACATATTTGAAATGAACGATGTTCGAAGCGATTACATCTTTCATCGATTTGACGAGGCGTGATGAATCGATGTCGTAATTGGCGAAC
>JAFZPF010000054.1 GCA_017550455.1 Prevotella sp.
CTCGACAGGGTCTGCAGACGGTTGAACAAAGGAATACTCAGGGTAGCCCCGATATATTCTCCCATGTTGTTCTTGAACTGATTGCTGAACGAGGATGCCGAGGGCACGTGCAGGGTATGATAATAAGTGGTGCTCAGACCCGCACTCAACGAGAGAGAGGGGTAAAGGGAAGCGCGGGCCTGCTGCCACTCTTGCTTTGATGTTTGTATCTGATAATGAGCTGTCAGTAACTCCGGATTATCTCCCAAGACCATCGGGACCGCTCCCTGCTGCTGAATGGAATCAACTGTTCCGTCCCCATGAACCGATTCTTCACTCTTCACGCTTAACTCTTCACTTAACGGAAAAGCCATCTCCTTCTTCAGTTCCAGAAGGGCAGATGCCAGGAGGTTTTGCTGGCGGGTCAGTTCATAATCGGCTTCTGCCTGTTGAGACACCACCTGTGCCACGTCGGCGGCACTCTTGCGCCCCACTTCTTCCAGCAAACGTGTCTGTTTCAACAATAACGTGGTCTCTTGCACTCTCTCATCAGCCATCCTGACCAAACCCTCGTAGTAAGCGGCATTGGCGAAAGCCTGCAACACATTGAGAGCTGTTTGATCCTGTTGCTGCCGCAGTGCCTGATGACCCATCAACACACTGGCTTTGGCGGCTTTCAAAGCATGCAGTCGGCCGAATCCGTCAAAAACAGGTAGTGACATATTCAGTGAGTATCCGTTATAATAGGTGTTTACATCCGTATAACCATTGGTCTCCGGGTCGATGGCTCGTCCGAAGTTATACTGTGCCCCGATATTGGCATCCACAGCCGGGAGAAATTTTCCGATCGCACTTGTTTGGTTCGTCTTGTAGTTCTCCAGTTCCAATGCAGCCTGCTTCACCTGATGATTGTGTTTCACGGCATATTGCATGCACTGTGTCATCGTCCATGGTTGCGCCATGCACCACGACAGTTGCAATACAAATAATGATAGGCTTATCGTCAATCTTCTCATACTCGAAATGTTTTACAATGCAAATGTAGGACTTTTCGTCAGAGGATGCAAGGATATGCCGTCGTACGAAGAATGATTGTCTAAAAATTAGACAGTTGAACGTATGATTATTTGACGTATAATCATTACCTTTGCATCCATAAGCAACATGATCATGAATAAATACGGAACCATACTCGTTGTCGATGACAACACATCCATTCTTACGGCGATGCGCTATCTTCTGGGGAATATCTTCGAACGGGTGCTGACAACGACACAGCCTGACGAGGTGCTGAAACTGATGGTGCAGGAGACGATAGATATCGTACTGCTCGATATGAATTTCACGTTAGGCGTGAACAACGGCAGTGAAGGACTCTTCTGGCTTCGGACCATCCGTAAGCAACATCCGCAAATACCTATTGTGTTGATGACGGCTTATGCCGATATCAACCTGGCTGTTAAAGGACTGAAGTGCGGCGCTGCCGATTTCGTTATCAAACCCTGGGATAATGACGAATTGGTGCGCAAGCTGAAGGATGTACTTGACATGCAGAATGAGATAGTCAGTCTCGATGAGGTGGAGAAAGATCATATCCGTCGGACGATCGACCATTGCCATGGCAATCTCACTCAGGCGGCAGAACTTCTTGGCATTACGCGACAGACACTCTACAATAAGCTGAAACGACTATAAAGTTCATAGTTCATAGTTATGATAGGGGCTGTAATTATAATAGGTATCATTGTTTTGCTGTTGGCAGTCGTTGTTATTGTACGTCATCAACAGAAACTTGCTCAGCGTGCCCATCTGATGGAGGAGGCTATACGCAACCGTGACTTTACCTTCCGGCTACCCACGCGTGGTATGTTCTTTGGTGAGCAAGCCATGCAGAAAACACTGAATCAGTTGGGAGAGACCATCCGTGAACAGGTCAATAGGAATGAGGTGGAATCATGGGAACGATTGACTAGGGTGCTGACACATGAGATCATGAATGCTACGGCACCCATCACCAGCATCAGCCAGTCTTTGCTCTGCCGGCAAGATGTGGTGGGCTCACCTCTTGAAGAAGGTATACAAGCCATCTACGACACCTCTCGCCACCTGAGCGACTTCGTAACCAACTATCGGAAGATGTCGGAACTTGAGAAACCGATGTTGGAAGAGGTCAATATCCGTGCAATGGTTGAAGATATCAGCAGAACCTATCCTAAGTTAACGTGGGAGATCACCCTCCCTTCCGATCTTCTTGCGTTGGCAGATCCCGGCATGTTACGACAGATAATGATCAATATCGTCAAGAACGCTGTGGAGGCAAGTGCCCGTAAGGTGGTTGTGGAAACAATTACTGATATGTCAGAAGGTTCGGTTGGAGGGAACCAGCTTCCTCTGTATATAGGAAATGACGGACTGCCTATTCCTGCTGAGAATCGCCAGTCACTCTTCGTGCCTTTCTTCACCACGAAGCGCGGGGGCTACGGTATCGGACTGTCTTTGAGCAGGAGGATGATGATACAGCAGGGGGGAATGCTTGATCTCGTCGATAAACCGCTGAAAGGCTGTCATGTGGGTTTCTTACTCTCCCTCAGATCATGAAAAGGGTGGAGAACTACTGGTAGGGGCGTACTTTTTGTGCGCCCGCATTGTTTTTCGTCTACGAGTGGGAGCGGCTAAGAAACGGCGGAAGGATTTTGCGTTTTAGAATATATTGATTAACTTTGCACAAGAATAAGTTTTTCCACCTACATTATTTAGTTTATATCATTATGGAAGTCATACAGAGTTTTACCATCGATCACACCCATCTGAAGCCAGGTATCTATGTGTCACGCGAAGATAAGGGATTCACCACCTTCGACCTGCGTATCACCGAACCCAACCAGGAACCGGCAGTGGCTCCTGCCGCCATGCACAGCTTAGAGCACCTCATGGCTACATGGTTCCGTAACAGTGAGGCGAAGGAGGATGTGGTATATGTCGGTCCGATGGGTTGTCTTACCGGGATGTATATCATCATGACAGGGGCCTACACCGTGGAGGATATGCGCCGCCTGACCATCGAGTGCCTGCAGTGGATCCTTACGCAGGATAAGGTGCCCGCCACGGAACCGCAGAGCTGTGGTAACTATCTGCTTCACGACTTGCCGATGTGCAAATGGGAGAGTGCCCGCTATCTCGACCGTCTGCAGCATGACTTCCACTGTGAGTACACCAAGTTGCAGGTTACATTGGAAGATGGCAAGGTTTTTGCCGATGCATAGATCCCTCATCGCGGACTTGATCCGCGATCTGCTCACTATTATTACATATTCTTCATAATGAGGGTGTGAGCCCTGTAAGGGAATCAGAGCATAGGCGGGGGCGTGAGCCCCCGTTTTTTATTGGCAGCATAGGGTAACCCCAAAGGGGTGACAGATATGTTGTGTCGCTCGGGGACTTACGTGCCCCGCCTATGTTCTGGCGCCCTACGGGCTGATCATGTCTCTGCGCATCTCCACTCCCACCCGTTTCGGCGGATATGTCATCCGCCGAAGATGAATATAAGGATTTTCATCCGCCATAACTTCATGTCTCCTCCTTTCCTTGTTGATATAATGTTGTTGACTTGACTGTTAGCGATTACTTGGCGTTTGTATCTCTCTGTCAAATATAGAGAATATTCCCCATTTCTACAAAGAGAATCACGATTATATTTAGTTCATACACTTACCGCAAATAAGATAACTTAAATGTATATCGCCGGACTGGATCATTTCAGCTCCGTCCCCATTTGATCCAAATATTATCCAAAAAAGATTATCCGAATCGGATAAAAATAACTATCGGCTTATAGTACAATTCAATGAATATCGCCAGTACGGATCATTTCAGAGTCCCGCTTTGATCTACAGATTAATACCGACCCCTAACCGGAAGATTCCGAGACAGCCGTAACCCAACTCACCAAAGAGATTGAATGCCCCCGAGCCTAATCTTAATCCGATAGCTGTTAGCTGATATACGCCCCTAAAGTGATAGTTTTGGCTTATATGATGGGAGACA
>JAFZPF010000055.1 GCA_017550455.1 Prevotella sp.
AAGGTTCCTGTCAAGTATATCGGTTTGGGAGAAGGTATGGAAGATTTGCAGTTGTTTAATAAACGTCAGTTTGTAGCATCTCTGTTTAATGAACAATAATCAGGTTGACATTATTACTTTAGGATGCTCAAAGAATCTGGTTGACAGTGAGCGACTTATCAGATTATTTGAAGCTAACGGTTATCGTTGTACCCATGACAGCAAGAACCCTCGTGGCGAGATTGCCGTTATCAATACATGTGGTTTTATCGGTGATGCCAAAGAAGAAAGCATCAATACAATCCTGGAGTTTATACAACGTAAGGAAGAAGGGAAATTGAAGAAACTCTTTGTCATGGGGTGTCTGTCCCAAAGGTATCAGCAAGAGTTGGAGAAGGAATTACCACAGGTGGATAAGTTCTACGGTAAATTTAATTTCACAACACTGTTGAATGATCTTGGTAAGGCAGATACACCTACCTGTGAGGGAAGACGCTGCCTGACGACACCACGACATTACCGTTATATTAAGATTAGTGAGGGTTGTGATCGTCATTGTGCTTACTGTGCAATTCCTCTGATTACTGGAAAACATACCAGTAGGAAGAAAGAGGAAATCCTTCAGGAAGTTAGTGATCTGGTGGCATGTGGCGTGAAAGAGTTTCAGGTAATTGCTCAAGAAATCACATATTATGGTATAGATATCGATGGCAAGCATCACATCGCCGATCTTATACAGGATATCGCAAAGATTCCTGGTGTGAAATGGATTCGTCTACATTACGCCTATCCCACACACTTCCCTTATGAACTATTGGATGTGATACGCAATAATGATAATGTCTGCAAATATCTAGATATAGCTTTCCAACATATTTCTGACCATATGTTGTCATCGATGAAACGGCATTTTTCAAAGGCTGATACTTATCAGTTGATTAATGATATCCGTAAGTCTGTTCCCGGCATCCATCTGCGCACTACCTTAATGGTGGGATTCCCCGGTGAAACCGAGGAAGATTTTCAGGAGTTAATAGACTTTATCAAATGGGCTCGTTTCGAAAGGATGGGAGCTTTCTGTTATTCCGAAGAGGAAGGTACGTATAGTGCCATTCATTATCAAGATGATATTCCTGATGATGTTAAACAGAAACGTTTAGACCAGTTGATGATGGTTCAACAGGAGATCAGTGAGGAATTGCAAGCTGAGATAGTTGGTAAGGTTATGAAAGTAATTATTGACAGGAAGGAAGGTCCTTATTATATAGGACGAACTGAGTACTCTTCTCCCGAGGTGGATCCCGAAGTACTGATTCCTGCTGAGGATAAGGTGTTATATGTCGGTTCTTTCTATCAGGTTAAGATAACAGACTCTGAAGCATTTGATTTATTTGGTGTTGTGATATGAATAACAAACGATTTATACAGGAGTTGGCTCACAGACTCGGCTATACACAGGAAAATGTACAGAAGATGGTGTATACGATGATCGATGGCATGAACGAAAAGTTCATGGCTGGCGAAACCGTCTATTTCCCTAAATTCGGCACTTTCGAGGTGAAGAAGAAAATGGAGCGCATCATCGTCAATCCAGGAACACAGCAACGGATGTTGGTTCCCCCTAAACTCGTATTGGTTTTCAAACCAGTGACTGCTTTAAAGAATAATCTGAAAAATAAAGTGAAGAGCGATGATAAAGAATGACATTCAAGATATTGCCAAGGTCATTGCCGCTAAATATGGGTTGAAGGTCAGTGATTCTAAAACTTTCATCAATACCTTTATGGACTTGGTGAATGAAGGTTTGCAGGAAGATGGACTGGTAAAGATAAAAGGGTTTGGAACCTTTAAGATCATTGAGGTAAAAGATCGTGAGAGTATCAATGTAACAACTGGTGAACGTTTCCTGATTCCCGGGAGGAATAAAGTAACGTTTACACCGGATAGTGTCATGAAGGAGATGGTTAACAAGCCTTTCTCACAGTTTGATACAGTGATTCTCAACGATGGGGTAGATTTTTCAGACTTGGAGCAACAGATGGAAGATATCGTTGACGATGAAGTTGTTGAAGATATAGAATCTGTCCCTGTTGAGCATACTCCCTCTGATGAAGTTACCTCAACTATGTTCGTTCCGATGCAGACTGAAGAGGTTACAACAGATGAGAATCAAACCGAAGACGTGGTAAAAGAAGAAGAGCCGATCGCCGAACAAGCTATTTCTGTAAAACCATTTAAAGACGATGAAATAGAAGAATTGCAAGATCATGTAATTTCGGAGGTAGAAACGCCAGAAGTTGAAGAAGCTGTTCTTGAAGTAGTAGGACAAGTTGATGAAACAGTTTCTAAAGTAGTAGGACAAGAAGATGAAACAGTTTCTGATGTAAAAACAGGGGCCGATGAGCTTATTCAAGAAGAGTCCTTGCAGGAAGAACCTGTTTTGGAAGAGACCTTCGATAAACAACCGATTTCAGAAGATTCTCAGACAACGGAAGTACATCACTTATTAGACGACAATAAACATACCTCAAATCATCATAAAGATCAAAGAAATATGAAACACAGACATGATAGAAAAAGAACAGTAGCGTGGTGGATTCCTTTAGGTTTTCTCCTTTCATTAATTGCAGGTATCGCCATCGGTTATCATATAGGTATCAGACAAATACCGGCTCCACTCGATATTGTCGGTGAGGAATATGCTGATTCTGTCCATGATAGTAACCTTGCAGGAAAGACGGAAACAGTGAAGGATAATAAGGAGAACGTCTCAGCCGTCAAAGAAGAGAAGTCTAAACCTGCAGAGGAAAAGAAAGAAGTCGTAGCAGAAACAAAAGAAACAACAGCTGCTCCTCAGGTGGTAAAACAACAACCTGCCAAACCAGCTACTGAAACGGTTGTTAAACCTACAGCCTCAGCCAATGATTCCCCGATATTGAGGAATGCCAAACAGATGGTTTCCAAAGGTGCTTACAATATTGTTGGAACAACAGAAACCATTACGGTCAAACCCGGACAAAATATCAAGAAAATTTCTAAGTTTTATTTCGGTGACGGTATGGAATGTTATATCCAAGCCTATAATAATATCGATGAAGTTACTGAAGGTATGAAACTGAAAATACCTCAGTTAAAACTAAAAAAGAAATAATCTTTCCCCATATCTGTATAAAGTTTCTTAAATGTAAGTTTTAAGAAACTTTTTTAATACTTTTTAGACACCTGTTTAGGTGTTATCACTCTTATTTGTTGTAATTTTGCGTGATAAATTATTAAACATCATTATTATGGCAGAATCAATTGATATCCGTGAGTTGAATATCCGAATAGAGCAGCAGAGTTCTTTCGTTACTAATCTGTATCAAGGAATGAACAAAGTGATCGTCGGACAAAAACATCTTGTAGATTCATTATTAATAGGTCTGTTAAGTGACGGACACATTTTACTTGAGGGTGTTCCCGGTTTGGCAAAGACATTAGCCATCAAAACACTCGCCCAGTTGATAGACTCAGATTACAACAGAATACAATTTACACCGGATCTTTTGCCGGCCGATGTAATCGGTACGATGATCTATTCTCAGAAAGAAGAGAAATTCCAGGTTAAGAAAGGTCCTGTATTCGCGAACTTCGTGTTAGCTGATGAGATTAACCGTGCACCGGCCAAGGTTCAGAGTGCCTTGTTGGAAGCCATGCAGGAACATCAGGTGACAATCGGCAATGACACCTTTGAATTGCCTCATCCTTTCTTAGTGATGGCAACACAGAACCCTATAGAACAAGAAGGTACCTATCCGTTACCAGAAGCACAGGTGGACCGTTTTATGCTGAAGGTTGTCATTGATTATCCTACATTGGAAGAAGAGAAGTTGATTATCAGAGAGAATCTCACTGAAAGTCTTCCAACTGTGGACCCTGTTATTACAGCCGATGCCATTATTAAGGCCCGTGATGTAGTTCGTCAGGTATATATTGACGAGAAGATAGAGCAATATATTGCCGATATTGTTTTTGCCACACGTTATCCTGACAAATATGATCTTCCTGCTATGAAGGATCTGATCAGTTTCGGTGGCAGCCCACGTGCTTCTATCAATCTTGCCAAGGCAGCCCGTGCGTTTGCATTTGTCAAGCGCAGAGGATATGTCGTTCCTGAAGATGTACGAGCCGTGGCTCATGATGTCCTCCGTCACAGAATCGGACTGACCTATGAGGCAGAAGCTACGAACGTTACCAGTGATGAGATAGTAAGCCAGATCATTAATAAAGTTGAGGTTCCTTAAAAAGATTTCCGAATGGATACTTCTGAACTATTGAAGAAAGTCCGTAAGATTGAGATTAAAACGCGCGGACTGAGCAGTAATATCTTTGCAGGTCAGTATCATACGGCCTTCAAAGGAAGAGGTATGGCATTCAGTGAGGTGCGTGAATATCAGTTTGGCGATGATGTTCGTGATATTGACTGGAACGTAACCGCTCGTTTTCATCATCCATACGTAAAAGTCTTTGAAGAGGAAAGAGAGTTGACCGTTATGCTACTGATTGATGTCAGTGGTTCACTCATGTTCGGTACACAGAGCATGTACAAGAAAGATATGGTCACAGAGATTGCGGCAACGCTGGCTTTCAGTGCTATTCAGAATAACGATAAGATCGGTGTTATCTTTTTCTCTGACAGGATTGAGAAATACATCCCTCCACAGAAAGGCAGAAAACATATCCTCTATATCATCAGGGAGATGCTGGAGTTTCAACCAGAGAGTAAGAAGACGGATGTGAGAAAGGCAGTGGAATTCCTGACGAGTGTAATGAAAAGACGTTGTACTGCTTTCCTGCTCAGTGACTTCTATACCAGAGATAGTTTTGAGTCTGCCCTGACCATCTGTAACCGAAAGCATGATGTCATTGCCATTCAGGTTTACGACCAGCGTGCAAAGATGCTTCCAAATGTTGGATTGTTGAAAGTACTTGATGCAGAAACGGGTCATGAGATGTATATCGATACAGGTAGCAGCAAACTGCGTAAAGCTCATGCCATGTATTGGACAAACCGTCAGAAGCAGTTGTCAGATACATTCAATAAGAGTAATGTGGATCATGTAAGTATAGCGACCAGTGATGATTACGTTAAGTCATTACTGATGTTGTTCCAGATGCGTGGTTAATATTTGAAGATATGAGAAGAGGATTTTATAAGATGATATCCATTATCTGTCTTCTGACAACAGTCAGTAGGATAGATGCTCAGGTTCAGGTTGAGTCTACTATTGACTCAATCCAGATCCTTATTGGAGAGCAGGCTCATGTCACGCTGAACGTCAGTATGAAGAAAGGACTGAAGCTTGAGATGCCACAATTCAAGCGTATGGAATATGTTACACCCGGTGTGGAGTTTGTCAGCGATACACAGGCAGATACCTCTGAACTGGATAATAACATGATCAAAGTTAGTAAGATATATACACTGACATCTTTTGATGAAAATCTGTATTATCTTCCAGAAATGACTGTTAAAGTAGATGGTAAGCCATATAAGACAAAGAGCTTGGCTCTTAAAGTTTTAACAGTACCCGTTGACACCCTTCATCCAGAGCAGTTCTTCCCGCCGAAAGATGTGCAAAACAATCCCTTCCAATGGGCAGAATGGAGAGTTCCTTTCTGGTTGAGTCTTTTACTGATCGTAATGATGTTTGGCGCGTTGTACCTGAGAAAGCGACTGAAGGATAACAAACCGATTATTGCTAAGATCAAGATCATCAAGAAAGTGCTTCCTCATCAGAAAGCTATGAAAGAGATTGAACGATTGAAGGAGGAACATATGACATCCTCGGAAAACAATAAAGAGTATTACACCCGTCTGACTGATACCCTTCGTAAGTATATCGAAGAACGATTTGGATTCAATGCCATGGAGATGACAAGTTCTGAGATTATCGATCGTCTGAACAGTGTTGATGACCGTAAGATGATTGATGAATTGAAGGAATTATTCACAACGGCTGATCTGGTAAAGTTCGCGAAATACTCCACGTTGATCAACGAGAATGATGCCAACCTTGTGAATGCTGTTGAGTTTATTAATACTACAAAGATAGAGAATGTTCCGACGACAGAGACGATTGCGCCGAAGTTGACAGAGCATGACAAGCGTTCTATCCGCTCAAGAATAACCATCAAATGGTCGATGATAGCGATTATCATATTGGCTGTCTTGTTGTGGATGTACCTTGTTTATAGAATTTACTTGCTAATGTAATTGTATATAATGGAGTTTGCTAATAAAGAATATTTGTTTTTGCTGGTATTGCTGATACCTTATCTGATATGGTATCTGTTGTATCGTAAGAAAAGCGAGCCCACAATACAGATGAGTGATACCTTTGCCTACCAGTATGCTCCAGCTAGTCTGAGACAAAAATTGGTATGGTTACCCGATCTGTTACGAATAATTACCTTCGTGATGGTCGTAATGGTGTTGGCCCGTCCCCAAACACACAACAGCTGGGGAAAGAAAACGTCAGAAGGTATTGATATCATGTTGGCAATGGACGTGTCGACCAGTATGTTGGCGCAAGACTTAAAACCCAACCGTATAGAAGCAGCAAAGTCTGTTGCTGCAGAGTTTATCTCCGGTCGTCCTGACGATAACATTGGATTGACGATTTTTGCCGGAGAGTCTTTCACACAATGTCCAATGACGACCGACCATACCTCGTTGCTTAACCTTCTTCAGAATGTTCGTACGGATATTGCAGAGAAAGGATTAATTGAGGATGGAACAGCCATCGGTATGGGACTTGCCAATGCTGTTGGTCGACTGAAAGACAGTAAGACAAAGAGTAAGGTAGTAATTCTGTTGACAGACGGTAGTAACAATATGGGGGATATCTCTCCACTTACTGCAGCCCAGATTGCCAAAAGTCTGGGTATAAGAGTATATACAATCGCCGTAGGCAGTAAAACCGTTGCACCTTATCCTATGCAGGTTGGAGGAACTGTTCAGTATGTCAATGTAAGGGCTGATGTCGATACCGGAACCTTGACAAAGATAGCTCAGACTGCAGACGGACATTTCTATCGTGCCACGAATACGGCAGAGTTGAAACAGATCTATAAGGATATCGACAAGCTCGAGAAATCAAAGATGGAAATAAAGAGATTTTCCAAACGCTATGAGGCATATCAGCCTTTTGCCATTATGGCTGTTCTTTCACTCTTGCTTGAGGTATTATTAAGAATAACATGGTTTAGAAGAATACCATAAAATGTAAGACAATGTTCAGATTTGAAAGTCCTATATATCTATATCTTCTTGTGCTAATACCCATATTAGCACTCATACGATTCTATACCCTTCGTGACCGTAAAAAGAAATTGAAGGCTTTCGGTGATTTAAGTCTTTTAAAGGGACTAATGCCGGATGTCTCTCGTAAGCGTGCTGCGATAAAATTTTGGTTGTTGGAAGGAGCTCTTACCCTTCTTATCCTGATGTTAGCCCGTCCACAATTGGGTTCGAAAGTATCCCACGAAACGCGTAACGGCATTGAGACGATGATTGCCTTTGATATCAGTAATTCTATGCGTGCTGAGGATATCGTTCCATCACGTCTGGATAAGAGTAAGATGTTGATAGAAAATATGGTGGACAACTTTACACAGGATAAGGTCGGTTTGATTGTATTTGCAGGTAATGCTTTTATCCAGTTGCCTATCACCAGTGACTATGTATCTGCCAAGATGTTCCTTCAAAATACTGACCCGTCGCTAATTGCCACACAAGGCACGAACATCGCAGAAGCCATCAATGTCGGTTTGAAGAGTTTTACTCAACAAGAAAAGATTGGTAGGGCGATTATTATCATCACAGATGGTGAAGACCATGAGGGTGGAGCTGTGGAAGCTGCCCAGTTGGCAAAAAAGAAAGGTGTGAGAGTCTTTGTATTAGGAGTAGGTTATCCAGAAGGCAGTCCTATACCTGATGGAGAGGGTGGTTATATGAAGGATCACTCTGGAAATGTTGTGATGTCTCGGCTGAACGAACAGATGTGTCAGGAGATAGCACAAGCTGGCGGTGGTGCATATATCCATGTAAACAACACAAATGAGGCACAACGGAAGTTAAATAACGAGCTCATCAAACTACAGAAAGGAGAGATCTCCAGTACAATATATAGCGAGTATGATGATCAGTTCCAAGCTTTTGGTATTCTTGCACTTCTCTTGTTAATTCTCGAGGTATGTGTTATGGAGAGTAAGAACCCATTGTTTAAAGGTATTAAACTATTTGAGAAGAAATGAAGAGTACGAGGTATAACATATTGCTCATTATGATTATTTGTTGCACTGTTGCTAAAGCACAGAGCGACCGACAGTCCATCCGTGATGGAAATAGCAGATATCACGCGAAAGATTATCCTAAAGCAGAGGTTCACTACAGGAAAGCAATTGAGAAGAATCCCAGTAATCCCCAGGCACTATATAATCTCGGTTGTGCACTGATGATGCAACAGAAAGATTCAGCCGCTATTGTACAATATGAAAAAGCAGGACAGCTTGAAACGAATCCTCTCAGAAAAGCAAAGGTGTATCATAATATCGGTGTTATCTGTCAAAATCACCAGATGTATCAA
>JAFZPF010000056.1 GCA_017550455.1 Prevotella sp.
GCCCTTAAATATTGATGGGCAACCCATTCAGGGTTGGATGATTGCTACAACATCTTGTCCGTAGGTCTTACGACCCACGGCTATTGAGCGGTAACCGCGTTGCGGTTATGCAATAGTTAAATACACCCTCATGCCAACTGCCATATCATTACCAAATAAATATAGATGGAACAAATAAATATAGATATATAAGGAGTAAAAACATATACTAACCACCATATATTAACTGCTATTAACTAAGCTTTAGGAAAGCATTTCTCAAAGGGGCGTAATTTAGGAAGTGTAAAATTTTTGTATCTTTTTGATTATCAATAACTTACAAAGATATAGATATATAGTATATAAAACAAAAGAACAAATTTAGCTTTTTTCACCCTTACTGTGTAAACAGTAATAAAACTTTAAAAAGCCTATTTTTTGTGACACTTAATTCTTCTGGAAATTTGTAGATAAAAGGAATAAAATAATAACAATAAAAGAATAATATTAAAATGAAAAAAGCAAAACTTTTTATGATGCTCGCCCTCTTAGTGATGGGACTAATTAGTTTTAGCACAACAGTATCAGCGCAAACTCGTTGGCCGGGACATGATGTCCGCACTTTGAGTAGTGGTACAGAAGTTTTCCTTTATAATGTAGGAACTGGTCGTTTCCTGATTCAAGGTGGTGACTGGGGTATTCAAGGACGTCTTTTCTATGAAGACACTGGTAAGCTGTTGACACTCAGTAAAAGTAATAATAGGATTAACTTTGTGACTGCAATCTCAACTAGTGGCGCAAACGTAGTAGGTTGTAATGTGCCTAGAGTTACGGCAGCTGAGGGTTGGGATTATAACGATGGTACTTATACTATCCTTTTTGACGCAAATGAGAGTTACACTAACGGAGGTTCTATAAATGGTAATCGTAATTGGTCCTTTTTCCGTGTGACGGATTCCGACGAAGCTGATAATTATACATACTACATGTATGAAACGTTCACTAGTAGTGATTACGAGAATACCTATTTAGGCGCCGGATATGGTGAAAGCTCGGGGAATCACGAGGGTAACCCGAATGGTAAGCTCGTGTCTCTTGGTATCGACAGAGCTGTGTGGTCAACAGCTGACCCACGCGAAACGACAAAATACGAATGCGGTGTATGGGATGCCGAAGCTGAAGGCCTTCCAGCAGGAACAACTACTGTTAACAGAGGCATGGATGATGAAGTGCCTATCTTCAATGTGGATACAAAGATCAAATTGAAAAAACTATACCAATGGCGTATTGTCACCAAGGAGGAGGTTCTTGCACGACTTGCTACTGGCGATATCGGCGACGGTTTGAGCACAAACCTCACCTACCTGATCAATGACCGTGGTTTTGAGCGTAACGACTGGAGTTTCTTTGACACTACCAACGGATGGGTGGAAAAAAGATTCTCGGGTAGTAATTATAACACAACAGGCAGATATAAATATACCTGGGGATTTACAGGCACTCAGACATCAACAGGAGGAAGTAAGACACAACACCGGACACAGACTGTAGTAAGCGAACCATGGAATAAACCACTTCGTCTGAAATCACAATGGGATTCCAAGGTAGATGCAAAGTTTGGTTTCTTGGAGTTTGAAGGCCTCGGAACGGTGTCAACAGGAATAAAGGTGAGCAGTGCTGCTAATGCCGATCCGAAACTTGAACACGGTGTTTATAAAGTGTCATGCGTTGGTTTCTATCAGAATGGTGGGTCAGAGGACCATCCTGCTTACTTCTTTGTTTCAACAAAGGACCCGAGCTCACTGACTGCCGATGAAAGCGATTCTGAGGATTTCAGAAAAATAGCCTTGAAGAAAGTAAGCGGATTCAATAAGGGCACCGAAGGAACTGCAACTTCTACTTCAAAGACTGGTGTAAAGGGTGCTGGTTACGACTTCGTTTATAATAAAGACAGTTACCTGGTAGAATTGGAAATCAATGTAGAAGAAGGTGAGACCCTTTACTTTGGATTATATAAGAATCAGACTGCACAGTCTTCAATGCAAAGTAATGGTTACTACGATATGGATTGGGCTGGTGCAGACCAGTTCCAGATTTACTATCTGGGTCAGGATATCCCCATTACCCTTGATGAGGATGAACCCAACTGGAATTATGTGCCGGAAGGTAACAACCGTGCAAGAACAATCCGTCTGCACCGTACGCTTGAACAAAATCAGTGGAACTCGTTTGTCTATCCAATGGACCTTACTGCGGTGCAGGTAAGAAGAGCATTCGGAGATGGCGTGCGTGTTGCTAAACTCGAAGGTCCTGGTAATATATCTGGCTCTACAAGTATTATTGACTTCAAGTCTATAGCATTACCCGCAGAAGGAACGGCTATTGAGAAAGGTAAGTTCTATATCATCATGCCTGAGAACATTACCAGCAACGACATCTACAATATGGGTAGCGCAGTCTGCAAAAGAGCAGCCTTGCCAACGACAGTAGAGGTCACTGAGTGCAAGAATGAGGCTAAGGGAGAGTCAATCTACTCTCATGCTACCTACTTCAACGAGACACAGATTCCTGCGGAATCCTATGTATTGGGTAAGCACAAAGAAACAGGTGTTTACAACATGTATTACCTGAAGACAGGCACAAGTATCAAGGGCTTCCGTGGATGGATAACCGAGACAAATGCTTCTTCTACGCCTGCTCCATCAAAGAGAATCTCCATCAATGGTATCTTCGATGACACAACGAGCATTGACGGTATGCCAATGGTGAACACCAGAAGCGACAACAATGTGATCTATGACCTGACCGGCCGTAAGGTAGGTAATACAGAAAACATGGAAAGCCTCTCTAAGGGTATATATGTGGTGAATGGAAGGAAGTGGATTGTAAAGTAAAAACAAGGAGGAAGCAAAGATGATAAAAAAGAAATATACAAAACCGGAAGTGATGCTGGTAGGAGTAGTAGCTGAAGAGCATCTGATGATGAAGAGCAAGTGGAGTGTAGATGGTGACACACCCATTGACATTACTCCGGTTGATGGCAACGAGATAGAGGTGATGTCCAAGAAAGGAGGCCGATTCTGGGACGATGAAGATTAGTTAAATGTTATAGCGAGATAAAGATTGGGGACAGGACCCGAAAGGTGCCTGTCTCCATTAATTGGAATAACAATATTAACAAATAAAACAAATGAAAATGA
>JAFZPF010000057.1 GCA_017550455.1 Prevotella sp.
CCAGTCTGCCAAGGCTGCAGGCTCGTTGGAAGCGAGTGTCAGTGCGAGCATAGACACAGCACCTGCGATATCCGTCTCACAAGCTGCCGGGATATTGCTGTCTGACAACATACTCATAGTGATACAGGGAGCACAACCGTAGTTGATTTCCAGGGAATCCCAGCACTGGATAGCCACGGCATCCACCTGATTCACCTCTACCCACTGTTCTACAGCCACTCCGAACTTTGCCTGAACGAGCAGTTTGTCTCTGTAGTTGTCGGGGATATGAGCATAGCCTTCGATCTTCTCCATATGCGCCAGCAAAGCTGGGTCGTTATCCTCAATCTTCTGTGCAGCAAAGAGAATCTCAGAGAGGTCGGCGGGCACTACGGTGATACCGGATGCCTGCAAAAGTTTCTCGGAAGCACGACAGGTGTTGAAACCCAGTGGACGGGTACCGATCTGTCCGATACGTGCATGCTTAAGTCCGTTAACGACACGGCAGATAGCAGCAAACTTATTCAGATCCTTCTTCAGCAGCGGATCATAAATAGAATAGGTGTGCAGGGTGGTATCTGTAAAAGGAATGCCATACTGATACAGGTTGTTGCAGACAGATATCTTTCCACAGAAAGCATCACGACGACTGTCGAGATCCACCTTGTCGTTTTCATCATCGCAGGCTTGTACCAAAACCGGTACTCTCAGGTCAGCAACGCTGATAGCATTGATGATACCGATCTCAAAACCGAAGTTTGGTAAGGAGACAATGATACCGTCAATCTCATCACGGTGCTTACGGAAGAGTTCTGCACATTTCAGACCGTCTTCACGGGTTTCGATAGAGGAACTGCCTGTAGGAGTAGCATCTTCAGGAAGGATCACATACTCATATCCCTCCTCTTCAAGGGCTTTCAGTAATTGTTTGCGTACATCCTTGGCCAACTCAGAGTTGAAGTACGCGCGGGTGCCGATGATGACACCGAAACATGTTTTCTTGTTTCTCATCTTTCTATAATGTTTTCGTAATTATTTGATCAATTGTTGTACAGCCTTCTGCCATCCGGCGATGAGTTGTTCCATCTGTTGCTCATTGTCGGGATTCGGTTGACGGGTCCAGCGACTCTTTCGGAGGGCAGCCACTTCAGCGAATGATGACCATACACAGCGTGACAGTCCGTTCATCACCACAGCGCCCATGGCAGAAGCCTCTTCCACATCAGAGCAGTTGATAGGCACTCTCAGACAGTCGGCTTGGAACTGCATGAGTGTCTGGTTCTTCGTAGGACCGCCATCCACACGTATCTCTTTCAGGGCGATACCTGCCTGTTGGGTCATTGCCTTGACCAGGTCGTTCACCTGATAAGCAATCGACTCCAAAGCGGCGCGAAGGAAATGTGAACGGGTGGTTGCCAAGGTCATGCCGAAGACAGCAGCTTTCACCTGGTCGTTCCACCAAGGGGCTCCCAGTCCGGCAAAGGCAGGTACGAAATACACGCCGCCATTGTCTTCCACCTCATTGGCAGCAGCCTCCACCTCATTGGGGGAGTCGATCATCTTCAATTGTTGCTCCAGCCATTTCAGTGTAGCACCTGTACTGTGGATATTACCCTCGAAAGCATAGAAGGTCTTGCCCAATGCAGAAAAACCTATAGAGGTAACCAAGCCTTGCGGGGCTGCGGCAAACTGCTCACCGATATTAACCATGACGGATGAGCCGGTACCATAGGTGGCTTTACCCAGGCCCTCCTCAAAACACATCTGTCCGGCTAATGCACCGTGGGAGTCACCCAGCACACCGGCAATCAGTACGGGCTCTTCGAAGAGTCCTTCAAAGGTTGTCTCTCCATAGGTACTGTCACAGGTCCTGATATCCGGCATCATACTGCGGGGTATGGTGAAGAGCTTCAGCAGATCATCATCCCACTGCAGGGTATGGATGTTCATCAGCATGGTGCGTGAGGCATTGGTACAGTCGGTAGCATGTACGCGTCCTTCGGTCAGTTTCCATATCAGCCACGCATCGATGGTTCCCATCAGCAAGTCACCCTTGTCGGCTTTCTCCCGTGCACCCTCTACATGGTCGAGGATCCATTTCACGCCACTGGCAGAGAAATAGGGGTCGATGAGCAATCCGGATTTCTCCTGTACCATCTTACCGTAACCGGCTTCTTTCAGTTGGTTGCAGATCTCAGCACCGCGCATGCACTGCCAGACGACAGCGTTACAGACGGGCTTTCCGGTATTCTTGTCCCATACCACAACGGTCTCACGCTGGTTGGTGATAGCGAGCGAATAACTGTTTTCTGTAAGGTTCTCGTCTTTGAGCAGTTCTTTCACCACCCACAGGGCGTTGTTATAGATTTCTTCCGCATCGTGTTCCACCCATCCGGCTTTGGGATAATATTGCTGATGGGGTTTGTTTACACGATGGAGCATCTCGCACTTCTCGTTGAAAAGCATAGCTTTGGTTGCGGAGGTGCTCTGGTCGATAGCGATGATATAATTATTCATGGTCAGTATTCTAGTTAGGGTGTCCGACGGATATTATTTCAAAAAGTCGATGGCAGCCTTCACGATACCTTCTGCGTCCATACCGTAATGGTGGAAGATCTCTTTGTTACTACCATGGATAGCATTCTCGTCGGGGATACCGATGATTCTTACGGGTACGGGATTCTCTGAGAGCGTCTCAGTGATCATAGCTCCCAGACCACCGAACATACTATGCTCCTCCACAGTGATGATCTTCTTCGTTTCCTTGGCAGCTTTCAGTACAGCCTCTTTGTCGAACGGTTTGATCCAAGACATATCCAATACACGGACAGAGATACCTTGTTCCTTCAACAGCTTTCCTGCCTCGTAAGCATGATAGACAGTTTCTCCGGCACCGATAATCGTCAAGTCAGAACCATCCAACAACATATTTGCCTTGCCAACCTCGAAATCAAAATTGTCATCTTCATATACATCCGGCACGGCGGCACGACCAACTCTTACATAACAAGGTTCGGGGAAGTCAACCAGGAACTCCACCAGCTTACGGGTCTGTCGGGCATCACACGGCAGACAGATATTCATGCCGGGGAACGTACGCAGCACAGCAATGTCGTGCAGACTGTGATGCGTAGCACCTAATGCACCGTAAGCCACGCCACCGCTCACACCTAAGATCTTCACGGGGTTACGACTATATGCTACATCCACCTTCACCTGTTCCAACGAACGGGCAACATAAAAACAGGCAGGACCGCATACAAACACTTTCTTTCCACTATGAGCCAGACCTGCGGAGATGCCCACAGCATCCTGCTCAGCAATGCCAACCTCCACAAACTGCTGCGGCAGTTCCTTTGCATAATCGCCCAAAGTAACAGAACCGCGTGCGTCCGTGGTAACGGCAATAATATCTTTATCTTTCTTTGCTAACTCGAGTAAGGTATCGGTAAAACTTTTTCTACAGGCAACCATATCACTTGTCTTTTTACGTTTCAAAATCATGTTATTACAATGCGGCACGGGCGGCGGCGATACGAACCTCAATATCTTTTATGGCCTGAGTGTATTGCTCTTCATTAGGCATGCCATGATGCCATTTTGCCTCGTTCTCCATATAGCTGACACCTAATCCCTTGGTGGTTTGAGAGATCAGCAGATGAGGCTTTCCGTTGGTGAAGTCGATACCACGGAAGGTCGAGATGATACTCTCCATCTCATTGCCGTTCATCTCTGTTACATCCCATCCGAAAGCACTCCAACGCTCACAGATACTGTCGATACCCATCACATCCTCGGTATTACCACTGATCTGCAGGTGGTTACGGTCGATGACTGCTACCAGGTTGTCCAGATGATACTGGTTGGCAGCCATGGCAGCCTCATAGATAGAGCCCTCTCCCTGCTCACCATCGCCCATCAGGACGAATGTCTTCCACTGTTTGTTATCCATCTTGGCAGCCAAAGCCATACCGACACCGATAGATAAGCCATGTCCCAAAGCACCGGAGTTGACTTCAATGCCCGGTACCTCAATGGTGGGATGTCCGGCTAAAGGTGATCCGAAACGCCCCAGGGTGTCAACAAGCTCCTTGGTGATAAATCCCTTAGCTTCCAAAACAGCATAAAGGGCCTCTACGCAGTGACCTTTGCTCAACACGAAACGGTCTCTATTCTCGTTTTTGGGATCGTCGGGGAAAACGTTCATGATATCGAAATACAAAGCGGTAATGACATTCAGGCAGGATAAGTCACCACCGATATGTCCGGCTTTAGCATTATACACAATCTCCATCAACCGTTTACGGTTCAATTCCGATTGCAAAGTAAGTTCTTGAATATTCATAGAATTGTCATTTATTCGTTATTTTTGCAAAGAAAGAAAAAAAAACCCAAATAAACGAAAGAATAGGAAAGAATTTACTTACTTCTTAATCTTATTTAACACAAAAAAGGAGCCAATACATAATTAGCTCCTTTTTAGATGATATTCGACGTATATTAGAAGTTCATACCGATATTGATCATGAAGGCTCCGTTGGTAGCCGTATCAAACGAATCGTCACTGATATTGGCAAGTCCTAAATCGTAAGTCATGTCGGCATAGAACATATCGAAGCCTACACCACAACCGATGCGGATACCGGCATCACCACGATGGAAGAGATCGTTACTGAAACTGCTGGCTGCCACACGGTTACCGAAGTTCTTCACCTTGCCGCCTATACCAACGGCTCCATAGACACCTAAGAACGGCTGGATATTGAAATCGGGATCTACCTCATAGATATATTTTATCACAAGAGGTACCTCAATATAGTTCAGGTCGTAGGTCATCTTTGCACCGTCAAACTTCGTGTTACCACCTTTCTCTGTGTAGTACAATCCTGTTTCCAAATAAAGGGGTGCACGGTAAGCGATGTTGAAACCTGCTGCCATACCGATGTTGATGCCAGTCTGCAAGCCGGAATCCAGATAACTGTCATCAGAATGTACGGAGGTGAATGCCGGACCGATACGCAGTCCGAAGAAATTCTCTCGGTATCCATAGCGTTGGTTAACTCTTGAGTGTGACGTCGGATAACGTCCAATACGATACTGTGCTTCTGTTGGCAGGATAGCGAAAAGACTAAGTACTGCCACGATGATCATTTTTTTCATATCTCAATAATATTTAGATTCACAATGCAAAGAAAATAAAAATATTCGAATTATAAAAGGAACAATCCCTAAAAAAACAGGGAAAATCCCTATTCATCATGACTTCCAGGCAAAAGAATAAAAAATCACAACATTTATCTTTCTCTTTTAAAGGAAAAATATTATATTTGCATCGGACATTTTGTTTAACTTAATAATTACTACTATGGGTATTATTTTATGGATTCTTTATGGTCTGGCAGCAGGCGCATGTGCTTCCTGGTTGCTCGGATCAAGTCACGAATGGTACTGGAACATTATCATCGGTATTGTAGGTAGTGTCGTCGGTGGATATGTAGCCGGCTTGTTTGGCATCAAGAGCAATAATTGGATCGGCTCATTCATCATCTCTGTCATTGGAGCTGTTATCTGTCTCTTGCTTTACAATTGGCTGTTTTAGATGGTCTTAACAGACATTACTTATTGAAATTATCATACAGGCTGCCAATATCGGCAGCCTGTATGATGAATAAATCCTTATGATGATGCGACTTTTCCCTCATTTTTTTGTAACTTCGCAAACAAAAAAACTATGGATACAAAAGAATTTGATTGGGCAGAGGATATTGAAGGTGCTGTAACTGTCTGTGATAAAGAGGGTATTGTGATCTATATGAACAAACGCTCGCGTGAGACTTTCAACAAGCAAGGTGATACCATGGTGGGGATGAGCATGATACCTTGCCACAGCGAGCGTTCACAAGCCATTATCCGCGACATGCTCCAGAATAACCATCCTCACTGTTACACCATCTCAAAGCATGGACAGCGTAAACTCATCTTCCAAACTCCTTGGCGCCAGGACGGTGAGGTAAAGGGACTGGTGGAATTCTCCTTCGTCATCCCGGAAGAGATGCCTCATTATGACAGAGGATAATATTTGGCAGTGATTAGCATATATCTATAAAAGCGTTATCGCCCAGTAGCCGTGGATCAGAACGTCCTGCGGCAACTGAGCGGTAACTGCGTTGTGGTTATAGGACCACCTTCATTTAATTGGGTTTATTTCATCGTAACCTTTGATGGATCCTCGATGTACACATGGCATGAACCACCCTCGTAACCAGCACCAATACTGTTAGGAGAAGAATCACCCTTCGTGGCAGTAACACTTGTAACAGCACTCTTGATAATGATAGCGCAGCAATAACCTTGAGGTGCACTACCGATAGCTGCGCCGCACTCATCACTTGATGCGATAATCGTTCCACTGTTGATGATGATATCCTGATTCTTACCATAGCCTCCGGCACCGATACC
>JAFZPF010000058.1 GCA_017550455.1 Prevotella sp.
GGGTAGCTTACCACCCTGCTCTTTCATTTTTCGTAATAATAACTGAACAGACTCTAATCGGGCTTTCTTACCGACATGATCCATATGGAGTGAAAAGAAGAGGAACTCTTTTTGAGAGGGCAAGTGTTTGAAATGTCCCCAGGTGCAGATTCGTTCACAGGCGGCATCCCATCCTTTTACAGGTCTGTCGGGTGTCTCAGATAACCAGAAATCACCATGGTCTATGAGTCTGAATAAATCGGTCCTGAAGAAGATGGCAGAGTGTTCTCCCTTTGTTTTCCCATCACTACGACCTATGCCTATATAATCATAACCGGGAAGCATTGCTTTCAAGTCTTCCAACTGTTGTTTAAGTCCTTCCTGTGTGCCGAAGATTTGAAAGTCGTTGCTGAGGATGAGTTGTGCTATCCATGGACAACGTTGCCTCCATCCGTTTCCCTCTAAAGAATCTGTCTTGTTTTGATAACGGAGGTTATAGGTTGCCATGATTATATGGGCCTTTTCTTTTTTAGCTGCAATTGTTATTTCTGGCAATGTCAGTATCAAGGACATGCAGAGAAAAAGGTGTAATATTTTCATTTTGTAACTCCTTTATACTTGTAAATTATGTTTTAGAAGTTCTTTCTTTGTATCTATAAGATCTCTGAGGGGTGCTATATGGACGTTGAAATAGTCACCGCAGGTGGATGAGAATATTTCCCATCCTACTTCGGAGTCGGGATCAGGATAATTACGATGATGTTCCTCACACATCTTGTGGTATCTGGCATAGCGTTTTTCCAGTTCTGTCTCTAAAGCAGATATTTCTTCTTTCAGTTTCTTTCTTTCCTCGTTTGTCATCTTCATATGTTGAAGAATTATATAGGTTTGTTTGTTGATTTATTTCAATAGGCTTACAGTTGCTATCTGTAGTTGATTCATTCTCTGTTCAACAGGGTGAAGGCTGCCTGTAAGAGCTTGTTTTTCAAGGATGTGGGATAGTTCGGATGCTCTTTTAGGAAACGCTCCACCTCTGCCTTTGCCTCTTTACTCTTGTGGCCGCCTAACAAAGCATTACACCAGTCGAGGGGGAAGAAGATATCTCCTGTACGTTGTACCTCTTCCAGAATATCTAATCCCGGACGGATGAAACGGTTATTGAAAGGTTCCCTGCGGTAGTTGTTCAACAGTGACAGCATGCCAGCGGCATACGGCTCTATCGTCCTGTTCTCTGCCTGTAGTAATGAATTGAAAAGTGCCTGTTGCACGTCTTGATCAGGGTTGCAGGCCCTGCTGACAAAGTCAAATTCTTTCCGACGGTCATCACTGGTGAGTCGCTCACGTTGCTTATGGATGATCTCTTCCCACTGTTCAGGGAAACTTATGGCAAGATGATAGGCCATGCTCATGTGGTTGCGCTCATTGAGGAATGGCAGTTGTTCACCTGCCCACATCTCCTTAATCTTCTGGTTTACTTCTTCGCTAAGGGCAGATGTGGTGAGCCAACGCCATAGTGCCAATCTGTAAGAGGCAATGGGATGGTCGTGTGCGGCTTGCAGGAGTTCTTTCTCTTTTATAATGCGTTCTTTTTCAGGGAAATAACCGAGCACGTTGAGTAGGAAACTACTGCTGACGGAGAGTACCTGCTCATTTTTCTCATCTTTGAGTTTCCATAAGGCATCATATGCTTGCTCACAAGAGGCTCGATGTGCAAGGAAATTCTCATAGAGGTTCATGGCAAAGGCTAATCGTTTCTGAGGGTCGGGTGACTGTGATTCAAAAAGCTTGATATACCGAGCTACCTCATCACTGTCTTTCAGCAAATAACGGGCATAGTCACTGCCATCGGCATTGGGCAGACCGTCATCTAACGACCATTCGATACTCTTGACGCCCTTCCCTTTCACCCACTCCCGGTCGAATGTGATGATGTCAGCGTCGGCACGTACACTGTCGAGAATCTCTATAAGATTATCCCATGTGGAGTTGTCGTTGGCATATTTCTTCAGATAGATACGCAGTCCTTCCTTCAGGTATTCACTGCCCATCTTCTCTTCAAGTTTGCGCATCATCACAGGTGCTTTGTGATAGATGATATTTCCGTAGAGCAACCCTGCCTGATTGAGGTTTGCCAATTCCTGTTGGATAGGATGAGTACCTTCTGTCCTGTCGGTGGCGAGTGCAGGGATATAATGTGTCTTGATAAAGTTAAGGTCGTAGTTGACATGTGGGAACTGTTCTTTGGCTACCTTGTCGGCCATGAAATTGGCAAATACCTCTTTGGTCCACACATCATCAAACCATTTCATCGTTACGAGGTCACCAAACCACATGTGGGAGGTCTCGTGGGCTATCAGTTGCAGACGGTTAAATTCTTCATCGGGAGTAGCATTCTTGCCTAAGAAGATGGTCGCATCACGGAATTGGATGCATCCGGGATGCTCCATACCACCAAACTGATAACCGGGAAGAACGACACAGCCGTATTTCTGGAAAGGGTAGGGAATGCCTGTATAATCTTCCAACCACTTCAGTGACAGAGCTATCTGGTTAAAGACAATAGGTAACTGAGCCACTTTGTCAGGGTCGGTTTCACGGTAAAGAATAGTGATGTCCCTGCCATCTTTCTGCTCAGTCTTTTCTTTAAATCCACCCGCTGTGAAAGAAAAAAGATACGTTGGCAGGAGATCAGAGGTTCGGAAGATCATTTTCTTATGCGTAAGCGCAGTGGAATCACTGTTAAGAGTCAGTTCTTCTTCCTTCTCAAGTGAGCCGTTACTGATAGCTGTCCATTCTTTGGGCAGGGTAAGTGTCAGGTTGTAGGTAGCTTTCAGATCCGGTTGGTCAAAGCAGGGAAAAACACTGCGGGCATGATCCGGCACAAAGAGGGTATATAGATAATTGTCATTTCTGTTCAGTGAAGCGTCAAGACTGACAAAAGAGATGGAGATGATATTGTGCCCTTCCTTCAGTTCTTCACCGGGGATGAGCAGGTGTTCATCCTGATGTACGGTCTTTATCTCTTTCCCATTGACCAGGATGTTATTTCTTATGAGTCCTTGAAAATCTATTTGCAAGTCTTCTTTTTCCTTTAAAGTGAAAGAAATATCTTCACTTCCTGTGACATTCTCTTTTACTGAGGTGGGGATATGGAAAGATAGTTTGTAGTGAATATCAGACAGGATCGCCTTTCGCTGGATTGCCAGTTCGTGACTTACTCCCGCTTCTATCTTTACTTTCTGGGTATGACCACATGAGAGGATGATCCAGCAAACAGTCAATAATGTGATGGTCGATAGGTATGATTTCATGATGAATGGATGGTATTTGTTCTTGTATGCAAAGATAATTCAAAATGGTTGCAACAACAAATAATCATGTAAAAAAAACTATTTTTGTCTTCGTAGGGGTTAAAATTCCATAAACGCGGGCAACTTTATAGGTTTTTACTCGTCAAAAGCAATATATTTGCAGCGTCAACGTGGAGTTTTCCTCTGACGATGGCAATAAAAAAAGTAGAACATTAAAACATTTTTATTATGATGAAAAAGAATATTTTATTGATGACCATGATGGCTGGTGTACTGATATTCAGCAGTTGTGCCAGCAAGAAAGACTTGGAGAACTGTCGTTTGGACAATCAGAGTCTGCAGAATGAGAATAAGGAACTGAACACCAATTATCAGGTGACTAAGGAGCAGTTGGCTGCTGCCAATGCACGTGTTGCCTCTCTTGAAGATCAGTTGAGGCAGGCAAAGAAAGACTACGGTCGTCTGCAGAGTTCACTCGATAAGAGTCTTAATAATGCCAACCAGAATAACATTTCTATCGAGAAGTTGGTTGATCAAATTAATGAGAGCAACCAGTATATCCGTCATCTTACCGAACTGAAGAGTAAGAGCGACTCTCTGAATCTGTTGCTGACGAATAACCTTACCCGTTCGCTGTCGAAAGAGGAACTGAAAGAGGTGGATGTGCAGGTGCTCAAGGGGGTTGTGTATATCTCTTTGGCTGACAACATGCTGTATAAGAGTGGATCCTATGAGATCAACGACCGTGCAGCAGAGACACTGAGTAAGATTGCTAAGATTATCATGGACTATAAGGATTATGACGTGCTGGTAGAGGGTAATACCGACAATGTGCCTATCTCTCGCGAGAATATCCGTAACAACTGGGACCTCTCCTGCCTTCGTGCATCCAGTGTCGTACAGTATCTGCAGAACAACTATGGTGTTGATCCTAAGCGTCTTACTGCCGGTGGCCGTGGTGAGTATAACCCATTGGCAACCAATAGTACAGAAGTGGGTAAGCAGCGTAACCGTCGTACACAGATCATCATTACTCCGAAACTCGACCAGTTCATGGATCTGATTGATCAGGCTCCGGAATGATCATCGTTTCTGAGATAATAAAATAAGGTGGAGGCAACAGCTTCCACCTTATTTTATTGAGTTGTCTTCAGGTCACGGTATGCAATTTTCTTCCAGGAAATCTTCATACTGGTCGTTGTAACCATTGAAGACATTGATGTCAACATGTCCGTGGATGCCCGACACCCTTCCGTCGGGGCACAACTGCCATATTGCCAGTTTGATATCAGGCTTATACTCACCGTATCTGGCTATCCACACACGATAATCACGCTTGATATCCGGAGCATCCTCCATATATCGGTTGACAAAGTTCTGACTGACATACAACAGAGGTTTTACACCGACGGTTTTCTCAACGGTGGTCAACCATGTGCGGATAGCATTCCACATAGCCTCACTGCCCCCCATGGCACGTATTTGACTGCCGCTGGGCTCAACATCAAGGACAGGTGGTAGGTCACCCTTCTGAAAGTGGGTGTTCTGTAAAAACCAACGGGCTTGTTCACTGGCATTACTCTTGGTGGAAAAGAAATGATAAGCGCCACAGCGGATGCCCACTTTCTTGGCTTTCGTATAGTCAGCGTTGTAGTAATTATTCTTAATGGTCTTACCCTCAGTCGACTTGATGTAACAGAAGGAGATGGGATAGTCCACATCACCGCGGATCTTCTTGTTGCTGATCGTCCCTAAATGGGAGATTCTCACCTTCTCCCAATTGATGGCGTATTTCTTTTTGCCGATATCATGCTGATAGCGAGAAATATCGATGCCGTAGATACGGTCGGCCGTGTAAGTCATCCGCTCACCTTGGTAAACATCCGCTTTCCATTCACCGGCACGCAGTCGGCCGATGGTATCGATGGCAAAACCGAAGCCTTCCCGCTTATCGTCTTTCCAGAAACCGTCGTAGAAATTACCGTCATCATCGTAGTACATACCATGTCCTTCTCGCTTGCCGTCACTCATCTCTCCTTCGTACACTTTTGATGACATCTTCAAAGGGGCAGTCTTAATGGTTTCCTTGACGAAATCGGCGGTTGTGATATTATGATAGATGGAATGTGCGCCTTTACTTTTATGCCTGTCTTCTGTCTCAATGGTATAATAATCGCTGGGCATCTCATTCTCAAGAATCCTGCATGCCGTGCGTTGGACATGACCGCTGTCGTCTCTCTCTATCAAGGTATAACGTTGTATTATCTTTATTTCCACCTGCTGTTGGGTGGTGATACTTTTCAGCAGGGCAAGGGTATGTTCTCTCTGCTGACGCGTTTCAATAATCTTACTTGCAATTGTGGCAATGGAGTTATAACCGATATCCGTGACATTGTTGACATCCAGATAGTAGTTCACATCGCGTTCCACTTTTTTTATATGGTTAAGCGATTTCTCCAAGCGGACGATATTCCGCTTGATCAGGGTATCGATGCGTTGATTGTAGACAGCTAGTTTCTCGTCCATCTGATAGTCGGGGTTGGCAACGACCAGACGGCCGTCATTGATGGGAAGGAAAAGATACTTGTTGATCCAAACACCTTTCAGGGTGGTGTGCAACCATCTCACAGAGTCGATATCGGCTGTTACTACCGTCTGTACGTCACCTAATCCTAAGTCGTTGATATACAGTCGGGATTTGCCATTTATCAACAACGTATAACAACGGTCGTATTCCACCTCTGCAAGACATTGTTTCTTCTTGTTTTCTGTCAGTGGAAGGAAAGGTAAGACGAAGAAGACAATCATGAGTATCAACAGCATAGCAAGGAGAATACCCATGGTAATCAGTCGTTTTCTGTATGAACGTCGTTTTCTCATGAACAAGATCGTTACATAATTCTTTGGTAAAATTAACACATTTTCCGTAAAAATGGTCATGAAAAAGAGAAAATATATAAGGTGAGAATCCTTTTTTGTTTATACCTTTGCAGTCGTAAATGTCAAGAAGGTAAAAGTTTTTTGTCAGTATGACACTCATGGTGTTTCAGGCATGGTTTTTGTAAGGTAAAGATGTAAAGAAAAATATGAATACAATTAAAGATAAATCATTTGGAGGTGAACGCCCTCTGTTCGCCATTCATGACACTCGTTTAGAGAATGTCACCATTACCGAAGGGGAATCGGGCATCAAATGTTGTAAGAATATTGAGGCAGACCGTTGCCATTTTATAGGGAAATACCCTTTGTGGCATGTTGACGGCTCTTTGATCACTAATTGTTTCTTTGAGGTGGGCAGTCGTTCGGCTATCTGGTATAGCAACGAAATGGTGATGAGAGATACCATTATCGATGCCCCGAAACTGTTTCGTGAGATGAACAATGTGACTGTTGAAAATGTAAAGTTTAATGATGCTGACGAGACATTCTGGAAGATCAAAAACCTGAAGATCAAGAATGTGACGCTCCATGAGGGTACCTACCCGTTCATGTTCTGTGAGAATGTGGATGTGGACGGACTGGTGAGTGATTCCAAATATGTGTTCCAGTACTGTAAGAATGTGATAATTCGTCATGCGAAGATCTCCACCAAGGATTCTTTCTGGGAGTGTGAGAACATCACGATTTACGACTCTGAATTGAATGGAGAGTATCTGGCATGGCATTCAAAGAATGTACGACTGGTACGTTGCCATATTACCGGTGAGCAACCACTATGCTATGTTGAGCAACTGGTGCTCGAGGACTGTACCTTCGGTGAGGATTCCGATCGTATCTTTGAAGACTCGGATGTGCAGGCAGAGATTATCGGCAGTATCACGAATATCAAGAATCCACGAACCGGAAAGATCGTTGCTGATCATATCGGTAGTGTGACTATCGACGAGAATATCTTACAGCCGGCCGATTGTGTGATTATCCAACGGCAATAATAATCTGAACATTTAATA
>JAFZPF010000059.1 GCA_017550455.1 Prevotella sp.
GCTATCTGCTCAGCGATAGGATATTTACGTGCGAACTCCTTGTCAAGACGGAAATAGACAAACTCCTCACTACCGTCCAATGCCATGTCGCCTTCACTGCACATCTCAGCAGGAATCACACCACAGACACGTTCATACGCTTGCTTCTTCTTCACTTTGCCCGCCTCGGAGTCGGCAAACAACCGTTCGAGATTAATCTCAACAACCTCCATTCCCGTACGAGTGCCTTTCTGATCTTTTGCAGGACGCATGATATAGAGATTCATCGACTTACGGGCCACACAGAGCATACCCGTATAACCGCCTTCCGTTACCTGTACGATGTCACCGGTCTCTTCATTGACGGCCATCGCCTCGCCCCGCACACGGTCTGAACGGAAGATAACCCATTTCCCGTCAGCTGTCCATTGGTTGTGCGTCTGATAGATCTTTGAATCGCCTGTCCCGCTTTTGCTGGTCAGGAACACCAACTCTACGCCGGTTTTAGGGTCATTAATCACCTTTCGCTCAGAGGGGAAGCGAGTCCCTATCTGTGCACAGACGACGAGCGCGCACATCAACGCCATCCCCAGACACATCAGTCTTCTCATTCTATTTTGTTGTTTTGTAGCGTACATATTGATTTGTTTTTGATGATAATGCAAATATAAGTAAAACAAGTAAAAAATCCATCTTCTCTCACCTCTCATTTTCTGACTTTACCGAAATGCATATGCAAATTGACGATTTTCCAACTGCTACACCAGGTGACATATAGTACTGCGAAACCCTGCAAGGTAAGTTCCTCATATATATGCACAAGATGTTAAGTTGACAAGTAAACAAGTTGATGAGTTAATGACTTATACTGACTAGGGATAGGTCACTGTGCAGACCTGTCCTTAATATTAAATGTCTAGTATTCTATGATATCTTTTTTGAGTATTAATACGTAAAAGTTGACTAATTAGTACTTGATTAGTCGAGTATTAATACGTAAAAGTCGACTAATTGGTACTTGATTAGTCGAGTATTAATACACAAAAGTCAACGAATCAATAATAAATTTGTCTACTCATTTACCCTTACGATGCGGATGCCAGGCATGGAAGGATGCTTAAAGAGATACTGCCGGAGCGTCATGGGTTCTTCGATCACTTTATGATGTATGCTGGAGGCATTGAGGAGGTGGAGCCCATCGGAATGCCAAGCGGCGATGCCGAGATGCTGTGTGTCGAGTCCTTCTTTATTGGTGATGATGACTATGATATCCCCATCGTGAACCGTGTTACGGAGGAGACGGTTGTTATACAATTGTTGTTGTGGTATGTAGCGGTATTTCTTCCCTTCTATCCGTTGTTCCATCTCGCGTATCATGGGGATATCCTGGGGATTGACGGTGAGCATACGGTATTTGTCAGGATGTTGTGTCATATAGTGTGCCTGAACAGTCTGGACAGCCGTGAAAGGAGGGTTCGGGCCCTGTATCTCCCTGACGAGATCCATGGTGGTATTATCTTCAATCCAGGAGGTGAAATAATGCAGACGGCGCACATACTGAGGCGGTCGTCCCTGCCAATAACGTATTTTCTGCAACACCCGGCAGTAGTCTTCAAAAGTGGTCCGATGAGAGCGCACACACAGGGTGAGTGCTGTCACGGTCTCCACAAATGTTGTGCAGTCGAGCTCCCGGAGGTTAACGATCAACCGTTCTTTGTCATTAGGTTCAAGGGTATGAGCCACGTAAGGCACGTTCATCGCCTCGATAGCCCTGCCGATACGCAGCATCATCTGTCCTGCCGTGGGATATGCCAACGTATCTTCGATGGCCGACTGTATGAGATTCATTACCCGCAGGCTGTCTTCCTGCATATATTGCGGCTGTTGGGCGACAGCGGTCATCATCATGCAAAGGCCACCCAAGAAAAGCATTATTCTCTTTTTCATACGACACGGATTCACTTATTGTTCATACTGCTTTACTTTTTTGTATTCCTGACATATCCCCTTTTCCGGTTGAAGTTAAAGCCGATATAGAAGTTCAGACTGCCAAAGAAATTATTCGTAGAGAACTGTTGTTTACGATAGTTGTAACTGTGGAGGATAGCGCTCATACCCGCGAACCATTTCGTGTCATTCCAGACAATCCCCACCCTACTGGTGGCATCAAGGACCACATTCTTAAAGGAGAAATCACGTAGTATCGTCAGTTCATCCTTCCGCAGATCACCCGTAGCGCGTTTGTAACCCACTGCCAGCGACAGACTGCCTGAGAAAAGCCAGTTATGGGCAAAGACCCAGTTGTAGGCGTATCCTCCGGAAGCAGAGAAATTGGTATAGCGCACCTTGTTGAACATCAGGCCGCTGTCGAGCTTTGCCACATCGGGGTGTTCCACAGCCTCCGGAAGATTTTTGCTTACCACCTCCTGGAGCCGGTCGAAGTCAAGGTCGATGCTATGTCGGGTATAGCCGATGCCATAGAGGGCCGATCCACAGC
Organism: Prevotella sp.; assembly: GCA_017550455.1. Classification (GTDB taxonomy): domain Bacteria; phylum Bacteroidota; class Bacteroidia; order Bacteroidales; family Bacteroidaceae; genus Prevotella. Next base: position 2,477 of record JAFZPF010000059.1, read on the forward strand.
TCCGCCGTTGTACGGTACTCTGGCTGAAGGCTGCGGGATAGGAGAATTTCTTATGGTTGGCGATGTAATAGATATCGATACCTGTGATGCCTACATTCATACCATTGAAAGGCACACCTTCCAAGGCTCGGGTGTTGACGGGCCGTCCGGGCATGTCCACATCACGTATCTTATAGTCATCACCTGTCTTACGGTAATACAGATCCACGGTGACGAGGTTACTGTACAGGCTGATGTCCCACTCTTGTTTGTTGTTCTTATCACCGATATGACTGACATCGATCGTATATCCGAGGAAAATCCAACGCCATCCGAAATAAGGACCGACACGATAGGTGGGCTCAGGGGCGAAGAGGAACGACTGCCCCGACTTACTCGTCACACGATACATCTCATAGGTATTGGTATTCTGCAACATCAACGCATAGTTGTAATGCTGCGGCTCGATATAGGTAGTGTCTGTCTTGTTGAAGTCGCGGAAATATTTCGTAAAGGTATTACCGATACGATGGAAGATATCATTCTTATGAGTATGTGTAGTGAGCGTATCGCCATCAGCGACCGCCTCATCGGCACATACGTAGGTGGAGAAGAATAAGAGTAGGAATAAGAATGATATCTTTTTCATTTTCAGAACTTTCCTAATATACGGTCGAGCACCCAGTTAACGGATGTGGCCGAAACGCAAGTGGATGAGCAGTCACCGACACCCTGCAGTGCCTCAACCACCGCCTTGATGGTAGGTGCCTGTACGTGTGGAGGACAGGGAATATCATAGGTGGATGTTCCTTCTTGGGTCACCAGTCGGATAGGCTCAAAACTGAATGAAGAGAAATGCAGCGATCCTTCCTCCCCGATAATCTCGATATTGTCTTCTTCTGCGGAGGGGTTCACCACGAAACACCATGTTCCGCTACCCGGCAAGCCATTCTCAAACATGAAGCATGCCGTCACACTATCCTCAACACGGTAATACCCTCCTCTGTTCGAGCAGATACCGGAAGCCTCGGTGATCACCCCGAACATCTCCTGCAGTAGGTCGATCTGATGAGGAGCAAGGTCGTAGAACAGTCCGCCGCCGGCAATCTCGGGTTGGAGACGCCAAGGTAATGGCCTTCCATCAGAATAGTCTGCCTCCAGCGATTTTGTCAACCGCAGTTGTACACTGACGATCTTCCCCAGCACACCACTCTTCAGGATAGCCTTAACCTTCTGGAAATAAGGAAGGTATCGACGATAGTAAGCCACATAACAGGGTACACCGGTCTCCTCACTGATGCGTTTCACACGCACACAGTCATCGTAAGTGGCTGCCAAGGGTTTCTCCACATAGACAGGTTTTCCTGCACGCATAGCCATGATGGCATAGGTGGCATGACTGCTGGGAGGTGTTGCCACATACACGGCATTCACATCCGGGTCGTCTATCAACTGCTGTGCATCGGTGTACCATTTCGGCACATGATGCCGCTCAGCATACGAACGAGCTTTGTTCTCTGAACGGCTCATCACGGCAACGATCTTTGAGCCTTCCACCTCGTTGAAGGCCGGACCGGATTTCTTCTCCGTAACGTCGCCACATCCTACAAATCCCCAATTAATCTGTTTCATATTTGCAAATATACTGGAAAAAAACGAAACACAAGCAGAACGCATTAGTTTTTTCAACACAATTGCACATTTTTGCGAACTGTTCATTTTGGTAGGTTCAGATATTTGTTTTACCTTTGACGCCGTCGAAGATACTCTCGTTCGGAAATGAAAATAAAAAGAGATTTTATTTTGCATTTCTCTCACTTATCCGTATCTTTGCAAATAGAAAATTATTAAACAAACAAAAATAATAAATAATATGGAAGGACTCATTAAAGAAGAATTGATCAAGCGTCGTGGCTACATTGCCACCTTGGAAGCTGGTTATCGTTTTTTTACAGACAATTTCAAGACCATCATTAAACACTTGTGGCCGTATGCCCTGATATTCGGTGTGGTATTGGGTATCTACGAGATAGTACAACTGAATACAGCCATCTCAGGAGGAGAAGATCTTTCCGATGTCGCCGGCACACTCATCATGTTACCTATTCTCTTCATCGCTATCTTCCTTTTGGACGGACGTATGTTGATGCTTTTCAATGATAAACCTTTTAAATGGAATGTCATCAGGTATATCAAGTTGTTCTTGTGGCTTATGCTCATTATGACGGTGCTTACACTTATTGCCGGCTCTATCATCGCAGTAAGTGCTGTGGGGGCAAGTGATGATGCCGGAGCGGGTATCATCAGAGCGGGTGCACTGTCGATACTTGTCTTTATTGCGCTCTTGATCATTGTCTTTCTCCCCTATGTCTATCCTGCCATGAAATATTTGGTGGAGCCGCAGACACATTTCAGGAACCTGATCTTCAAGGGATGGAAGAAAGGCTTCAAGCACTGGGGATATATCTTCATTACCGTCTTGCTGCTGTATCTCTGCATCATGGTAATCAGTCTGATTATCTCTATTCCACTGGCTGTCTGCACTGTTGCCCAAAACCTTTCTGTTTCGGGAGTACTTGAGGGAGATGCTTCTGGTATGCCTTCTTATTTCAGCATTATCTTTTTCATAGTGGCTGTACTTACCTTCTTCGTCTATGCCTTTGTGAATGTGTTCTCCTTCGCTGTATCCTATTATATGTATGGTAACATCGAGGCATACGAGCGAGAGAAAGAGCAGCAGTTGCAACCCATTGAACCCGCCACCGATGAAGCCCCAGAGAATACTATTTATTGATCGTGACGGCACATTGATCGAGGAACCTGCCGACGAGCAGATTGACGCCTTTGAGAAACTGAAATTCGTAAAAGGGGTCTTCAAGAATCTGGCGTTTATCCGCGAAAAACTCGATTTCCGCTTCGTCATGGTCAGCAACCAAGACGGATTGGGTACCGATTCCTTTCCCGAGAATACCTTCTGGCCAGTGCACAACTTCATCCTTCAGACACTTGAAGGGGAAGGCATTACCTTTGATGATTTCAAGATAGACCGTCATTTTCCCGAAGACAACCATCCTAACCGCAAACCGGGTATCGGTATGCTGACAGAGTATATCAACAACCCGGCGTATGACCTGGCCGGCAGTTATGTGATCGGTGACAGGGAGAACGACGCCCTGCTGGCGAAGAACTTAGGCTGTAAGGCGCTGATCCTCGACTCATCCATCAAGAAGGAACCGAAGGAGGATACAGACACCGTCAGATACGGGATGACCTGGGATAAGATCACAGAACTGCTCTTCGCCGGTGAGCGCACGGCAAGTGTACGGCGTACCACGAAAGAAACGGATATCAGTATTTCCCTGAACCTTGATGGCAAGGGGGTATGTGATATCTCGACGGGCTTGGGATTCTTCGATCACATGCTGGAACAGATAGGAAAACACGGCATGATGGATCTGACTATCCATACAAAGGGTGACCTGCAGGTGGATGAGCATCATACTATCGAAGATACCGCCCTGGCGTTGGGTGAGTGTATCCGCAAGGCATTGGGTGACAAGCGAGGTATCGAGCGTTATGGCTACTGTCTGCCGATGGATGATTGTCTGTGTCAGGTGGCGCTCGACTTCGGGGGACGTCCGTGGCTGGTATGGGATGCCACTTTCCAACGTGAGCGTATTGGCGATATGCCCACGGAGATGTTCCTGCATTTCTTCAAAAGTCTGAGTGATGCGGCGATGATGAACCTCAACATCAAAGCCGAAGGACAAAACGAGCATCATAAGATCGAGGGAATCTTCAAGGCTCTGGCCCGTGCCCTGAAGATGGCGGTAAAAAGAGATATCTACAAGTATGAGCTACCCTCCACGAAAGGGGTGTTATAGTAATGATGGTTTAGGGTTTAGGGTTTAGAGTATGACATGAAGGATTTTAAACCCTAAACTTTAAAACGATATTTTTTCTTGGCTTTACGGGGAGCGACCGGTGATACCGACTGGCCACCGGACATCTTGCCGACGGGCACTCCTCGGTATTGTCCATAACGTATGCGGATCTTATCCACGTAATCGAGCGTCTCGGAAGAACGCATATAACCGTGCTTGACCACTGGATCATTATAATACTGTGGATCGCTGAGTAGTCTCAGATAACGACTCACATCCCCCCAACGTTTCGGATTGCCGCCATTCTTCTGTGTCAATGCCATGGCATCCCGCACATGGAAACTACCACCATTGTAAGCTGCCAGGACAAAGCACTGACGATCACCTGCAGACGGTATATCACTGAAGGCTTGAGAGAGTTCTTTCAGATAACGGGCTGCCGCAGCGATGTTAGGCTCAGGCTGGAAAATCTGATCCATCGGTAATCCGAGATGAGCAGCCGTGGAAGGCATGATCTGCATCAGTCCGCGGGCACCTGCCCAACTGCGGGCGTTAGGATCGAAACAACTCTCCTGATAACACTGGGCAGCTATCAGTCGCCAGTCCCATCGAACGAGAGGAGCATACTTACGGAAGAGGTCATCATACTTCGAGATCACACCCGACGAACGGTTGAGGATGGGTGAGAAGACATGTCGTTTGACACTGGCAGAAGATAACAGATAGCGTTCTTCTTTTTTCATCTCATCATACATCCCTACCCGATACCAGTTGTTCAGGGCATCGGCCAACTCATGATTATCTTTGTCCACCGACCACTGTACCACCACAGAGTCATTCTTAGCGACTTCCTTCTCCTGTGATGTCACATTAGATTTGGTTTGTTGAGCCAACGGCCGACTGACCTTCGTTCCACAGAAAAGAAGGCTATCACCACGCTGAATATCAGTTGGTAAGAGAAAGGCGATGATATCTCCCTGTCCATTCTCTATCCGCTCAACCATCTCCATCGTATCCTTGCATAGTTCCACCCGCAGGGAAACACCCAGATGCTGGGCGAATTTCTCACAGAGCAAAAACTGTGTGCCCATACCCCTGCCATGGTAGTCATAATATGTTTCAGGACCTGACAGGGTAAGCATGATCAACTCACCGTTGGTCATGATATCCGACAGAGTGAAGTCTTCAGTAGCAGGAATAGAGTCTATCACGGTACCCCACGGAGTGACTACCATCTCATTATCTGTTTTTTTCTTACAACCGATAAGAAAAAAAACAACAATTAGTATATATATGCAAACTCTTCTCAATTTCGATACAAAATTACAACATAATTTGCAGATATGAATGAAATTAAGTAATTTTGCGACTGTTTTTTTAGATTATTAGTTTTTTATGTTACGTATAGCTGTACAATCAAAAGGAAGATTGTTTGAAGACACGATGAATCTGCTGGCCGAAGCAGATATCAAGGTAACAACCAGTAAAAGGACATTACTGGTTCAATCATCGAATTTTCCACTGGAGGTGTTATACCTTCGTGATGATGATATTCCACAGAGCGTGGCCACCGGTGTGACAGATATCGGGGTTGTCGGAGAGAATGAATATGCTGAGCGTGAGGAAGATGTTCGCATCATTGACCGACTTGGTTTTAGCAAATGCCGTCTGTCGTTAGCCATTCCCAAGGAGATTAACTACCCTGGGCTGGAGTGGTTTAACAATAAAAAGATTGCCACCAGTTATCCGCATATCTTGAAGAAGTTCATGGACAGTCAACAGATCAATGCTGAGATCCATGTTATCACCGGTAGTGTAGAGATCAGTCCGGGTATCGGACTGGCTGACGGTATCTTTGACATCGTGAGCAGCGGAAGCACGCTGGTGAGCAACAACCTGCGCGAGGTGGAGGTGGTGATGAAGAGTGAAGCACTCCTCATCGGTAACAAACAACTCTGTGAGGAGAAACAAGCCATCTTGGATCAGTTGATTTTCCGTATCCAAGCGGTGAAGAATGCTGAAGACAAGAAATATGTCCGTATGAATGTGCCGAAGAGGCAGTTAGAAGCCATCATCAATGTATTACCCGGTTTGAAGAGTCCTACTGTGATACCCTTGGCCGACGATGAGTGGTGTTGTGTACATACTGTTCTCGACCAGAAACGTTTTTGGGATATCATCGGTAAACTGAAAGAACTGGGTGCACAGGGAATCCTGGTAACGCCCATTGAGAAAATGATTCTGTAAAATGGAAATAATCAGATATCCCCACAGAGAGGAGTGGGTAAAGATAACCCAACGACCACATCTGGATACTACACAGTTACAGACGGTTGTTGAAGGTGTGTTGAATGACATCCGTGAACAGGGTGACGAAGCCGTCATCGCTTACGAGGAGAGATTCGATCATGTAAAACTGGAATCCCTGGTGGTCAGTGAAGATGAGATTGAGGAAGCGATGAACACCGTGTCATCAGACCTTCTTGAAGCTTTGAAGACCGCTCACCATAACATTGCAGTTTTCCACGAGGCACAACGATATGAGGGTATTGAGGTTGAGACTGCTCCCGGCGTGATATGCCAGCAAAAGAGCGTGGCCATAGAAAAAGTCGGTCTCTATATCCCCGGAGGAACGGCCCCCTTATTCAGCACAGTCTTGATGCTGGCCACTCCCGCAAAGATTGCCGGATGTAAGGAGATTATTCTCTGTACACCTCCAAACAGCGAGGGAAAGGTTCATCCAGCGATCCTTTGTGCGGCACGCATTGCCGGCGTCAGCCGTATCTTCAAAGCCGGTGGTGTACAGGCAATTGGAGCCATGGCCTATGGAACACAGAGTGTTCCCAAGGTTTATAAGATCTTTGGTCCAGGCAACCAGTATGTGATGGCTGCCAAACAACAGGTGTCACTGCATGACGTAGCTATCGATATGCCGGCAGGACCCTCGGAGGTGTGTGTCATCGCTGATGAGACGAGTGATCCTGTCTTCGTGGCAGCCGATCTGTTGTCGCAGGCAGAACATGGCACAGACTCACAGGTGTTCTTCATCACGACCTGTGAAGAGATGCTGGAGAAAGTACAAAAGGAGGTGATGCGCCAAGTAGAGGAATTGCCTCGTAAGCAGTTGGCAAAAGAGACCTTACGTCATTCCAAGATGGTTTTGGTGAAGGATAAGGAGGAAGCCATGGAGCTGAGTAATACGTATGCTCCCGAGCATCTGATTATTGCTACAGATGACTATGCCTCGCTGGCAGAGAAGGTGGTCAATGCAGGGAGTGTCTTCCTTGGTCACTATGCCTGTGAGAGTGCCGGTGACTATGCCAGTGGCACGAACCACACATTACCCACCCATGGTTATGCCATGGCATATAATGGCGTGAATCTCGACAGCTTCTGTAGGAAGGTTACCTTCCAACACCTTACGGAAGAAGGTATCCGAAGCATCGGACGTGCCGTGGAGATCATGGCCGAACATGAACAGCTCGATGCTCATAAGCAGGCAATGACAGTAAGAATCAATAAGATAAACAATAAACAAGTATGAGAAGTCTTGAGGAACTGACCCGACCGAATATCTGGCATCTCGCCCCCTATAGCAGTGCACGCAATGAGTACAGTGGGCATGTGGCACGTGTGTTTCTTGATGCCAACGAGAATCCATACAATAAACCCTTCAACAGATATCCTGACCCTTTGCAGAAAGAACTGAAGGAGCGTATCTCAAAGGTTAAGGGGGTGCACCCGGACTGCATCTTCTTAGGTAATGGCTCAGACGAGGCCATCGACCTACCCTACCGTTGTTTTACCCGACCTGGTATCGACAATGTAGTAGCTATCGAGCCTACCTATGGTATGTATAAGGTGTGTGCTGATATCAATGATGTGGAATACCGGCCGGTATTACTCGATGACCATTTCCAGATGTCGGCCAATAAGTTATTGGATGCTTGTGACAGGAACACCAAACTGATATGGATCTGTTCACCCAACAATCCTACCGGTAATAATATGAACAGGGAGGAGATCATCCGGGTACTCAATGAGTTTGACGGATTAGTGATCGTTGATGAAGCATACAGTGACTTCTCTGCTGAGCGTTCCCTGAGACATGAACTGAAAGAATATCCGAACCTGATTGTATTACAGACATTCAGCAAGGCATGGGAATGTGCCGCCATCCGACTGGGAATGGCTTTCGCCTGCAAAGAGATCGTAGATATATATAATAAGGTGAAATACCCCTATAATGTGAACCTGCTGACACAACAGCAGGCATTGGAGGCATTAAAAGACCCTTATGAGGTGGATAAATGGATTAAACTGTTATTACAGGAACGTCGTCAATTAATGGAGAACTTCCGTCTGTTACCCATCTGTAAGAAGGTTTATCCCACCGACGCGAACTTTTTCCTGGCAAAGATGACCGATGCACAGAAGATTTACGACTATCTCGTAAGAGAGGGTATTATCGTAAGAAACCGTTCTCGTATCAGTCTATGCCAAGACTGTCTCCGTATCACCATAGGGACAAAGAGCGAGAATACTGAACTGATGGCTGCGTTAAGGAAATATTAAAATGAGAAAATCATACATTACCCTATTACTTTTAATATCTTTCATCTTCACTTCGTCTGCTAAGAACACGACGAACAGTCAGCAAGCCCGGCAACTATTCGATAAGACTTATAACCTGGTGTTCGGTCCACAAGGATCGAGCCTGCATTATTTCGTGAATATCGTAGGAATCTACAAGACGGAGGGAGATATCTGTTATAAAGGAAACAAGAGTAAATTTGAGGAAGCACGCTACTCTTCTTGGAATGACGGCACAACATTCTATAAAGTAGATAAAAAGAAAAAAACAGTGGAACTCTACGATCCCAACTCGTTAGACAGAGATAAGTATGCCAGCAAATTCACGTTTGTGCCTGACAACTATACATATAGTCTGAGTACCACCGACACAGAGAGTATCATCACCATCAATGCCAAGAAAGGCGTTGACGGCATCAAGCATGTAAAAGCGGTGATAGACAAAAAAAGTGGAAATCCCAAATCTTTACGCATCAAGCTGTTATGGTTTTGGACCAACATAAAGATCAGTAATTTCCACAGCGGAAATATCAATAATAATGTTTTTATCTTCCCCAAAGCCCGCTTTAAGGATTATTCCTTCAGCGATAAACGATAGTTTAGCGTTTGCCTTCATTCTCTCTGTAATAATTTGATACACATATCATTACGTTTATGTAGGAAAATATTTGCCTACATAAGCTTTCGCTATAGTAAAACAAGTTGTTTTGATGCGGAAATGGTCACCTTTTCTACCACCTGTGATACCCTTTTTCGAACCTAAACAAGTTGTTTTGTAGTAGTAATGGTCACTTTTCTCTCCTCTGTAATACCCATTTCTCATACCAGATGCCAAAGATTTGCCTAATATAGGTAAGTACAAAGTTATTATATCCTATACTTTTCCTAACAATATGTATATCCGATAATTATGGAGATGGTTTTTTGAAATTATTATTGTCAACCACTTGCATTGTAGAGGAAAATAATTATCTTTGCAGAAAGAGAATAAAAAACTTATATATTATACAAGTTATAACACTACTGTCCAAAGAAATTTTCCCATAAGGTCAGCTGACCACCATCGGAGTCATTCTGAGGACGTTTTGGTTTAACGAATAGCTCGCCTAAGGGTTTCCTCTCAAAGAGTACCTTCCCGATGGCAGCCGATATAATATAA
>JAFZPF010000060.1 GCA_017550455.1 Prevotella sp.
GTTTACCTTTCCTTTTACCTGCCAGGGAGTGACACCGATCTTGGAATGCACGACTACCATTCCACTGGTAAGATCACCGTATTCGGCGGAGGGGATACCGCGGATCACCTCTACCTCATCGATATCGTCGGCACTCATCTGTCGCAGATCCGATCCGGCAAAGGAGGTGGCTGAGAAGTCGCCTTGTGCCATCTGTCCGTTGTTAGAGATAGGCACACCGTCAACTACGACACTTGATCCGAAGGCCGCTGTGTTGTTATTCGAGAGTTGACGAATCTGAATGTTCTGTTGTGAGGTGAGATCGGCATTTCCCATCAGTGCACCCGGCATCAGCTGCATCACATCAGCCAGTGATGAGGCTTGCAGGTGATCGATGGCCTGACGACCGATTACACTACTGGTACTGGTGCCACTGACATTCTGCCTTGCTACTACCGTCACCTCTTTTAGGGCCAGAGAGGTCTCCTGCATGGATAAGTCGAGGTGCAGATTCTTCTTGACAACCAGTGAGGTCTTGAGAGTCTCGAATCCCACGTAGGTCACTTCCAGTTGGTAGTTTCCTTCGGGGATGTTCTTAATGACTGCCTTACCATCCATATCGGTTGCCGCATAGGCACCGAGCGGATTCAGTACACAGGTAGCCATGATGATAGGCTCCTTGGTTGCCTTTTCCTTGAGGGATATGGTTATGTCATAACCCTTCTTTGTCTGTGCAGTGATATGACAACTGAAACAGAACAGTAAAAGGAAAAGGGGAATTAATGTCCTTACTGTTTTTTTCATAAAATATAACTAACTTATTGAATACTAACTATCTTTAGATTATTTAAGGTGAAATAACGTCGCAAAGATACAATATTATATTTATATCTGCAACAATATTGTAATAAATGTTGAATAATATCCAGTATATCATCAAATATGGGTATTCTGCGGCTTAAAAAGATTGATTAAAACAGGCGATAATATAAGAGATGATCTGATATGAACAGTGTTCGCTTTGATTAAGCCCCAGAGGGGCGTTAAGATTACATGCAGGCGGTAGAGCGCAGCGAAACCCCTGCCTATATTCTATCGCACTTTCAGTGCTCTGGGTCAACTGATATATCATTACCTTAAAAGAAAAAAGGGCTTACCCTACGGTAAACCCTAAACTCTAAACCAAACTACCTGTCGGCGATCAGACGCTCTGCCATGGCACGTCCTAAGGCGGCGCATTGCTCGCGTACATCGGCATTCATCGCCTGCTTCATATCCACAGGAACGCCTACTGCCTCGTATTTCAGACGGTTCTCATTCCACTCCTGGATCTTACCGACAGCCTTTGATGCCCATCCGTGAGAGCCGAACCAACCGATATAGTGGTTCTTGATATCCTTGCCGGCCAACTCAGAGAGCAGCACCTCCATCTCATGATAGAGGGCGGTGTTGTAGGTGGGAGCACCCACGATGAGCGCCTTATAACGGAACACATCACGCAGGATATACGAGTGGTGACTCTTCGAAACGTTATACACGATGATGTTCTTGATGCCGGCTTCAGAGGCGGCACGCGCGATCTGCTCTGCCATACGTTCGGTATTACCGTACATCGTGCCGTAACAGATCACGATACCCTCTTCTGTCTCGTACTTGCTCATACGGTCGTACTCACCGATGACACGCTCGATATACTGATGCCATACCGGTCCGTGGGTGGTGCAGATATAAGCCAACTTCACGCCGGCAAGCTTCTTCAACGCTTGTTGTACAGGAGTACCGTACTTTCCAACGATATTGGAATAGTAACGAACCATCTCCAACCAGTAGTTGTCGCAGTTGATCTGCTCATCGATCACACCACCGTTCAGGGCACCGAAGCATCCGAAGGCATCACCGCTGAACAATACAGTGCCTTCTTCCGCAGTGGCAGGATTGTTACAGAGAGTCACCATCGTCTCAGGCCAGTGTACCATCGGGGTGAGCACAAACTGCAGTTCGATGCTACCTAAAGAAAGGGTGTCACCATTCTTTACCTCTATCTCATTGCCCTGCACGCCATAGAAACCTTGCATCATGCTAAAGGTCTTCTTGTTGCCGATAATCTGAATCTCGGGATAGTATTTCTTCACCAAGGCAATAGATCCGCTGTGGTCGGGCTCCATGTGGTTGATAACCAGATAGTCAACGGGTCTGTCACCAATCACCTCATGGATGTTTTCCAGGTATTGTGTAAAGAAGTCAACCTCCACGGTATCGATCAGGCAAACCTTATCGTCTACCAGCAGATAGGAGTTGTAGCTTACACCGTTGGGGAGTGGCCAGAGCCCCTCAAAAAGGTTCTTGTTACGGTCGTTGACACCAACGTAATAGATTTTGTTTGTGATTTCAATCATGTTGAGAATGTATTATCTTGTTAGTTGTTTTAATATGTCTGCAAATTTACATATTTTTAGTGAATATCCAATGAATTTTTCGTAATTTTGCCGCCAAATGAAAAAATACAATACTTATACCCTCCGTAACGGTCTTCGTGTGATTCATCTCGGATCCACCTCTCCGGTGGTTTATTGCGGTTATGTGATAGCTGCTGGCACCCGCGATGAGCTTTTCGGACAAGAGGGGTTGGCTCATTTCTGTGAACATGTCTCTTTCAAAGGAACAGAGCATCGGCATGCCATGCAGGTCGTCAACTGCCTTGAGCGTGTAGGCGGTGACCTGAATGCTTTTACCACGAAGGAGGATACCGTCTTCTATGCCGCTATCCTGAAAGATCATCTGGCGAAGGCTGTCGATGTGCTGTCGGATATCGTCTTCCATAGCGTCTATCCACAGTCGGAGATCGACAAGGAAGTGGAGGTGATCTGCGATGAGATCGACAGTTATCAGGATTCTCCCTCGGAGCAGATCTTCGATGACTTTGAGAATCTTATCTTTGCCAATCATCCACTAGGACATAATATCTTAGGGGATGCTGATAAGGTAAGATCTTTCCGTACAGCGGATGCCCTTTCGTTCACCCGACAGTTCTATATTCCTTCGCGTGCCGTATTCTTTGTTTATGGGGATGTGGACAGTAAGAAGGTGGTGAGCCTGCTGGAGCGTGCAACCCCAGATATTGCTGATATATCCAACAATCAGACTGGAAAACTTACTCCCGACGGAAGGAGTCGCAAGGGAACCCCCTTATCCCCTTATGTTCCACGAAAGGTAGAGGTGCCCAAAGGTACGCATCAGGCACATGTGATGCTTGGCAACAGAGGGTATCAGATGTACGATGACCGTCGTATCGTGCTTTATCTGTTGAATAATATCATGGGAGGACCGGGGATGACGGCCCGTCTGAATGTGGCTTTGCGGGAGAAACGCGGGTTGGTATATACCGTGGAGAGCACGATGGTGAACTATTCTGATACGGGTATGTGGTCAACCTACTTCGGTTGTGACAGCCATGATGTGGAGCGTTGCCTTCGTCTGGTTCGTAAGGAGTTGGATAAGATGTGCAACAACCCGTTGTCCGAACGCCAGCTTCATGCTGCCAAACAACAACTGAAAGGGCAGTTAGGCGTCGCTTCCGACAACCGTGAGAACTTTGCCATCGACTTCGGGCGTAGCTTCCTGCATTATGGCATGGAGAAAGATCTCACCCGGTTGTTTGAAAGTATAGACAGAATAACTCCCGAACAAGTGCGTGACGTTGCCCGGGAGATATTCGATGAAAAGGCGATTACCACCTTGGTATATCGCTGATTATCGTGTAGCGAAGTACATGCCGTTGCCGGTAGCCATGCGTACCTGATACAATCCGAGATTGTCCATGCTCACGTCCATACTCTTGCCGTTGGGGAGATAAACCTCAGCGGTATTGTTGTCCTTCACCTTCAGCAACTTAACGATACCTTCTTCTGTCTGCATGCTCCAAACTTTCTCTTTCTTGTCGAAAGTGAAATTCACGATGTCACCAGCCTCATTCTTGATCTCATAACCATCCTTCAGGTTGGTAACGGCATACATCTTACCGTCACTGCCCATCACATTATGAGTCTTGCCTACGTTGCTGGCTACGGGGTTGTCACCGGTCCAGAACTCGATGGTGTTCAATACCAACACGTCAGCGATGGCACAAATCTCGTAAACAGGAATGATGCTCAATACGAGGAAGATAATCTCGTTGACGAACTTACTGCTTGTTGCACCCTGGTTCCAGTCGAGAACTTTGTTGAACAGACCGAAAGAACCGATACAAGAACTGAACATAATCGTTGCTGCCATCAGGCATACCATAGATTTCTTAATTTTCATCATAACTCTTGTTTTTATAAATGATTAATAAAAATGATTCCGTTTTTTCTGGCGAATCGTTATGCAAATGTATAATAATCTTTGGAATAATGCAAATCTTTCACGTTTTTTGTTATCGTATATGTATGACTCAACCACATCAATATCTCTTCTGCAACTCGCGGTAAACCACAGCGCTGCAGCCGACCCTGACGACAGAGAACACTGCTGTAAAGATGAGCATTACAATGATGAAGGCTGACATAGACTCCATTCCCTTGACGAAGATCTGATGAAGAAGCCACGACAGAATAATGAAGATCCAACCCATGAAGAAGTCTATCCAGAAGAGCGTGGATTTATACCCATAGGTGATCTTTGTACTCTGAACCATCGACTCAGACGGGGAAATCTCCTTGTCGAACATCAGGTAGTAAGCCTGCGACCAGCCATAACTGATGACGATGGCGGGAACGATGATGAACAGAATGGCAGGGAAGATGGAGATGGCAATGAGGCCGGTAAGGTTAAAGAATTCTCCCATGTATTTCCTAAACTCTCCCTTGAAGATAAACGTTGGACGTATCATGCGACCGTCACTCTTGCTGAGCACCACAGGGAGGTTGTACAGTGCCACGATAGCACCTGCATTGATATACGGTATCCAACAGGTGAGAATAAAGAGAATAATAGCCAAGAAGATAGACAGGAAATTCTTCAGTCCGATGCCTGTACCTTCCTTGATGACTCCCCACACAGTGATGAGTCGTTTGCCGGAATCAGATGCCGGTGGTGGAGGGGTATTGTCCACAGGTTTGTTATCGGTATCAGGCGGGTCTTGTCTCGGTGGATCCTGAGAAGGCTCTTCCTGAGGAACCTCCTCCTTAGGTGATTCCTGTCGATAGGATTCTTCTTCAGGCGTTTCCTGTTGGGAGACATCCTCCTGTTGTTCCTGCTTAGTATTCTCTTCCTGTACTACTTCCTGAGGGGTTTCCTGTATAATGGTTTCTTCCTGAGGGGTTTCTTGCTTGGGTGTTTCTTCTTGGGGCTCATCTTTCTCAGAAGACACCAGCTTAGTCGGTCCACCCTCAAACCAATATCCGCAATAGCGACATTTCTTGGCTACTGCCTTGACCATTTGTCCGCATTGGGGACATCTTTTCATCTCATCCATATCCTTTGGTTTTGTTATTCGTTGATTAAAAGTTTATTTTTAAAAATGGTAACCTCCATTGTTATTGCCCTTGGGAATATCGCCATTCTTGATAGGCTCAAGACGATATCCGGGTCCGTTGGATGGGGGTGGTGGAGGAGGCACATCCTCAGCAGATTGTTTTTTAACCGCTTGTTTGTTGCGTGCAGAGGGTGCAGGCGTCTGTTTCTGTGTACTACCCGTCTTATTTCCTTTTGCCTGAATGTCGCCACTCCCTGATGGTGGTGGGGGAGGCATCTCACCCTGACCTTTACCATCAATGACAGTTGGATCCTGTGGCTCCTGACCTCCATCAGGCGTGGGTTCTTTTTTCTCTCTCAGAATCTTACCCGTCTGGGTGTTTAAACGGTAGAAGGCAGTA
>JAFZPF010000005.1 GCA_017550455.1 Prevotella sp.
TGGTATGGAGCTTCATGCATGGATCAATCCCTATCGTGCCAAGACGAAGACAACCAACGAGTTGGCGAGTAACCATGTTGCCATCAAGCATCCGGAGTGGATCTTTACCTACGACGGACTCTATCTCTTAAATCCCGCTATTCCTGCCTGTCGTGACTATATCTGCCAAGTAGTCAGGGATATCGTCAAGAGGTATGATATCGACGGATTACATATCGATGACTATTTCTACCCCTATCCCGTGGCTGGGGTACCTATCCCTGATGATCGTGAATTCCGTACCTATAACAACGGCTATACGGACAGGGGAGATTGGAGAAGAAACAATGTCACGTTGTTCATGGAACAGTTGCATAATACCATCAAACAAGAAAAGCCATGGGTGAAATTCGGTGTCTCTCCATTCGGTATCTATCGTAATAAGAAAAGTTCTTCTATAGGTAGTAATACCAATGGTTTGCAAAACTACGATGATCTCTATGCTGATGTGTTGTTGTGGGTAAACAATGGACTGGTTGACTATTGTGTTCCTCAGATTTACTGGGAAATAGGGAATAAGGCTGCCGACTATCAGGAGTTGATAGGGTGGTGGAACCGCCATTGCAACAGACGACCGTTGTTTATCGGAGAAGATGTGGAGCGTACTGTGAAGTTCCAAGATCCAAATCTTCCCGGCCAGCATCAGTTACCGGCTAAGATGCTGTTGCATGAGGAAAACAAGAATGTGGAAGGTTCTGTGTTATGGTATGCGAAAGCAGCGGTGGATAACGTAGGGAATTACGGTTCTTTACTTCGGAATACCTATTGGAAATACCCTGCTTTACAACCTAAGATGTCATTTATCGACAACAAAGCTCCGAAGAAAGTACGTAAGATGACAGTCCTTCCGATGGAAAAAGGCGATGTGCTCTTTTGGACAGCACCTAAGGGCAGTGGTTGGAAAGACGAGGCTGTTAAGTATGTTGTATACCGCTTCAATCGTGGTGAGCGTCTGAATGTCAATGATCCCTCAAAGATTGTGAAGATAACAACAGACTGTTTCTACGAACTACCGACGAGTGGGGGCAGCGGTACCTATGTGGTTACTGCTTTGGATCGCATGCAAAATGAGAGTGGTATCAAGAAGAAGGTGATTCGTTGAATCATCTTCTTCTATTATTGTCTTATTAAGACAAACTGTATATTCTGTACCCGTCCTAATTATTGAATGTTCTCTTGTTGGGTACTTTTTCTATAGGAAAAGGTGATTAAAACTATGAAGAAAAGTCACCTTTCTTACTGCTTATAATGACTATTTCTCTTTTATATTATTACCTTATTCATTTGGATGAATCAAGTATTTTGTATACTTTTGTATAGTCAATCATTATCACATACAACCATGAAATATCCTGTTTTAAAGTTCTTTGTTATATTACTCTTATTGCCGGCATCTTCATGGGCACAACAACCGGAAGCCGGAAAGTTTGACTGGCCGTACACCATTAAGAATGGAAGGATCATAACTGAAGTTCCCAGTATGCCTGTCGGTCAGCAGTCGGCCCTGTGTCTAAGAACCCCGAAGTTGGATGTTGTCCGTGTGGCATTCGTAGGATTGGGCATGCGAGGTCCCGGAGCTGTAAAGCGATGGACATATATACCTGGCATTCAAGTCATGGCACTCTGTGATTATGACCGTGAACGTGCTGTGAAATGTAATAAGTATCTCAAAGAAGCCTCTATGCCACCGGCAGATATCTATTCCGGAGAAGAAGGATATAAAGAACTCTGTAAGAGACAGGATATTGATGTGGTATATATCGCGACCGACTGGATACATCATTTCCTCGTTGCTAAAACGGCTTTGGAAAATGGGAAGCATGTGGCAATAGAAGTGCCGTCGGCTATGAATATGCACGAAATCTGGGAACTCATCAATCTCTCTGAAAGAAAGCGCTTGCATTGCATGATGCTTGAGAATTGTTGTTATGACTTCTTTGAGTTAAACTCACTGAATATGGCTCAACATGGATTATTCGGAGAAGTGATATATGTCCAAGGAGCATATCGTCATGAGTTGTCTCCTTACTGGGATGAATATTGGAAAAAAGATGAAAACGATAAGTTGGGCTGGCGACTGGAATATAACCAGAAAATCCGGGGCGATCTCTATGCTACACATGGCTTGGGACCGATAGCTCAAGTGCTGGATATCCATCGTGGCGACCGCATGAAAACGCTCGTTGCCATGGACACGCAATCATTCAACGGACGGAAGCTGGTAAAAGACAGAACGGGAAAGGATGAGACTTTCCGTAACGGCGACCATACTACGACACTTATCTCCACCGAAAAGGGTAAGGTGATTGAGATTCATCATAATGTGATGACCCCACAACCCTATAACCGTATGTATCAGTTGACAGGTACCACTGGCTTTGCCAATAAATATCCTGTTGAGGGTTATGCTATCTCAAGCAAGGACATGAAACGAGCCGGTGTAAAACCCAATCATGAGGATCTTACCGCCCATAGTTATATGAGCAAAGAGGATAAAGATGAGTTGCTGAAGAAATACACGTCACCTCTTGTGACAAGATATGGACAAGAGGCAAAAGAAGTAGGTGGGCATGGCGGTATGGACTTTATTATGGATTCCCGTTTCGTTTATTGTCTGCGAAACGGACTGCCACTGGATATGGATGTATATGATATTGCTGAATGGTGTTGTCTGGCAGAGTTAGGATCGATATCGATGGATAATGGTAACCTGCCTGTTGATGTGCCTGATTTTACACGTGGTCATTGGGATGACATGAAGGGCTACCGTCATGCATGGGCAAGTCCCGAAGAGGAAGCAGCCACAACTGCCAGTGGGAAAGCATTTACACGGCAACTGAAAACATGGGGTAAGCTTTATTGGGATACCTTTGAGAAGAAAGGTGAAAAAGCAGCTCGTAAAGCATTCAACGCAGCCATGAAAAAAGCAAACTCTAATATCAATACCCATAAAAAGCCCAGGACTGTTGAATGTCCCGGGCTTTAATATGTGTCTTTCAATCGATTACAATCCTCTTGCTTTCAGTAGGGGAGAAGGATCGGGAGATTTCATACCGGTGAAATCAGTGAACATCTTCATTAGATCATCCGTGTTTCCACGACTGAGGATCTTCTCACGGAACTCCTGACCAGTCTCTGGTTTCAAAGCTCCCTTCTTGGCAAAGATATCTGCAATGTTGACAGCAAGCACCTCGGTCCACAGATAACTGTAATAGCCTGCTGCATAGCCACCACCCCAAACATGGTTGAAGTAACTTGTGCTGTAACGTGGAGGTATCTGTGCATCGAGTAATCCGATCTTAGTGAGTGCCTCCGTTTCAAATGCCTGAGCATTCTCAGCAGTTGGAATCTCTTTGGATGACAACATATGCCATGCAAGGTCCACACAGGTAGCTGCCAAGTTTTCACCTAAGGCATATGCCGTGTGGAAATTGATGCTCTTCAACATCTTTTCCTTCAGATCGGCAGGCATCGGTTCTCCTGTCTTATAATGACGTGCAAAATTGTCGAATACCTCAGGAATGGCTGCAAACGACTCGTTGAATTGTGAAGGCATCTCCACAAAGTCACGAGCTACTGCAGTACCACTCAGACGATTGTATTGGCAGTCGGAAAGGATACCATGGAGACCGTGTCCGAACTCATGGAACATCGTGCATACCTCATCCCATGTCAGTAATGACGGTTGTCCGTCTGGAGCCTTGGCATTGTTACATACATTATATATCAATGGTATTTGATTACGTAGCGTACTCTGTTTAGCAAAACTGCTCATCCATGCACCTCCGCGTTTTGTCGGTCTGCGGAAATAGTCACGATAGAAGATAGCCTTCGTCTTTCCGTCTTTATCAATCACCTCGTAAACCTTCATATCGGGATTATAAACAGGAATGTCAGTACGCTCCTTGAATGTCAAACCATACACCTTGTTAGCGGCAAAGAATACACCATTGATCAAAACACTGTCCACATTGAAATAGGGTTTTACCTCATCATCATTGATGTCAAGCTGTTCTTTCTTCATCTTCGCTGAATAGTAGAAACGGTCATAAGGCTGCAACTCAAAGTCATCACCCATCGTCTTACGGGCATATTCTTCAATCGCTTTTGTCTGTGCATCAGCCTTCGGCTTATACTGACTGATCAGATTCTTCAGGAAGGAATATACATTCTCCGGAGTCTTTGCCATGGTATTCTTCAAGGAATAAGTAGCATAGTTGGGATCACCCATCAATTCAGCCTGTTCAGCGCGTAACTTGGCAACCTCAACAACAATGGGGAAGGTGTTGTATGCACCAGTTCCGTCTGCACGATGCACAGATGCCTCATAAACTTTCTTGCGAAGTTCACGGTTATCAAGGCTGGCAAGGGGTTGCTGCTGGGTGGTATTGACGATGACAATAGCATAGGGCGCTTTCTTACCACGATTCTCTGCATCCTTGGCACATTGTGCGATATCTGCTTCACTGAGTCCAGCCAGGTCTTCCTTCTTGTCAACCCATACCACAGCATCGTTAGTAGCTGCTGTCAGCATATCACCCCACTGTGTTTGCAACTCAGAGATACGCATATTGATCTCTTTCATCCGAGCCATTTTATCCTCTGAAAGGAGGGCACCCTTGCGTACAAACTCCTTATAAGTTTCTTCCAACAGTTTCTTGTCCTCTCCTTGCAGGGTTTCAAACTCATTGTCATACACGGTCTTGATACGCTCAAACAATTGTTTGTTGAAAAGGATATCATTTTCCAATTCTGTCAACAAAGGTTTTACCTTCTTTTCAATCTCACCAATTTCAGATGTCTTGTCTGCACTTACCAACGCAAAGAAGATGTTGCTGACACGATCAAGTGTCTTTCCGCTTTCTTCAAGTGCTAAGATCGTATTCTCAAAGGTTGCAGAATCAGTATTGTTGATAATACTGTCGATTTCTGCCCGTTTCTGCTGTATTGCAGCTTCAAAAGCAGGTAAGTAATCAGTAGTCTTAATCTTACTGAAATCAGGAACTCCGAAAGGTAATGTACTTTCTTCTAACAGGGGATTTTCCCGCGATGTCTCTTTGCATGAAGTGAACTGAATCATTGCCAACGACAGGATTACTGCCATAATACCAAAAGATTTAAGTTTGATCATAGCTATTAAGGGTTAATAGTGATATTAATAATTAGGTGCAAATATATAAAAATCTTTCCTTATCACCTAAACAATAAGGATAAATTTATTTAACAATGTAAGGATTAGGAGAGAACTATTCTTTCATCAGGTTGGCAAAGAAATCATCCAGGTCCTGATCAAGGTCTTCCATGATATCCCCCCCGATAATGACGGTATCATCATCGGCGACATACAACTCAGCAATGGTTTCCTGATCATCATTCTCCATCACAAAGCTGAATGGCTTGAGAATACCCATATTGTCTATCTTCTCTTGTTGACGAGAAAGCGTCTTTCGAAGAATACCGATAATGTCATCATAGAAGTTTTCATCCTTATTGTCAATCCAGTCTTCAATGACACATCGTGTGATTTCCTGATCATCATCGTCAAAGGCAAGCATCTCACCACTGTCTTGAATCACACGCAGATGGATATCTGTAAGCGTATTGGTATCCTCATTATGAGGAAACTTATTCGCAATCTTGTTAATAAAGCGGTCTATCTGCTGTGATGTTTGTTCGGATAACTTCATGACATTAAATTTTGTATTGCAAAGATAATGCAAAATATGCAATGAGCAAATTTTTTATTTGTTTTTTTATAGAAGAAAGACTATTATCCCCAAACTTTTGTTAACTATTAAATAATTATTTGCGATGAATGATTGAAATATTAAAAAAAGTTGTATCTTTGCAATGACAAACTATAGTTTACAAAGCAATAATACATGGAATAACTCTTAATGAGTAACGAAATACGACATAAAGGAATAGTAACAGCCATTGAAAAAGACAAAATAACGGTTCAAATATCACAGTCATCTGCCTGTGCAGTATGTAAGGCTGCCGGCCATTGCAGTGCTTCTGAGAGTAAAGAGAAGATGATTGATGTATACCATGTAAATGATATAAATACCTATCATGTGGGTGATACAGTTGATGTGATTGCTTCCCAGCGCATCGCGACTAATGCGGTATTGCTGGCTTTCGGCATTCCATTCCTGATTATGATAACTACCATTTTCATTACCAGTAGGCTTACAGACAATGAAGCATATATGGCTTTGGCAGGATTATTATCATTGATACCATATTATGTCGTGCTATATTTTTTACGACATAGAATGACGGAAACCTTTACTTTTACCGTTAAACATTACTAATTGAATAACATATAATTATAATACAAATAAAAAGATTATGAGTTTTATTTTGACAGCAGTAATTGCACTTGGAGCCATCGCACTGATAGCAGCAGTGATTTTGTATGTTTGTTCCAAGAAGTTTGCTGTACAGGAAGACCCACGTTTAGCAAAGGTTACAGAAGTGTTGCCTGGTGCTAACTGTGGCGGCTGTGGTTTTCCCGGTTGTTCAGGAATGGCTGATGCTTTGGTAAAAGCAGCTGACAGTGGTTCTCTTGAGGGCCTTAACTGTCCTGTAGGAGGATCAGCTGTGATGAGCCAGGTTGCTGACTTGTTAGGTATGGCTATAGCGAATACAGAACCTAAGGTAGCTGTTGTTCGCTGTAATGGTACCTGTGAGTTACGACCCCGCATTGCTGAATACAACGGATTACGTACCTGTACTGCTATGAATGCTACCGGCGCTGGTGAGACTGGTTGTGGTTTCGGTTGCCTCGGTTGTGGTGATTGTGTGGCAGCATGTCAGTTTGATGCCATCCGTATTAATGAAGAGACTGGTCTTCCAGAGGTTGATGAAGAGAAGTGTACTGGTTGTGGTGCTTGTAGCAAAGCCTGTCCGCGTCACATTATCGAGCTCCGCAAGAAAGGTCCTAAGAACCGTCGTGTCTATGTCCGTTGCGTAAACAAAGACAAAGGAGCTGCGGCTATGAAGGCATGTAAGGCAGCATGTATCGGTTGTGGTAAGTGCGTCAAAGAATGTAAGTTCGAAGCGATCACTGTTGAAAACAACATCAGTTACATCGACTTCAACAAATGTCGGCTTTGTAAGAAGTGTGTAGAGGTATGTCCAACTCACGCTATTGTGGCAGTTAACTTCCCTGCACCCAAGCCTAAACCTGCACCTAAACCTGTTGAAGAGCCTGCAAAAGAGCCCGAAGAGAAAAAGACCGTTATCAGTGAAGTAAAGATGTCTATGATGGAAGATGCACCTGAAGCAGCTAGCCAAGATGCCGTTCGTGAGTATACCACCACGAAGAAGACGGTTGTCAGTCAGGTAAGCATGTCCTTTATGGAGGATGAAGCACCAAAGGCTGAACCTCAAGCAAATGTTGAACAAAAAGGAGAGGAGACTGTATCATGAAACTGAAAACATTCCGTATTGGTGGTGTTCATCCAGAGGAGAACAAGCTCACCCATGAAGTGGCAGCCGTTGTTGCTGAGTTGCCGAAACAAGCGATCTTCCCATTGTCACAACATATCGGTGCTCCGGCAAAACCGGTGGTAGCAAAAGGTGATAAGGTAAAGGTTGGAACGATGATTGCTGAAGCAGGCGGATTCGTTTCTGCTCCTATCTTCTCATCCGTCTCCGGTACAGTATTCAAGATTGACGATGCCATCGATGCTACTGGTTACCGTAAACCCTCCATTATTATAAAGGTGGAAGGTGATGAATGGGAACCCACTATCGATCGTTCTGACAAGTTGGAGCGTATGGAGGATCATCCAGAATTGACTCCTGAGGAAATTGTAGAGCGTATCAAGAAAGCTGGTGTTACCGGTATGGGTGGCGCTGGATTCCCTACCTTTATCAAATTATGTCCTCCACCCACCGCTAAGGCTGAGTGTGTTATCATCAACGCTGTTGAGTGTGAGCCATATATCACAGCTGACTATCGTTTGATGATGGAGCATGCAGATGAGATCCTGGTGGGTCTTGATTTGCTGATGAAGGCAGTAAAAGTAGAGAAAGGTTATATCGGTATAGAAGACAACAAGCCGGCAGCTATCGCTCTCTTTGAGGAGAAAACGGCCAACAAGCCTAATATCGAGATCGTTCCATTGGCAAAGAAATATCCTCAGGGTGGTGAGAAACAGCTCGTTGATGCCGTTATCCGTCGTCAGGTTCCTGCACCTCCAGCTATCCCTGTTAATGTAGGTGCTGTGGTTCAGAACGTAGGAACAGCATTTGCTGTTTACGAGGCTGTCATGAAGAACAAACCTTTGTTCGAGCGTTATACCACAGTAACTGGTAAGCAGTTGGCACATCCCGGAAACTTCCTCGTACGTATGGGTACACCCATGAGTCAGCTGATAGATTTCTGTGGCGGTCTTCCAGAAGGTGACAACAAAATCCTTGCCGGTGGTCCGATGATGGGTAAGGCACTGACTTCCACGGAAGTACCTATATGTAAGGGTACTAACAGTGTTACTATCCTGACAGATGACGATGCACGTCGCAAAGAGCCACAACCTTGTATCCGCTGTGCAAAATGTGTCAGTGCATGTCCTATGGGTCTTGAGCCCTACCTTCTCGCAACCTGTTCAAGCATGCATCAGTGGGAGCGCGTAGAAGCAGAAGATATTGTCTCTTGTATAGAGTGTGGCTCTTGTCAGTTTACATGTCCTGCCCACCGTCCGTTGTTGGACAATATCCGTTTGGGAAAGACAACGGTAATGGGAATTATCAGATCACGAAACGCAAAGAAATAAAATGGGAAAATTAATAGTTTCATTATCACCGCACGCACACGGGAATGACAGTGTTGAGAAGAACATGTACGGCGTGATCATTGCCCTTGTTCCTGCTTTGCTGGTATCACTATTCTATTTCGGAATAGGTTCAGCTATTGTGCTTGCTACTAGTGTTCTTGCCTGCGTATTCTTTGAGTGGGCAATCACCAAGTTCATGCTTGGAAAAAAGAAAACAACGATATGCGACGGCTCCGCTATCCTTACCGGTTTGCTGTTAGGATTCAACTTACCGTCAAACCTGCCGATATGGATCATCATCGTAGGTGCTCTCGTAGCTATCGGTATCGGAAAGATGACCTTCGGCGGATTAGGAAACAATCCTTTTAACCCAGCGTTAGTTGGTCGTTGTTTCCTGCTTGTCAGTTTCCCTGCACAAATGACGTCATGGCCGGTTGCCGGACAGTTGACCAGTTATCTGGATGCAGAAACAGGAGCTACACCGTTGTCCATTATGAAGATGGCAATCAAAGAGGGAAATCCTGATCTGCTCGCCGATCTGCCATCAGCTACTCACTTGCTCTTAGGTTCAAATCCGACAGGCGGTCTTGGTACTATCGGTGAGGTATGTGCAATCGCACTGCTCATTGGTCTGGCTTACATGCTCTGGAAGAAAATCATTACTTGGCATATCCCGGTGTCTATCATCGGAACAGTGTTTGTCTTCTCTGCCATCATGCATTTCGCCAATCCAATCTATGCCGATCCATTTACAGAGATTCTGAGTGGAGGACTGATGCTCGGTGCTATCTTCATGGCTACCGACTATGTTACCTCTCCGATGACTGCGCGAGGACAGATTATCTATGGTATTGCCATCGGTTTCCTGACCATCGTCATCCGTAACTGGGGATCATATCCTGAAGGAATGTCTTTCGCTATACTTATTATGAATGGATTTACACCCATTATCAATATGTATATCAAACCCAAGCGCTTCGGTGAAGTGCCAGCAAAGAAATAAGGAGGAAGAACTATGGAGAAATTAAAATCATCAATGACTAATATGGTACTGGTGCTCACAGGAGTAGCAGTCATCACCGGATGTATCTTAGCATACGTGAACCATATTACCTCCGGTCCGATTGAAGTTCAAAAGGCAAAGACACTGGCCGACGGTATCAAGAGTGTGATGGGAAGCGACGAACTGTCGGTTAGTAAGACTGACACCGTTAAACAGGATGAGAATGGTAAAGAACTGACATACGTTATTTATCAGACACAAGATGGACAGAAGAAAGATTTAGGTGCAGCCGTAGAGAGTACAACAAGTGGTTTCGGCGGCGACCTGAAAATTCTTGTGGGATTCGATCCTGAGGGAAAGATCTTAGGATATACACTTTTGGAACATGCTGAAACACCGGGATTAGGTGCAAAGGCTGACAAGTGGTTCCAGAAAGGTGAAAAGGGCGACATTATTGGAAAGAGTCCTGAGAAGCAGCTGACTGTATCAAAAGACGGTGGAGAAGTGGATGCTATCACTGCATCTACCATTACCAGCCGTGCTTTCCTCAAAGCAGTCAACAATGCCTATGCAGCTTTTAAGGCCACTCCAATAGATGAAGTAGAAAAGACAGATAGTGTACAACTTAATGACAAGGAGGAATAATATGAGTTATCTGAAAATAATTACCAATGGTATCGTTAAGGAGAATCCGACGTTCGTCCTTATGTTAGGTATGTGTCCGACCCTGGCAACCACCACCAGTGCTATAAATGGTTTGGCAATGGGTTTGGCAACAATGTTTGTACTGATTTGCTCTAATGTCGTTATTTCTCTGATTAAGAATCTCACCCCTGACAAGGTGCGCATACCAGTCTTTATTGTTGTTATCGCATCCTTCGTAACCATCCTGCAGATGGTTATGCAGGCATTTGTTCCTGATATTTACAAGACCCTCGGACTTTTCATCCCACTGATTGTGGTAAACTGTGTGATCTTGGGACGAGCAGAAGCATTTGCTGCCAAGAATGGAGCTGTTGAGAGTCTGATGGATGGTATCGGTATCGGACTTGGTTTTACCATCGGTCTTACCCTTCTGGGTATCTGCCGCGAACTGCTCGGAGCTGGTTCCATCTTCGGTTTTATACTGTTGCCGGAAACCTATAACATGCTGATGTTCGTGCTGCCTCCGGGTGCATTCATCACACTGGGATTCCTTGTTGCTATCATTAACAAACTTAAGAAAGCATAATTATGGAGTACATACTTATATTCATATCAGCAATCTTTGTCAATAATATTATTCTGTCGCAATTCCTCGGGATTTGTCCATTCCTTGGGGTATCACAGAAAGTGAATACATCTCTTGGCATGAGTGCTGCCGTTGCTTTTGTCATGACATTAGCAACTGTCGTTACCTATTTTATCCAGAAATTTGTATTGGATGCTTTCGGACTGCAATACCTTCAGACCATCGTCTTCATTTTGGTGATTGCAGCGTTAGTACAGATGGTAGAGATCGTTCTGAAGAAAGTATCTCCAGCTCTCTATCAGGCATTGGGAATATTCCTTCCACTGATTACCACTAACTGTGCAGTACTGGGTGTTGCTATTCTGGTCATCCAGAAAGATTTCTCTTTCCTACAGAGTGTTGTTTATGCCTTCTCTACTGCTATCGGTTTCGGTTTGGCTTTGACTGTCTTTGCCGGTATCCGTGAACAATTGTCATTGGTAAAGATACCAAAGGGAATGCAGGGCGTAGCTATTGTTTTAGTAACTGCAGGACTGCTGAGTCTTGCATTCATGGGATTCTCCGGTGTTGACGGTGGTCTCAGATCTTTGTTCGGCTTGAACTAATATCATCAATATTTACTATCAGCGGGCATGAGTTTCCTTCTCATGCCCGTTATTTATTTAGTATAGACTGTCCATTATCATAATTAGTTAAATAAAAAATGGTTAAAGAAGTAAATAATCTTTGAAATTCTCTAATTATCATGTATATTTGCATGTTTATTAAAACAAATCCGTATTAATATGAAGTCGGAGTTCAACGTTAAGATAGTAGATGATACTCATATACAAATTGGAGGACGTATTGATTCTTCCAATGCATTAGATTTTGAAGAAAGTCTGAAACAATTTATCGTTCAAGATTTTGATTTCCTGACGATAGATGCGGAAAGACTTTCCTATATTTCATCCGCAGGGTTGCGTGTATTGATGAAATTACGTTCGAAAGCACGTAACACGATTACGATAGAAAATATGCCGGAACCTGTTAATCAAATATTTGAGATGACCGGCTTTTCACAACTCTTTAAAGTCAGGAAAGGTTTCCGCCATGTAAGTGTAGAAGGTTGTCCTGTCATCGGAGTAGGTTTCTTTGGCACTGTCTATCGATTGGATCCCGATACGATAGTGAAGGTTTATCATCCCTCAGTCAATATCTCACAGATTGAAAATGAGCAGAAAATGGCTAAGGCTGCTTTCCTAAAAGGAATACCAACAGCTATCAGCTATGATATCGTTAAAGTGGGTGACTCATACGGTTCGGTGTTCGAACTGCTAAAGGCGGTATCTTTCAACGACATGGTTATTCAGCATCCTGATCAAATCGATGATATCGTTAGGAAATGGTGTGATATTCTGAAAGTTGTTCATTCCACCTATATGGAACCAAGTGTGATGCCTTCTGCTAAGAAAAGCTACTTTCAGTATTTGGAAGCGGTCAGGGCATATCTCGATGAACCGCAATATCAGTTCTTATATCAATACCTGGAAAAAATACCTGAACGTCTGTCGGTCATTCACGGTGACTTCCAGATGAAGAATGTTATGCTATCTGATAACGAACCCATGCTGATAGATATGGAGACATTGGCAACAGGTCATCCTATTTTTGATTTCGCAGGTATATACGTTGCATACATAGCATTTGAGGAAGACGAACCAGGTAATATGCAGAGATTTCTCGGTATTTCTGCTGACACAGCCAGTTATATCTTTGAAAAGTTAATGGAATATTATCTTGAGACAACAAACCCGACATTATTGACATCAGAGATTCTAAAGATACGTATAGTGTCTGCCATACGGTTCTTATATATCATAACGATGAGCGACATGAGAGACAGTGAACTCAGTCAAAAGCGAATCCATACTACCAAGGAACATATCAACGAGTTTATGAAACACTCAGAAACGCTCAATTTCTAAATCAACCATTATTCCAGATGAAAATATTAAAAAGAGGGTCTAAGCCATTCTACACCAAATTCAGCCTTGCAATTTTTATTACAGTTGCATTGATGATTGAAGTGATTCTCGGTATACAATACTGGTATGCTGAAAAACATATTCGTGTGGAAATGGAACAGCGTGCTGAGACAGAACTCAAGATGAAAAGTCTGGAGATTCATAATATCCTTACAGCTGTAGAGGTTGCTGTAAAGAATCAGGCATGGAGTGCGGAAAAGATGATTGCTATTCCTGACTCCATGTATTGTGTGGCAGAACGGCTTGTTACTCAAAATGATCAGATTATTGGAGTAGGCATGGCCTTTAAACCCAATTATTACTCCTCTAAGGGATATTGGTTTGAGCCCTATGTTCATGAGAATGAGAACGGAACATTAACAAATCAACAATTAGGAGGGAAAAATCACGATTATACAAAGAGTGATTTCTATACGATTCCTTTGAAAGGTGACTCTGCCTATTGGAGCGAGCCATATCTTGACAAAGAGGGTGCTCAAGCAATGGTCATCACATACTCATATCCCCTTCATAACAGATCAGGTGAGGTCGTAGGAGTATTAGGCGCTGATGTATCACTTGACTGGCTTGGAGAACTTATCAATGCTTCTCCATCGTTTCCATCATCCTATAATATGATAGTTTCACGCACCGGACAATTAATGGCTTGTCCCGTGGAAAGTCTCGTTATGAAGAGAACAATCATGGACATCGCCAACGATATGAAAGACACCACCATCCGTAGTCTTAACGAAAAGATGTTACATGGACATACCGGAAGTGCTACTGTTGAGAACAACGAAGGAGAAAAACAATATGTTTTCTATGCTCCAATAAAAGGAGCTACAGGCTGGTCGATGGCTGTAACATGTCCTGATAAGGAAATCTACAGAGGATTGTCAACCGTCACCAGTAACCTTCAATTAATGGGACTGCTCGGTTTTTTGTTGTTATTATATATCATTGCACGTACCATTCGGAATTTCAATCATATACAGGAAGTGAAAAGTGAGAAAGAGCGAATTGACAATGAGTTATACATCGCAAACGCTATTCAGATGGGCATGTTGCCAAAGAACTACACGACATCAGAAGAACGTAATGATGTTCAGATATATGGTTCATTGTCTCCTGCCAAAGAAGTTGGCGGTGATCTGTATGACTTCTATATACGCGACGAGAAACTCTTCTTCTGTATAGGTGATGTCAGTGGTAAAGGTATACCCGCAGCAATGGTCATGGCAGTCATTCGTAGTTGTTTCCGCACATCTTCTACAATGGAGTCGACACCTGAGGGTATCCTTCGTCAGATTAACGATGCTATAACAGACATCAATGATGAGAATATGTTCGCGACATTATTTGTCGGAACACTCGATCTTCCCACCGGTCGGCTTCATTACAGTAATGCTGGTCACTGTCCGCCGTTGCTTGTAGGTTCAGGTATCGGATATTTACCTATAGATGCCAATATTCCTGTGGGGTTGATAAAAGGATGGAAATATTCGGCTCAACAAATCATGATTTATCCTCAAACAACATTATTCTTATATACTGACGGGTTGATAGAAGCTGAGAAAAAAGACTATCAACAGTTTGGTAAAGACCAGATGTTTGATTTGGCTGATCAATTATTTAAAAATGGAGAGCAAAGTCCCCAACATTTTATCGAGGAAATAACTAATGCTGTAAATGTCTTTATAGATGGCAATGAAAGGAATGATGACCTCACCATGCTCGCTATCCAATATACCAAGGAAACCCTGGAAGTCAATTTGGAACGTCATATTTCTTTAGACAACAATTTGGATTCTATTCCTCAATTGAATGTTTTTGTGGATGAAATAGCTGAAGAACTGGGGTTTGACATGTCTACAACCATGAAATTGAATTTAGCCTTGGAAGAAGCTGTTGCAAATGTTATCAATTATGCTTACCCAAAAGGCATTCATGGAAAAATTGATATTGATGCTCTGTCTAATGATGTAAGATTAAAATTTGTAATAACAGATGAAGGCATGCCTTTTGATCCGACCACAAGGCGAGAGATAGACACCACACTACCGGTTGAAGAGCGACCTATTGGCGGACTTGGTATCCTTCTCGTCCGGAAACTGATGGACTCGATCAATTATGAACGAGTGGATGGAAAGAATGTATTAACATTAAGAAAAAAACTTAATCAGGAATAAATATGAAAACAACATTTAAAGTAGAAGACAATAACTACGTTATGTATTTTGAAGGAAGACTCGACACTGCTGTCAGTGCCGTAGTACAGAAGGAAGTAGGTGTGCTGAACGACTGTGAAGGTCACGATATTATTCTCGACTGTACAAATCTAACGTATATTTCATCAAGTGGTATGCGTATATTCCTCAATATATTGAAAAATGCCAAAGCAAAGAATACCCATGTCTATATTAGGAACGTCAGTGATGACATCTATTCAGTGCTTAGCATAACAGGGTTTACGAACATTTTTGATTTTATTCAATAACGACCGACATCAATAAACATAATAAAAATGAAAAAAACAATCTTGGTTACAGGTGGAACCGGTTTTATCGGAAGTCATACAACAGTGGAATTACAAGAGGCCGGTTACGATGTAGTGATTATTGACAATCTCTCCAATTCAAAGAAAGAGGTGGTTGATGGTATTGAAAAGATTACAGGCATTCGTCCTGCCTTTGAACAAGTTGACTGCTGTGATATGAAAGCCTTGGAGAATGTTTTCATAAAGTATCCCAATATCATCGGTATCATTCATTTTGCCGCTAGTAAAGCAGTGGGAGAGAGTGTAGAGAAGCCTCTGTTATATTACCGTAACAACATCACATCACTGTTGAATCTACTTGAGTTAATGCCGAAATACAATACAAAAGGCATTATCTTCTCTTCCAGCTGTACAGTTTACGGTCAACCATCAAAGGAAAATCTTCCTGTAACAGAGAATGCTCCGATACAGAAAGCACTCAGTCCGTATGGAAATACCAAACAGATCAATGAAGAAATTATCCAAGATTATATCCATAGTGGTGCACCCATTAAGTCAATTATCCTCCGTTACTTTAATCCTATCGGTGCGCATCCATCTGCTCTGATAGGTGAATTACCCAACGGTGTGCCTATGAATCTTATTCCATTTGTTACACAGACTGCAATTGGTATCAGAAAACAACTGAAGATCTTCGGCAATGACTACAATACGCCAGACGGCACATGTATCCGTGATTATATCTATGTAGTAGATTTGGCCAAAGCACATGTAAAGGCAATGGATCGTGTGTTAGAGGAATCGGATACTGATGCCGTGGAAATATTCAATATCGGAACAGGTCGGGGATTAAGTACATTAGAGGTTGTCGAGGGATTTGAGAAAGCTACCGGCGTGAAAGTTAACTGGGAATATGCTCCTCGTCGTGAAGGTGATATTGAAAAAGTCTGGGGTAATGTTGATAAAGCCAATCAAGTTCTTGGTTGGAAAGCAGATACAGATATCAGTGACGTGCTGTCTTCTGCCTGGAAATGGCAGAAGAAACTGCGAGAAGAAGGAATACAATAAAGAAATACGAACATTAATATCACAGGGAACCGATTACCAATGAAAAGAAGAGCATTCGTTACTCTCATAATAGCCATTCTCCTGTCGACTGTTACAGAAGCACAGACATATCGCTGGAATGCCACATTCCAGACATATATCGATCAATATCGTGATCTTGCTATCCAAGAGATGTTAAAATATAACATTCCTGCAAGTATTACGTTGGCACAGGGACTTCTGGAGAGTGGGGCAGGAAAGAGCGAACTGGTTATAAAAGGAAATAACCATTTTGGTATTAAATGCCACGGATGGAACGGAAGAACCGTACACCATGATGACGATCTTACTCAGGAATGTTTCCGTGCGTATGACAATGCTCTTCAAAGTTATGAAGATCATAGTAAGTTCTTGGTTAATGGTTCCCGATACCGTTCTTTGTTTTCTCTGAAAAGAACCGATTATAAGGGATGGGCCAGAGGACTGAAAGCAGCTGGATATGCCACAAACCCTGCATATGCCGACCGTTTGATCAGTCTTATCGAACTGTATAAGCTATATGAATATGATCAAGCCAAGAGTTATGATAAGTTCATGGCCCATCACTCTGCAGTTGACAAGCCGACAAGAGGTAATGAACTGCATCCAATACATATTTATAATAAGAACTATTATCTTCAGGCACGACAGGGAGATACTTATATGAGTATTGCTAAGGAGATCGGTATCAGTTACAAGAAACTTGCTAAATACAATGAGCGCGATGCTAAAAGTCCATTGACACTGAACGAGGTGGTATGGTTGAAGAAAAAACAGAAGAGAGCAGATAAAGCATATG
Organism: Prevotella sp.; assembly: GCA_017550455.1. Taxonomy (GTDB): domain Bacteria; phylum Bacteroidota; class Bacteroidia; order Bacteroidales; family Bacteroidaceae; genus Prevotella. The sequence goes on from JAFZPF010000005.1 coordinate 17,451, forward strand.
AGAAACGTCCACACCGTGTAAAACGCGGTGAAAGTATGTACTCTATTGCACAATACTATGGTATTCAACTGAAAAGTTTGTACAAGATGAATCAGATGTCTCCCGATGATGATATACATGTAGGCGACATGCTACGAGTAAGATAATTACTTGATAACCAGGTGATCCTCCATATTGAGTAGTTCCACAACTGTAACATTGGGATGTTGGTGCATATAACGATCAACCATATCAACAAATTCCGAACGGAAGAATTTCTTGTTTAATGCGCTGTTGCATATCCACATGATTTTCCCCATATACTTATCACGCTCTTCCTGTGTGGCATTCTCGAAATTCTCCATCGGATAGAGACTGATAAGGTAGAAACTAAGACAGTCGGGAACAATATGATCGCGGTTCATAGTTGTCAGTTGCTGGTCGGTATATCCGAACTTCTTATAGATAGGGTAATTCTGTCCAAGGTATTTATCGAGGAAGATTCCCACACTATTATCACTGACAACAATACTATGATCCAGAGAACCGATCTGAGCATAGAACTTTGGAATGGCAAGATTAGGAATCATCTTACTGAGGTTTTCCATTCCCATTTTCAGGTCTTTGTTTATATCGTCGATGTTTGCATAAGTAGCTTCTGCATCACCGATAATAACTTGTAAGGTGGAATCTTGAAAATACGTGAGTAGTTTTTTGTTGGTCTCAGAATCATTAACAGAACCGATCTTGAGTACATTTTCAATCAATGTACGTGTTTCCATTGGATAATTGGTCTGCATTTGCTGTAGGGCAGAGAAATCACCGGTGGTGAGATAAATACTCTCCAAACGATCATAACGCAGTACTTCTATCTGCGGTTCGTTCTCTTCTTCTTTAAATAACTTTAGTCGTAAATCACAACTGCAGAAAAAGAGTACAAAAAGAAATATTATAATCGTGGATTTTCTCACAAACTGCAAAAAAGATTAAATGTGTTTGCAAATTTAATAAAAAAAATTTTATAATACAAATTTTAAGATAATAAAATTAAATAAATCTTTATTTTATATTATATTTGTAGCATAAATAAGATATAAACAACGTTTTTGAAATATGAAAAGAAATATTTTGCTTTTAACTTATTTAGTATTCAGTGTTATGATTCTCCGTGCTCAGTCATTTACTATCACGGTATCAAATCCTTCAAAGACTGATAAAAAAGATGCCCCGGTTGTTCTAAAACTGAAAGATTACACAACCGATCGTGTGCGTTCTGCTGTGGTGACATTAAATAATCAAGAGATTCCTTCTCAGTTAGATGATCTTAATGGTGATGATATTTTTGATGAACTTTGTTTTCTAACAGATATCAAAAAGAAAGAACAGCAGTCATTCATTATCGTGCTCAATGAGAAGGGTAAACACAAGAAATACCCTTCAAGAGTATACGTCGATATGATGCTAAGTAACAAGAAGATAAAAGAAAGTAATAAACAAGACCTTTATATTTCTCAACTGACAGTTGAAAACGGTACTAATGTCTATTCCATGTTACATCATCATGGCGCAGCATTTGAGAGTGAACTGGTAGCATACCGTATTTATTTCGACCATCGTCAGACAGTAGATATCTATGGAAAGTATCGGAAAGGTTTAGAATTGAAAGAGACTCAGTTTTATCCAGATAACATTCAAAAATCAAATGGTTATGGTGATGACGTGTTATGGGTAGGTGAGACACTTGGCTTAGGTTCACTCAGAGGATGGAATGGAGACAGTCCAACAATGTTAATAGACGTTGACCACCGCTCACAACGTATCGTAGCATCCGGCCCTTTACGCACCATCGTAGAGGTAACTGATAAGGGATGGGCAGTCAACTCACCTAAAGCATTCGAAGGAAAAGATGATGATCGTATAACGATGACTGCTTTTTATACCCTGTATGCAGGACATCGTGATTGTTCTGTAGATATTTCATTCTGCGGAGAACTGTCAGATAAACAATTTTCTACTGGTCTTATCAATGTGAAAAATTCAACTGAGTATACCGATAATAAAGGATTACGTGGCTGTTGGGGTATTGACTGGCCTGTATCAGAGAAAGACTCTGCAGGACACAAACGTGAGACCGTCGGTTTAGGTATCTATATTCCGCAAGAATATATTATCAGTGAGCAGCCTGCCAATAAGAATAATTATGCCTATGTAGTTGCACCTCAGAACCGATTCTTACATTATAATATTGTATTCGCCAGTGATAATGAATCGTTTGGATATCATTCTGATAAAGAATGGTATCACTTCCTGAAAGAATGGAAAAAAGAATTATCACAGCCGTTGATAATAAAGAAAAAGGATTAGAAAGGTGGTTTTTCTGATAAAAATAGTTAAAATCAAATGAAGGAACTCTTGAAAAACTATTTATTTGGGTAAATATGTGTACCTTTGCAGCCGCTATTACGAGATAGTAGCATTAAATTCAAACCTAATAAAAAATTATTATTAAAAATGGCAACAAAAATCAGATTACAGCGTCGCGGACGTAAAGGTTATGCTTTCTATAGCATCGTTATTGCAGACGCTCGTGCACCACGTGATGGTAAATTTACTGAAAAGATTGGTACTTATAACCCAAATACTAATCCCGCCACAGTAGATTTGAATTTTGATCGTGCTCTGTATTGGGTAGAGGTTGGAGCTCAACCAACAGACACTGTTCGTAACATCTTAAGTAAAGAAGGTGTTTACATGATGAAGCATCTCCGTGGAGGTATCAAGAAAGGTGCATTCGATGAGGAAACTGCACAGAAGAAGTTTGATGCATGGAAAGAGGCAAAGTTAAAGGGTTTCGATGTTATTCGTGAGAAAGAGGCTAAAGCTAAGAAAGATCTTGCTGCCAAGAAACTCGAAGCTGAGAAACAAGTAAATGCCGCTATCGCAAAGAAGGTAGCTGAGAAGAAAGCCGCTGCCGTTGCTGCAGAGGCAGAGACAGAGGCTCCCACTGAAGAGGCTCCTGCCGAAGCTTAATTAATTGCATTAAAGAAACGGAGACTGGATGATCTGAAAAGATTCATCCAGTTTATTTTTTATATAGTTTGAGGTATTGTTTTGCTACCTTCACGTAATCATGATGTTTCTTTATAAATGCAATACTGTCTGATTTGAGCTGAGAGATTATCTCCGGATGTAATACCAAACGCTCTATCGCTTCCTCAACACTTTTTTGATTAGGTAATACATTAACAATAGGGCGCAAAGTTTTTTCGTCCAGAAGTTGATAACACTCTTCTTCACCACCACCTATACAAATAATTCCTTTGCTCATTGCCAGTAACGCATTCATGGCTGGGGTGTATGAATATAGCTGATCTAAGATAGCATCACAATCATTCATCAGCTGCTGATATACTTTAAAAGGAACACTTTCTACTTTTATAATTTCCAATTTATCAGGGTACATTCTCTGAATCTTCTCTGCAGCACGCAACATAATATCTGTTCCTTTATAACTGTTTCGACTCTTGTTGATACCGATAAACAACTTCAGTTTGTCATGTTGGGAAAGAACCACTTTGTCATGCATACGGATAGGGAAGGGGATATAGGTGGTTTTCTGGGGATATGAAGAATGATAACAAACCCAGTATTCGTACAATCCTGCTATAATACCATCACAATTATCCGCGATGTATTTGTTTAGTCGTTCTTTGTCAGTACCCAGCCAGTCTTTCCTTTCTTTGATAGCGTCTTCATCATTTCGTAAAGCGTCACCTATATTAAAATCGCTGTATCGCAATGGCTTGTCTTTACAACAGGTGTTGACCCAATAATAATCCATACCGAAAGCTCCGAGGAACACTTTCTTATTATGACGTTTAAGATATTTATAAATCGGGAAGATCCTATTGGCTTTTATCTCAAGAAACATTGGATTGATAAACTGCACTACATCATAATGTCGAAGTCTGGGGAGAAGAGTCAGCAAACGGATTAAATACTTTATACCACCGAATTTGCCTGGTGTCCTGTCTAATGCAATATCCCGAGGATAGTCTTTCCAGAAATCACCATTACTGAGTACATTTACCTCATGACCGAGTTGTCTTAAACCCTCAGCCAGAGTGGCATGCAAATTACTATATTCACCTATTAGGAGAATTCTCATTTCTCTTTCTTCATTAAAGGGAGTGTTCGGAGTAATATCTTCTTTCCTAGTTTTGTATTAATCATTTTACGGAAATAACTATATTTCCTGGTATATTCCCTTTCTGGCAGTGGAAACAATCCTCTTCTACGAAGTCGCTCCAAATAGTCGTCAAGTACCTTTTCAGAATGAGTTGTCATAATTACATTATAAATATGATCCATTGACAGTTGAGCAACTCTTCGTTGTAAGGCAACCCTTTCGGCAGAAGGCAGTGTGGCTGCAAGATGATCCAGTTCGAAGATAACATATTCTGCATCATCAAGCTTCTTTTTCATTTGATCAGGATCTTTACTGTTCTGTATCGACCCAACCCTTTCACGATAATAATAGGCACAATTATCTGTATTATATAATGTTTCAGCTCTTAATATTAATTGTGGAGTAAATTCTTCATCCTCATGTAAGATTCCAGATGTAAAACGCAGTCCTACAAGCATCTTTTTTCGGAATATATAGCTACATGCAGAAGCACACAAATTATTGTGACGCATATATTCCGTTCCAGACAGAGGACCATTGAACCACTCTGGGGAGTCTACGTCAATTCCATCTCTGGATAGGCAAAACAAAATCATATCTGGATCTTTAGCTTTTACCATTTCAAGACATTGTTCATAATTTGATTTTATTATACAATCATCCGCATCCACAAACTGAATATACTTACCCTTACAAATATCAATTCCTTTATTTCTGGCATCGCTTAACCCCATATTCTTGTGTCTCAGATAAATAATTTGATCACGGTAATCAATCAGTTCATCAAGTGGAACCAAATCTGAACCATCATCAATAAGAATAATCTCACGTTCTTCTTCCTTTAGTGAGAGGTTAAGGATACTTTCGATACACTCTCTAAGCATATCGATTGGAATATTATAATAGGTAACGATGAAACTGATTAAAGGTGTTTCAGACATTTGAACATTCTGCATAATAAATGAATTCCTAATATTTTAAGTAATAATATTTTAATCCTTTGTTTGACATTGAGAGCGCTTGTCATTTTCATTGTGTATGGGTAGGGGGGCAACAGCACCTCTCCGCCCATCTGTGCGACAGTTATCTGTATGTTAAGAACCTCTATATAATATAAGAGACTGGCATCCGTAAAATTCCATACCTTCGGTAATATTTGAACATGTGCATTCAATAAAGATTGCATATCCTGAATACTGGCATTGGCTGTAATACCGGAAAGGTTCTCGCAATAGTGATAACAGCCGACAGCCGCTGTAGCAATCTGAGTAGATTGATTCAACAGTTGTGGTAGAGTCCACACATCTTCAAAAGCAAATTGTTCTTTAAAAAGACATTGGTCAAACAGATCACGACGGTAGATCTTATTCCAAGCATAGCAATGCCGATATCCCTTTCCTATGAGCCAATAATCAAGGAAAGAATTGTAACATACATTATCGAAAGACAAACGAGACATGTGTTTACCACCTTCTTTTATGACTACAGGATATTCCAGGACATCGTATTCTGGGTGGTTGCCTAATTCATGCATCAAAGGTAAATAAGTGTTGTTATCAAGATAGTCATCAGAGTCAACAAACGTGATGTAAGATCCCTGTGCAGATCGTATACCTGTATTTCTGGCTGCAGCCAACCCTCTGTTCTGTTGGTGAATGACACTTATCCGTTTATCTTGTGTAGCCAAGAAATCACAAATTGCAGGAGAATGATCTGTCGAACCGTCATCAACCAAGATGATTTGCATATCTTCATAATCCTGTTGTAGAACACTCCGAACACAACGTTCAAGCGTATTCTCAACATGATATACCGGTATGACAACACTTAGTTTCATGCCACAAATATAGTTATTATTTTAAAATAAAACGAATTAATCATCGTTTTATTTTTAATGGAAGAGAACAGACAGATAACAACCGACCGTACAATCCTCAAATATACCGGAATATTCGGTGGACTGCAAGGATTAACTATACTTATCGGCATTATCCGAAATAAGTTGGTTGCTTTAATATTGGGTCCCCAAGGTGTCGGATTGATTTCTCTTTTCAACTCCACTATTAATTTCATGTTAACATGTTCAAATCTGGGATTACCTACCAGTAGTGTAAAGACATTGTCGGAGGCTTTTGATGCTAACGATCGATCCCGTCTGCATGATCAGATAAATTTGTTCAGACAATGGACATTATTGGCAGCCATCGCAGGAACTGTTCTCTTTTTCGTCCTAAGCCCTATTCTTGATAAGATCACTTTCTCGTGGGGTAATCATACCTTCCATTTTATGGTGTTATCACCAATTATCTTCATCATGACGATTACTGCAGGAGAGACAGCTGTGCTGAAAAGCGTTAGAAAACTGAAAGAATTAGCTATTATAACGATAATTAATGTCGTATTTGCCTTACTGTTCTCCGTACCTATTTATTATTACTTTGGAGAAGCAGGTATAGTACCTTCATTATTGTTGATTGCCTTCATACAACTCCTTTTGACTATACGTGTTACATTCCGTTTATTTCCTCCACATTTACGACTAAGCACCAGAATTCTCAAAGAAGGGAGAGACATGATACGCTTGGGCTTGGCCTTTGTTATTGCTGGTTTTTTCACGAATGGAGCCGACTTCGTTATACGCTCTTTCCTGAATAAGACTGCCTCTCTGTGGGAATTAGGATTATATAATGCCGGTTTTATGTTAACGACAATCTATGTCGGCATGTTGTTTTCTGTATTAGAGACCGATTATTATCCACGCCTGTCGTCTGTAAACAAAGATACTGAGAGATGCAATAAAATGGTTAACAGACAAGTAGAGATTACCTTTCTCATGGCTGCACCCATGTTAATGTTGTTGATGACAAGTCTTCCTCTGTTGATTCCATTATTATACAGTGAATTATTCCTTCCTGTTATTGGAATGGCACAAGTTATTATTATTGCACTCTATATTCGTGCACTCAAACTTCCCGTTGCATATCTTACACTAGCCAAAGGAGATTCTCTTTCATTCCTGATACTGGAGGCTTATTGTGCACTTTTGCAGGTCTTGGCTGTAGTCAGTGGATATAACCTGTATGGTCTCACTGGTATCGGTTATGGTCTTTTGTTTACAAGTGTAGTTGATTTCATTGTAATATACACTTTTGCCCATAAAAAATATAAATATCAGCCATCTAAAGAAATCTTTCAATACATGGCCATACAGCTTCCTTTGGGGATTATCATTTTTATCATTGCCCAGTATGGCCATGATCTGTTGTATTGGATACCATGTATCCTTTTATCCATTATAAGTATTATCATTTCAGTTTATATATATCGCAAAAGACAACAAAAGAACGGTGTCTTTTAAGAAAAATATTATTTGGTTTTTTGTTCGATTCAAGAATTATAGTTACTTTTGCACAAACTATAATAACCTTGTTATATGACATTAATAATCGTTGCCATATTATTGATTGGATATATATTACTTGCCACAAGCAACTATACCAAGATCAATAAAGCTGCAGTTGCCATTTTCATCGCAACTGTCGGATGGGTACTATATATCTGTTATGGTACCAACTATGTCATGAGTCAGCATCCTGACGAATATTTTGTATTCCTCAATGGTGCTGTTCCTACCAGTACAGCCGTAAAACACTATATCGCATCAAATATTTTTTATAAATATGTGGCAAAAGGAGCAGAACTGGTTTTGTTCCTCTTGGTTACAATGACCATCGTGGAGATATTGAACAACAATGGTTGTTTCGACTTTTTCAAACAGATGTTACGTACACGTAATAGCAGGAAGTTGCTTTGGTATATGACGATCATCACTTTTCTGGTATCGGCCAATCTGGATAACCTGACTGTCACTACGATGATGTTGGTAGTCATGCACGAGATAATACCCAGCAGAAGATACCGCATGATATATGGTTCAGCCATTATTGTTGCGGCAAATTGTGGGGGAGCCCTGACTGTCATCGGTGACCCAATCGGACTGTTGCTATGGAACAGTGGGGCGGTAACAGCAACCAACTATTCTTTGTCTATGGCAATACCTTGTCTGTTAGCTTTTATCCTTCCAAACCTTTGGTTGTCAAGGATGCTTCCCGAACGAATAGAAACCCAATGGACTGCTATGCCGTATCGTGGTGACGATACGAATCTCAAAGTATGGCAACGACTAATGATGCTGATTGTGGGAATCGGAGGTTTATGGTTTATTCCATCCTTCCACGATATCACAAAACTCAGTCCTTTTGTCGGTGCTATGTGTGTATTGGCGGTATTATGGATCGTCAACGAGATAGTCAATCGGAAAATAATGAATGTTGACCAGATGATTCAACGTAAGACCCCAAGGGTCCTTCAATATGGCATTATCCAATTGATGCTATTTGTGATGGGTATGATCTTAGCCGTGGGTGTTGCTCAAGAAACAGGTGTTGTACATTGGCTGGCCAAGCAGTGCAACATTTATATTGGAAACATCTGGGGAATGGGAGTCATTGCGGGAATAATCAGTACTGTCTTGGATAATTTCGCAACAGCTGTCAGTTTTGTATCATTATACCCACAGGGAGATGGCGCTTGGATGACAAACGGTATCTATTGGAAGATTATTGCCTTCTGCTCATCGATGGGAGGCAGTGTTGTTTTATTGGGGAGTATGAGTGGACTGGCCTTAATCAAGATGGAACGAATCCATGTGGGATGGTATCTGAAGAATGTAGGACTGTCAGTCATTATCTCTTCAATCATCGGATTATTCGTATTATACATCATTGAATGAAAGCATGACGGATATTTTATTTTGCTCTCATGGTCAACAAAAGCAATTAAAATTTGTATATCTGATTTTTTTTATTTATATTTGCACATTATTTGGACTAATACTTACTTTAAATAATTAATATAGCTTATGACAAAAATCAAAGGACATATTTCTCAGATCATCGGTCCTGTCATTGACGTCTTTTTTAATACAGAAGGACAAGAGGCTGAGAAAGTGTTACCTAAAATTCATGATGCACTTAAGATTGTCAGACCCAATGGATCGACGTTGGTTGTTGAGGTTCAGCAACATATCGGTGAAGATACCGTGCGTTGCGTGGCTATGGACAATACTGACGGTTTGCAACGTGGACTGGAAGCAGTTCCTGTAGGATCTCCAATCTTGATGCCGGCAGGAGACCAAATTAAAGGTAGGATGCTGAACGTTATCGGACAGCCTATCGATGGCATGAAGGAGTTGGATATGGAAGGCGCATATCCTATTCACCGTGAAGCTCCTAAGTTTGAAGAGTTGTCTACGACAAAGGAGATGTTAGCAACAGGTATTAAGGTGATTGACCTGTTGGAGCCCTACATGAAGGGTGGTAAGATTGGTTTGTTCGGTGGTGCCGGAGTGGGTAAGACCGTTCTTATCATGGAGCTGATCAATAATATCGCCAAAGGTCACAACGGTTATTCTGTATTCGCAGGAGTAGGAGAGCGTACCCGTGAAGGTAACGACCTTATCCGTGAAATGATCGAATCAGGTGTTGTCCGTTATGGAGAGAAATTCAGAAAAGCCATGGAAGAAGGCAAGTGGGATTTGTCATTGGTAGATCCTGAGGAATTAAAGAAATCTCAAGCTACCCTTGTGTATGGCCAGATGAATGAGCCTCCAGGCGCCCGTGCCTCTGTTGCTTTGTCTGGTCTTACCGTTGCCGAGGAGTTCCGTGATAATGGAGGAAAAGATGGAGAAGCAGCTGATATCCTGTTCTTCATTGATAATATCTTCCGTTTCACTCAGGCTGGTTCAGAGGTATCTGCTTTACTAGGACGTATGCCATCTGCCGTAGGTTACCAACCGACACTGGCATCTGAGATGGGTACCATGCAGGAACGTATCACCTCTACAAAACGTGGTTCTATTACCTCAGTGCAAGCTGTTTATGTACCTGCTGACGACCTTACCGACCCTGCTCCTGCAACGACTTTTACCCATTTGGATGCAACGACAGAGTTGTCACGTAAGATCACCGAGTTAGGTATTTACCCAGCTGTAGACCCATTAGGAAGCACTTCACGTATCCTTGATCCACTCATTGTTGGAAAAGAACATTATAACTGTGCCCAGCGAGTAAAACAGATCCTTCAGAAATATCAAGAGTTGCAGGATATCATCGCAATCCTTGGTATGGATGAGTTGTCAGACGAAGATAAGCTAACCGTTAACCGTGCCCGTCGTGTACAGCGATTCCTCTCACAGCCGTTTACTGTTGCAGAACAGTTTACAGGTGTAAAGGGTGTGATGGTAAGCATCGAAGATACCATCAAGGGCTTCAATATGATTCTTGATGGTGAGGTTGATTATCTGCCGGAACAGGCATTCCTCAATGTAGGAACAATAGAGGATGCAATTGAGAAGGGCAAGAAACTGTTAGAGGCCGCTAAAGGATAATACTTTTGACAAGTAGAACATAATAAAAACAAGTATTATGGCTTTACAACTGAAGATTGTTACTCCTGAATGCATCGAATATCAAGGTGAGATTAACCGTGTTGTCGTTCCAGGCACACTGGGAGAATTTGAAGTTCTCGAAAATCATGCACCTATCATCTCTTCGTTAGAACGTGGGAAAATAGTTTACGAAAACAAAGATGGACTGCATACTCTTCAAGTGAGTGGCGGATTCATAGAAGTACAGAAGAACCTTGTAAGTATCTGTGTAGAAAAGTAATATAATGAATCACTACTGTCCCGTTAAAGTGGACTAATCGGTCTTTGAAATAATTGAAGTTCAGTCTTTTACATGCAGTTTTGAGGGTGCGACGATTTGAATTCGTATCTTTGCAGTCAAAACAGATGGCTGCATATGAACAAATCAAAA
>JAFZPF010000061.1 GCA_017550455.1 Prevotella sp.
ATATTATATATAAATAATTTTTTACAAAATATTTTCCGAAAAAAACAAAAGGACTGAAGAGTAAAAAAGCCAACAATGTGAAAACACTAAATGTCACATGTCACATATGTCACACTTGTCACACTTGTCACACTGTACTATGTTTTTTATTCTAACTGCCTGATATTATCGTAATTACGATAACAGCTGCTTCCGGTAAATGTCAACGATCTCAGGAAAGACACGGTCAAACACGGGGAAACCGTTGTCATTTTCCTGAAAAGGTTGTCTTGGGGTAACACTTGACAATACTACACAACAGTGTTAATAAGAATGATTATAACATACTAAAAATCAGTATGTTAGATTTGGTGTGTCTAAATAAGCATAAAATCATGATGTTCAACTATTGCAGGTAACAAACAATATTGTTACCTTTGCAATATCAAAACACTGCTATACCTATTACGCTTTATCTGACATCGGGGTTCAGGCGGCGACGGAGGAAGAAATACTTAGTGGCGAAGAGGAACAGGAGCATGCCGATGATCTGACCGCCTGCCACACACCAGAAAGCGGAGACATAGCCGAGATGCTCCGTGACGATACCCCCGATGAGGACGCCGAGTCCCATGCCGACGTCCCACGATACTAAGATGGTGGAGTTGGCGGTGCCCCTGCGATTGTGAGGCGCCATGTTGATGATCATATTCTGGAACGCCGGCCACATGTGTCCGTTGCCTAAGCCGAGGAAGATAGCGGAGGCATAGTAGCCGAGATCGTTGGGACAGGCCACGAAGAGCGTATAGCCGATGGTTGAGAGAACCGTTCCTTCGGCAGCATTGAAGGTGAGTCGCCCTTCGCGCAAGGCTTTGCTTCCCTGCAGGCGCGAGACCATCAGTCCTATGGAGAGAATCAGGAAGTAGGTACCTGTGCCGCCGGTCTTTCCCAGCACCTCCTTGCCGTAGATGGCCAGGTAGTTGCTCAGCACACCGAAACAGAAACCGAAAAACACCATGTTCACTGCCAGCAGCCAGCCGCTGAGCAGGAAGAAACGGTCGAAAGAGAGGAATGGGCGTTTAGGCTGTGGGACAGCATCCCCTTCGCCTCCCGGGGATCGGTTGTCGGTTTTCTCGTTTTTCTTCAACTCCAGTGTCGCGTCCACCAGAAGTCCGATGAAGGCGATGACGAAGGCCAGCCAGAAGAGCAGTTCGAAGTTCTGTATGTATTTATAGATGAAGAGTCCCACTGTCGGGGCGATGGCCATAGCCAGGTTGTTACTCAGTCCGTAGTATCCGATGCCTTCGTTTCTCCTGCTTCGTGGTAATACATCGATGGCCGCTGTGGAGTTGGCCACGGTGACGGCCCCGAAGGGTGCTCCGTGAAGGGTTCTCACGATGGTAAAGAGGAGTAGGGTAGAGGCAGCCAGATAGCCTCCGAAGAAGATGAAGAAGAAGAAAAAGCACCACAGGAGCACTTTCTTTCTGGGGAGGGTGTCTACGAGGAAGCCGCTGATCGGTCGGGCGATGAGGGCCGTGATGGTATATCCTGAGAGCACCATACCGATGACGTCCTTCGTGGCATGGAAGGTTTCACTGAGATACAGCGGCAGCAGGGGAGTGAGCAGATAGAAGGCGAAGAACAGGGTGAAGTTGGCAATCATCACCTTATTGTAGTTCCTGTTCCACAGTCGTTCTTTCTCCATGATACACGTTTTTTATAGGATGTAAACACCCCATCAACCCTCAACTCTAAACCCTCAACTCTAAACCCTCAACTCTAAACTATAACCCCATCGCATTGCCGGTGTACAACTGATAGTATTTGCCTTTCTTTTCCAGCAGGCTTTCGTGTGATCCACGTTCGATGATACGCCCGTGATCCATCACGATGATCATATCGGAGTTACGGATGGTGCTCAGCCGGTGAGCGATCACGAAGGTGCTTCGTCCTTGCATCAGACGGTCCATGCCCTGTTGTACGAGACGCTCCGTACGGGTGTCGATGCTCGAGGTGGCCTCGTCGAGGATGAGTGCGGGCGGGTTGGCCACGGCAGTGCGGGCAATGGCGATGAGCTGTCGTTCACCCTGTGAGAGGTTGCTGCCATCGCCTGACAACAGTGTGTTATAACCGTTGGGCAGACGACGGATGAAGTCATCGGCGTTCACCAGCTTAGCGGCCTCGATACACTCCTCGTCGGTGGCCTCGAGCTTGCCGTAGCGGATATTCTCCATGACAGTGCCTGTGAAGAGATGGGTCTCCTGCAGGACCATGCCGAGGGAGCGCCTCAGGTCGTCGCGTTTGATCTGCGTGATCGGGATATGGTCGTATTCGATCTTTCCGTCTTGTATGTCGTAGAAACGGTTGATCAGGTTCATGATAGTGGTCTTACCGGCTCCTGTGCCACCCACCACGGCAATCTTCTGTCCTGCATCGGTATCGAGGAGGATATCGAAGAGCACTTGCTTGGGTTGCTTGCCGGGGTCGGTCTCCTCATTGACAGGATAACTGAAGTCCACCCCGAAGAAGTCCACCTCACCATACTGTCGCTGCAGACGGAAAGAACCGTCTTCCTGTGGCACTTTCCATGCCCACACCCCTGTCTCCTGTGAGGTCTCCGACAGTTGTCCATCAGCCTCCTCACGGGCGTTCACCAGCGTCACATCGGCATCCCCGTCGTCTTCCACTTTCGCATCCAGGATGTTGAACACACGGGAGGCACCTGCCACGGCGTTGATGATGCTGTTGATCTGCTGGGATACCTCGGAGACCGGGCGTGTGAAGTTCTTCACCAGGGTGAGGAAGCTGACCAGCGTACCGATGCTCAGGGCTGCCAACAGGGTAGGCACGCCGAAGGCGTTGAGTGCCAGGGCAGCGCCGATGATGGCGGTGAGCACATAGACGAGGTTGGAGAGATTACCGTTGACGGGCATCACGATGTTTGCCACTTTGTTAGCATTATATACGCTTGCCCGGAGGTTCTCGTTGAGTTCCTGAAAGGCTGCTATCGCCTTGTCCTCATAGCAGAATGTCTTCACCACCTTCTGTCCGGTGAGCATCTCCTCGATGAAGCCGTTCATCTTCCCCAGGTTCTCCTGTTGTGCTCGGAAATATCTCGCTGAGAGTGTTCCTAACTTACGGGTGGTGAACACCATGATGAATGACATGAGGATGGTGAGGATGGTCAGCGGCACACTCAATACGAACATGCTGATGAGCGTGAGGGTGATGGTGAGGACCGACGATACGAGGTTCGGCAGTGAGGAGATCATCTGTCGCAGGGTGTCGATATCGTTGGTATATACCGACATGATATCCCCGTGGGCATGCTGGTCGAAGTATTTGATGGGCAGCTTCTGCATGTGGCCGAACACGTCGTAACGCAACCGTCGGAGCGTGCCTTGCGACACGTTGATCATCAGTCGGCTGTGGATATACGAGCAGCAGGCGCCAACAGCAAGGAGAGCGCCGAGGATCATCAGTGCATGGGCCAGCGGACGGTAGTCAGGCTGATCCTGCTCCATCAGCGGCATGATATAATCGTCGATGAGCGTCTTGGTAAAGAGTGATGAGGAGAGTGTCGCCACCGAGGTGACGGCAATACATACGAGCACTGCCACCAGCGACCATTTGTAGTTGATCAGGATATAACTCAACAGTCGTCGGATGGTTTTCATTCCGCCGGCAGGCATCTTTGCCATGGCATGGCGTTGCGGGTTACGCGGACCCTGTACATTCATTGTAGGAGGCATCTCTCGTATTCTTTATTGCGGTTCGTCGAAATCACCATTGCCTTTCATCTGCGTATGGTAGATATCTTGATATATCTCATTGTTTCTCAAGAGGTTGTTGTGGGTGTCAAACCCACTGATACGTCCACTCTGCATCACGATGATACGGTCGGCATCCTGCACACTCTGGATACGCTGGGCGATGATCAGCTTGGTGGTGTTCGGGATATCCTCGCGGAAGGCCTTGCGTATCTTCGCATCGGTGGCCGTGTCGCACGCACTGGTAGAGTCGTCGAGAATCAGTATCTTCGGCTTCTTCAGCAGGGCACGGGCGATGCACAGACGTTGTTTCTGTCCGCCTGACACATTACTGCCGTTCTGCTCGATATGCGTGAGGTATCTGTCGGGCATCTGCTCGATAAACTCATCGGCACAGGCCAGGCGACAGGCTTCCATGCATTCCTCTACGGTGGCGTGCTCATTGCCCCAACGCAGGTTGTCGAGGATGGTGCCTGAGAAGAGGATATTGTTCTGTAACACCATGGCAACCGACTGCCGTAGCGTCTCGATGTCATACCTCCTGACATCCACGCCGCCTACGCTCACACTGCCGGAGGTGACATCATACAGTCGGCTGATGAGCGTTGCCAACGTGGTCTTTCCGCATCCTGTACCGCCGATCACGCCGATCGTCTCACCTGCATGGATGTGCAGGTTGATATCCTGGATAGCATAGTCTGACGATTGTCTTTCGGTAGAGGAGGAGCCCATCATACTCATCAGACCGACAGGCCGTATCTCGGGCTTGAGGTTATACCCGAAGCTCACATCCACAAAGTCGATGCTGCCGTCTTTCACCACCTTGACAGCATCCTGCTCAGGATTCTTGATGTCGGCATCCTCACGTAACACCTCCACGATACGTTTGCCGCTGGCTGCACTCATCGTGAGCATCACGAAGATCATGCTGAGCATCATCAGTGAGGAGAGGATGGTCATCACATAGGTGAAGAGGGAGGTGAGCTGTCCTGTGGTCAGGTCGCCGACCACGATGAAGTGGGCGCCGAACCACGACAGGGCGATCATACAGCCATACACCACGAGCATCATCACGGGGTGGTTGATGGCCTGCAGCGACTCGGTCTTCACAAACAGTCGGTAAAGGGCATCGGTGGCCTTCTGGAATTTCTTGTTCTCAAAGTCCTCCCTCACGAAGGCTTTCACCACTCTCACGGCGGCGATATTCTCCTGCACGGAGTTGTTCAGATCATCGTATTTCATGAACACCTGTGAGAAGAGCTTCACCGTACGAGAGATAATCAGGTAGAGAACCGTTCCTAAGATCACGAGGGCCACGAGGAAGATCAGACTCATGTGGAAGTTGATGAACACACACATCAACACCGAGAAGATCAGGTTCAGCGGGGCTCTCACAGAGATGCGCAGGATCTGCTGGTATGCCTGCTGGAGGTTGTTCACATCCGTTGTCATACGGGTGATCAGCCCGGCCGTGGAGAACTTGTCGATATCCGCGAAGGAGAAAGTCTGGATATTCTTGTACATCGCGTCTCTCACGTTGAAGGCAAAGCCTGAGGAGGCGTAGGCGGAGTTCCTGCCTGCCAGGATGCCGAACGACAGGGAGAAGAACGCCATGACGAGCATCAGTCCGCCGTACAGATAGACGTTGTGGAGATCACCGGCGATGATACCGCGGTCGATGATCCATGAGGTGACATAGGGTATGAGCACACCCATCACCACTTCGCAGGCTGTGAAGATAGGGGTCAGGATGGATGCTGTTCGGAAGGTCCCTACTTGTTGTAATAACTCTTTTATCAATGTCGTATGGTTTTATTGTTGCAAAGATAAATAATTTTTTACTGAATGAGAAAGAATCAATCAATTATCTCGTTAGCTTTAATCATCATTTGGAGTTGTTGTCACTTGTGAAAAATTTACCGTGATACTTGACAAAACCAGAATTAATGTTTATATTTGCATGAAAATCGTTATATCATGAGAGGAACCCTCTTTTTCTAACATCATGAATATAATCAAAAGAGGAATAAATAAATGGACATCGATCAGTCTGGTATGGCGTATCGTTAGCGGACTGGTGATAGGAGCTGTGCTTGGCCTCACAGTGCCTCAGTGGACGGGTATCGGCATTCTGGGGACGTTGTTCGTCAGCGCCTTGAAAGCCATCGCCCCCATCTTGGTGGCTGTCTTGGTTGCTTACAGTGTAGCGAAAGCCGGCAGCGGGTTAGGGCCGAAGTTCCGGACGGTCATCTCCGAATACATGATCAGTACGTTTATTGCCGCCATGTGTGCCGTAGTGGGGAGTTTTCTCTTCCCCGTCACCCTTGACCTTACAGATGCAGCTGAGGGTACCGTTCCCGGTGATCTTGCGGATGTCTTTACGAATATCCTCACGAATATGGTGGCCAACCCCATACAGTCGGTTGCAACAGCCAATTACATAGGTATCCTGTTCTGGGCTATCATTATCGGCCTGGCATTGAAACATGTGGCCGGCAAGGCAACCATTGACGTGGTGGGCGACCTGTCTGACATGATTACCTGTGTGGTGAAATGGATTATCCAGTTTGCCCCCTTCGGTATTCTTGGATTGGTGTACTCTTCGGTGGCAGAGAGCGGACTGTATATCTTCACTACGTATGGAAAACTCCTGTTGTTGTTGATTGGGTGTATGCTGATCAATGCGTTGATATTCAATCCTTTATTAGCTTTTATCCTTATCCGAAGGAATCCGTATCCTTTGTTGTTTACCTGTCTGAAGGAAAGCGGTTTCCATGCTTTCTTCACCCGTTCATCAGCCGCCAATATCCCCATAAACATGGGTTTGTGTAAACGGTTGGGCCTCGACAAGGATTTCTATTCGGTGAGCATTCCCTTGGGAGCAACCATCAATATGGATGGGGCAGCGGTGACGATAACGGTGATGACGATGGCCGTGGCACATACGGTGGGCGTGGATATCAGTTTCGGGTCCGCCGTCCTCTTCAGCATCCTGGCCACCTTAGGGGCCTGCGGATCATCAGGAGTAGCCGGAGGTTCTCTCTTGCTTATTCCGATGGCCTGTTCTTTCTTCGGTATCTCTAATGATATTGCCATGCAGGCTGTTGCCGTGGGCTTTATCATCGGTGTTGTGCAGGACTCGGTGGAGACGGCGTTAAACAGCAGTGGTGATGTGTTCTTCACCGCTACGGCCGATTATTATGATAAAAGTCACAACCAGCGTTTGCAAAAAAAGCAATAAGATTTGACAAAATAAGAATAATTATATATATTTGCATGAAAATCATTATATCATGAAAAGAATCAGTCTTTTTCTATTTGGATTGCTGCTCATGACAGCATCCTGTAACAAATCATTAACACAGTATGTTGACCCGACGATAGGAACGGGTGGGCACGGACATGTCTTTTTGGGTGCCAATGTGCCCTTCGGTTTCGTACAGTTAGGGCCTACGGAGCCTACTCGTGGGTGGGACTGGTGCTCAGGTTATCATGAATCCGACTCGGTGTTGGTGGGTTTTGCCCATACGCATCTCAGCGGAACCGGTTGTGGTGACTTAGGTGATGTGCGCTTCTTGCCCGTTCGTGATCCTGAGCAGAAGAATGTGCTTTTCTCGCATGATGACGAACAGTGTCGCCCGGGATACTACGCCCTGCAGTTGAATTACCCGGAGGGCGGTTCTTCAAAGACGGAGTTGACAGCCACCATGCGCACGGGATTCCACCGATATACCTTCTCTCCTGATATCGAGACGGCTAATCTGTTGATTGATCTGGAGTGGGGCACCGGATGGGATAAGGTTACCGAGTGTAAGATCACCCAGACATCCGAACGAAAGATTGAGGGACTGCGTCATTCAGAGGGATGGGCTAAAAATCAGAAACTGTTCTTCGTGGCAGAGTTCTCCGACGATGTCACCCTGAAGAAGTTGGTTAACGATTCTCTTTCGGTGGTCAGTTGGAAGAACCAGTCGAAACCCATGCTGGTGAAAGTGGGGCTTTCGGCCGTGAGCATTAAGAACGCGTGGGAGAACCTACAGCAGGAAAACAGCGGGTGGAACTTCGAGCAGGTGCTGAAGGATGCCAACAGTGCTTGGGAGAAAGAACTGGCGAAGATAAAGGTAGAGACGAAGGATGAGGATGCGAAGAAGGTGTTCTATACCGCTATGTATCACTCGATGGTGGCTCCTTCGGTCTTCAATGATGTGAACGGCGACTACCGGGGTTCTGACGGTGAGGTGCATCATGGTGACTTCACGAACTATACCACCTTCTCACTTTGGGATACTTACCGTGCATGGCATCCGCTTTCATCGTTGATACATCCTGATAGACAGAGTGATATCGCGGAGACGATGCTGCGTATCTATCAGGAGCAGGGAAAACTGCCGGTATGGCATCTGATGGGTTGTGAGACTGACTGTATGGTCGGTAACCCTGCCATTCCTGTGTTGGCAGATATGATGATGAAAGGCTTTAAGGTGAACCGTCCGTTAGCTATTGAGGCGATGAAAGAGTCGGTAGGCTCTCATCCGGATGCTCATGAGATGTTGATGGACTGTGGCTTTGTGCCTTTCGGGGAAGTGCAGGGTGAGGAGTCAATCGGTAAGGGAATGGAGTATGCCATCGCCTATGGGGCAGCTTATCGGGCCACCGGTGATTCTTTCTTCAAGCCGTTGGCTGATTCCTATCATTATTATTTCGATGCGAATACCGGTTTTATGCGTGCCCGTACGATCGATGGCACATGGCATGAGCCCTTCGACCCCTGTGCACCGGAGTTGAACAAGATAAAAGACTATACCGAGGGTAATGCCTGGCAGTATATCTGGCTGGTTCCTCATGATGTGCCCGGCCTGGTATCGCTCTTCGGCGGCGAGGAACCTTTCATCACCAAGTTAGACTCTCTCTTTGTCATCGACAGTACGTTGACAGGCGAAGCACCACCGGATATCAGTGGACTGATCGGCCAGTATGCCCATGGTAACGAACCGAGTCATCATGTGATATACCTTTATAATTATGTGGGACAACCATGGAAGACGGCTGAAAGAGTGCGTGAGGTGATGCGTACGCAGTATCATCTGAATAAGGATGGACTGTGCGGTAATGAGGATGTCGGCCAGATGTCGGCATGGTATATCCTCTCAGCCATGGGCTTCTATCAGGTAGAGCCCGCCGGCGGTCGTTATGTCTTCGGTTCTCCGCTCTTCGACAAGGTGACGATGACAGTAGGAGAGGGTAAGCGCTTCACGGTTGTCGCCAAGAACAACAGTAGTGAGAATATCTATATTCAGAAGGCTAAGCTCAACGGCAAGGATTACCCTTATTCGTATATCGACTTCAAGGATATCCAGCAGGGAGGTACCCTGGAACTGGTGATGGGCAATAAACCCTCTGACTTCGGTACAGATGCGAAATATCGGCCGTAGATTCAAGAGCTTTCTTCGAGATGACGAGCCGAAATCTCGAGGTGTCATAATCTCATAATCTCGAAGTCTCGAAATTTTAATAACTCATTAACTACAATATCATGGAAAAAGAAAATGATAAATATATGCGGAAGGCGATAGCCTTAGCCGTAGAGAATGTAAGGAATGGCGGTGGACCCTTCGGGGCCGTCATCGTAAAAGATGGTAAGATACTGGCAACGGGTGTCAACCGTGTGACGGCGAACAATGATCCGACGGCTCATGCGGAGGTGAGTGCTATCCGCGAAGCGTGTAAGAAATTGAAAACCTTCGATCTGAGCGGTAGCGTGATCTATACCTCTTGCGAACCCTGTCCGATGTGCTTGGGCGCTATCTACTGGTCGCATATCAGTCATGTGTATTGCGGCTGTAACCAGAATGATGCCGACCGGATAGGATTCAGTGATCAGTTTATCTATCAGGAGTTGGATAAACCGATGGAAGAGAGGGAGTTACAACAGACCTTCATCCTACATGATGAAGCCCTCCAGTCGTTTAAGGAATGGGAGGAGAAAGAGGATAAGGTAGAGTATTAAAACAAATCAGGGGGCGGCGGCCCCCTGATTTATTTAGTCTCAATCTCTTCCTTCATATCGATAAATTGTTTCTTACCATCATAAAAAGCATATTGTAAGAAACCCATCTTCTGTGAAGGAATGATATGCACACCTAGTCCGTATTTCATCTGCCAACGACGCTTCATACTCACGAAACCCTGGTTGATGTAGGCAGCTACATACGGGTGGACATGCAGGTAGAACTTCTTCATGCCAATACTGTTGACCAGATAATCAATCTTATGTTCTAACTGATCGGTGAAAAGAATACTCGACTTGATCTTTCCACTGCCAAAACAGGTTGGACATTCTTCTTCTACATTTACTTCCATAGCAGGACGAACACGCTGGCGCGTAATTTGCATCAGCCCGAACTTGCTCAGCGGCAAGATATTATGGCGGGCACGGTCTTTCTGCATGTTCTTGCACATGCGCTCGTAGAGCATCTGACGGTCTTCAGCAAGATTCATGTCGATGAAGTCTACGATGATTATTCCTCCCATGTCGCGCAGGCGCAGTTGTCTCGCCAGTTCATCAGCAGCACCTAAGTTCACCTCCAGTGCATTACCCTCCTGACCTTTCTCTGAACGGGTACGGTTGCCGCTGTTCACATCCACTACATGCATAGCCTCGGTATGCTCGATAATCAGATAGGCTCCATGCTTGTAGTTGACTGTCTTGCCGAAACTTGACTTAATCTGCTTGGAAACATTAAAGTTGTCAAAAATAGGCACATTACCGGTGTACAGCTTAACGATGCTCGCCTTCTCAGGGGCTATCAAGGTGACATAGTCTTTCACCTCATTGAACACTTGTTCATCATTGACGTAGATATTCTCGTAAGAGGGATTGAACAAGTCTCTCAGCAACGCCACCACTCTGCTTTCCTCCTCATAGACCAACTGCGGTCGTTGGGTGGTCTTCTGTACTTTCGTAATGGCATCCTCCCAACGCTTTAGGAGGATCTTCAGTTCGGTATCAAGCTCAGCCACTCTCTTTCCTTCTGCCACTGTCCGCACGATAACCCCGAAATTCTTGGGTTTGATGCTTTGGATGAGTTGCTTCAGGCGGGCACGCTCTTCACCGCTTTTGATTTTAGAAGAAACAGAAACTTTATCATCGAAAGGCATGAGCACCAGATAACGTCCGGCAAAACTCAATTCCCCGGTAAGACGGGGACCCTTGGTAGAGATCGGTTCTTTGATAATCTGAACCAATACTTCCTGATCTTTCTGTAAGGTGTTGGCAACAGTGCCGTCTTTCTTCAGATCGGGCAGGCGACTGGCCTTTACAAATGGATAGAGTTTCTTTCTGTCGCTTTGTACCTGTTTGAGGTACTTTTCATAAGAATTGAATTGACTACCTAAATCAAGATAATGCAGAAAAGCATCACGTTCATAACCTACATCCACGAAACTAGCATTCAGTCCGGCCATCAGTTTCTTTACTTTGGCCACATAGATGTTTCCAACGGAGAACGATGCTGAGCGAGGCTCTGTCTGATATTCAACAAGGTTTTTGTCTTCCAGCAGAGCAATCGACACATCATTCTGTTGTACATCAATTACTAATTCGCTGGTCATCTGCTCTTGATTTGCTGTTGTCTTTTTCTTAGAAAGGAAAAGACATAAGAGCAAGGATTACTTGCTCTTATGACGATTCTTTCTTAATCTCTTTTTACGTTTGTGAGTGGCCATCTTATGACCCTTCTTTTTCTTTCCGTTTGGCATAGCCTTAATCTTTTAAATGTTATTGTTGATAATTACTGTTCTTATTCTTCACCTTTCATCTTGGCAACCAAGCTCTTAGAAGGCTTGAAGCTGGGGAAATCGTGAGCTGCAATGAGCAAAGTGGTATTCTTGGTGATGTTACGGGCAGTCTTCTCAGCTCTGTGCTTAACAACAAAACTACCGAAACCACGAAGGTATACGTTTTCCTTTTTTTCTACAAGGCTATTCTTTACTGCGTTCATGAATGCCTCAACGGTGGCTGACACGTCTTTTCTTGCCAGACCTGTCTCTTGAGAGATTGCCTCAATAATTTGTGCTTTAGTCATTTTTATATAATTTTTTTATGATAATTTTTTAATTTGGATTGCAAAGATACGGCTTTTCCTCGGTTTACGGAAATTTATTTTGTTTTTTTTGCAAAAATAGCGTAATAATAGTCAATATATGCGCTGTTTTTACCCTTCATAATGTAATAAGGTGTAAATCAGCTAATTATTTCCCGTATTTATCGAGGAGTCCTTGCGCTTGCTCATTCCCCAACTCGAGGGCTTTACGCAGATTATCCAAACCCTTTTCTTTCTCGTTGGTATGTATCTGTGCCAGACCGAGCAACAGATAACCGTCGCTGTACTCCGGGGCAATGGCTACACACCGCTCGGCAGTCTGCAATGCCTTGTCTGCCATGTTCACACGCAACTGCAGGGAAGCCATCTCTGCATAATACATTGCTTCTCTGGGGGCAAGGATGATAGCACGTGCGATATCGGTAAGTGCCTGTTGAAAGAGTCTGCTTTTTACCTCTGCCTGTTCACGGATATAATAGAAGTTGGCATTGACACGCCCTTGCATCAGGTATTCATAACGGTTGTAGTCGAACACAGCCTGGCGGAAACTGTCGGCGGCATGATACACATTGGCACGCTCCAGGAAGTAAGGCGCAGCCTCGAGTATTCGCAGGGTGTCGGTGGTATTGATAGCACTGTCGAGGAGGGCAATCACCTCTTTTGCCGGTGCGTTGAGCATCTCCTTACAGCGGGCGGATTCAAAGAGCAGCTCCGGACTCTTGATATCGGTATTGCGATAGAGATCGGTGAAGAGATCGTACGCTTCCTGATACTTCTTCTGTGAGAACATAATCTGTGCCTGTAAGTGTCTGTAAACAGGCTGCGGGTTGGCATTGTAGGCAGCCACGGCTTCATTGTATGCTTTCTCCAGAGTCCAGTTCTCATAAGGCAACTGACTGTACACCATCTTATCGAAGATCAGTTTACTGTAATGATAATGCGCATCTTCTTTCTTGTCAACCTTATCCAAAGCCTGATGCATCGTCTCGTCAGCTTCCGGGAAGTGTCCTGCAGCCATTTGTCTTCTGGCACGGGCATCATAACCGTCGATGAGGTTAGGGTAGAGGGTAAGGAAATCATGGATGGCAGCTTCGTATTTCACTGAGTCACCACTCTGACCGGCCATCACCAGTGAGAGCTGTGCCTGTGATTTGTCGGAAGACATTGCCATGGGGATGCCTATCTGTTTGATGGTGGCATCACCGAAGGAAAGGGCATTCAGCGACAGACTTTTGATAAAACGGGCATCCGTGGCGTGGGTGTCGAAGGTGGTGGTACTGATCTGCAGTAATCCCAACACCTCGCCCCTGGCATTGACGAAAGGACATGCCACGGCATTGTCAGGAGCATTCATACCTATTATATAATAGGTGTACTTCTCCATAAAACTTTCCACGTTCTTCACCGTCGTCTCCGTAATCTCCGGTTTCTTCAAAGCATACCCCACCAAGGAGATCTTTTCGCCTACGGCAGCACTGCTTGTTGCCAAGGGGGCAGGCGTGGTCTTACCGTCAACCATGAAATGGGCGGCGTCGTAAATGTCGTTGACACCTAACATACGGGAGACATTCATCTTCGTGCCTTCATGATCGATGACCACGGCTGAGGCTGCTCCAAGGAAAGGTTTCAGGTCGCTGATAGCCTCCCCGTTCTGCCCAACGAACACGCCGTGGGAAGAGGCTAACAATGAGCCGTCTGCACGGAAGGTGGTGAGGGTGAATACACTGTTGGTCACTTTACTGACAACTGCCGACTGTGCCCACGTGGCGGTTGTTGTAGTCAGCAGGAAAAAGAGTATTAATAAGTATTTTATTCTTTTCATTTTCTGTTTCTTTATCGTTTCATGGGGTTATGGTTGTAATAAAGCCTTGGCATTGTCGATGGCTGCTGCCGTGATATCTTCACCACTCAACATCTGGGCAATCTCCTGCACCCGGGCATCATCATTGAGCATCACCATCGTGGTGACAGTGCCTTGCTCCCGCTCTTCCTTACATACCTTATAGTGGTAACGGCCACGAGCCGCTATCTGGGGTAGGTGAGTGATGCTGATAACCTGACGGTCGTGAGCACCCATCTCCTGCATGATCTGCCCCATCTTCTCTGCAATCTTACCACTCACACCGGTGTCTATCTCATCGAAGATGATGGTAGGCAGTTTTACCTGATTGCTGATCATCGCTTTCAAAGACAGCATCACACGGGCAATCTCACCACCCGACGCCACATCGGCAATGGGTAACATCGGACTGTTCGTATTGGCACTGAAGAGAAAACGGATCTTATCGGAGCCTGTAGATGACAGTGGCTTATCGCTGATTTCAACAACAAACCTTACCTGAGGGATACCTAAAGGGGCAAGACGCTCCGTCATTTCTTTCTCTATGGCTTTCGCAGCCTTCTTTCTGCCTGACGACAAACGCTGTGCCCGCTGCACACAATCTTTCAGCAACTGCTGTTGTTCCTCTGACAATACCTGCAGTTGCTCATCACTGTTATCTACCGTGTCGATCTGTTGTTTCAGACTGTCTCGCAAGGCAATCAGATCCTCCACCGTACTTACATGATGCTTCTGTTCCAGGGAATAGAGCTGGTCAAGGATGTCGTTGATCTGCTCCAACCGCTGGGGATCATAGTCGATATCCTGTACTTCATGACGGATGCCCTCGTAAAGATCCTTCAGCTCAATCATACAACTGTCGATACGGTCGGCGGTCTCTCTGATCTCCGGGTACACATCAGTGATGTTGCTGATATTGCGGGAGACTTCCTTCAGCTGTGGGAGGATACCACCGCCCTCCTCACCGCTGAACAACTGCTCGGCAGAGAAGAGGTTCATCTTGATTTCCTCGACATGACTGAGTTTGTCACGTTCCTGTTCTAACTCTGTCTGCAGTTCCGGATAGAGGTTGAGCTTACTGATTTCCTGATATTGAAAACGGATATAGTCGGCACGTTCCTGCAACTCGGCAATCTCCTGCTTCTTCTCTTCCACCTGGCGGCTGACATCCTGATACTTAGCGAAGAGGTCCTGATACTCCTGAAGCTTATCCTGTTCGTTGGCGATGATATCTACCGTACGCAACTGGAAATCCTCTTCCTGTAACAATAAGTTCTGATGCTGGGAGTGGATATCTACCAACTGCTGACCCAGCTGCCGCATCATCGTCAGGGCAACGGGGGTATCGTTGATAAAAGCCCTGCTCTTACCTGTTGCCGTAATCTCCCTACGGAGAATACAGTCGTTACAATCGTAATCAATCTCATTCTCCTGAAAGAAGGATTCCAAGGGATACCTCGACAGATCGAAATGTGCCTCTACCGTGCATTTCTTCGCTCCGCTCTTGATGGCTTTCGTATCTGCACGCTGTCCGAGGAGTAATGACAAAGCACCTAAGATAATACTCTTTCCGGCACCTGTCTCACCCGTCATGACAGAGAAACCACGGTGAAACTCCATATTCAGTTCATCGATCAGTGCGTAGTCCTTGATAAATAACTGCTTCAGCATGATTTATTGTTTTATCTTTTCCCAGGCATTGTTTTGCGAGGCATTGATGGAAAAGAGTATTTCGTAAACGGTTTCTTTCTCTTTCTGCGTACCCTTACCCTTGTAGATATTCGCCAGCTCATCACGCTTGTAATCGGTCCATATCTGTGGTAACATACTCAACGGACGGTCTTCATGACATTTCTTCAGGTTCTCCAAGGCTGTGGAAATGTTCACCCTGCCTCTCTCCGTATTGTTCGCCATCTCATCGAGGCCCAAACGGTAATAGTCATATTGCAACTGCCGGAAAGGCTTCATGGATACCTCCAGATAATCATTGATGATCGCAAAGCGGTTACGACTGTTGTCGAAGGCTTTCCAACCGGTAAAGTTAAGGTTCTGGGCATTGTTCGTCAGATAGAGACAACGCTGGAGGATATCCTCCCCACCCATGGGAGCGAAAGAGTCAAGGTCCAACCCGATAATCAGATATGCATAATACGCCACGAGTGCCACCAACTGATGATCAATCTGTTCCTCATTGAAGTTCAGCTGGTCAAACTGCGCATACTCGAAATTAAAGTCAGCATCCCTGTTGTTATACAACGTAGTGGTGTACGAAGCGTTGTAAACCGGTCTGTTGGCTTGTATCAAAGCGGTACAGGTGAACATATTACTGCTGGCATCATACTTCGTGACCGTGATGTTGAAGTTGCAGACGATACGCTCGTTCTTCTGAAACTGTAGCGATGTCCATTGGGTATCGTTGATAAACTGTTCGAGGTTTTTCTGCAGATCATCAAACACACTCTTGTCAGTGCCTTGTATCTGGTTATGGTTAATGGTTACCCTTGCCTGTAACTCTTGACCGTTTACAGACATGACAACCATCAGAAGGAGGAGGATTATGACACAGCGTGTTTTCTTCATCTATCTGCCGATACTGCTTACCGGTTATTAAACTCTTTCAAACGGATACGTGTAAGAACCTGTTTGGTGTTATAGGTGAAATCACCGGAAAGAATCCAACTGAAATAGCCCGGGTCGCGGTGAAGCACGTCAGCGACAGCCCATCCTTTGTATTTGCCGAAATTGAACACCTCATGCCTGCGAGGCGTCCCGTCGGCATCCACCATCACATTACCCTTGGCATCTGTCATGGTCTTCCAGACAATACGCCCGGCAAAGTCAACATTGTCATTGGTTTTGGAAAAGTCTGCCAACTCCTGGATGTCGTTATGCAACTGTCGGTCTTCCTCCTCTTGCTTACCGGGAGCATACATGTCAAGCTCAGCCTGCAACACACGGTAGGTAGCCTCCGTATCCTGGTCTGCCTTATGGGCAACGAAATCGTCTTCCATCTTCCTGCCGCAGTAGAACTTATAGGCGGCTGCCAGGTTACGACGCTCCATCTTGTGGAAGATCGTCTGCACGTCGATCAGACGACACTTGGAGAAGTCAAAGTCGATGCCCGCACGCAAAAACTCCTCAGCCAACATCGGCACATCGAAATGATTACTGTTGAAACCGGCAAAGTCACAACCCTTGAACACCTCAGCCAAGCTGGCAGCCAACTGCTTGAAGGTTGGCTGCCCGGCAACATCATTGTCGGTGATACCCGTGATGGCCACCACCTCGGGAGGGATGGGCATTCCCGGATTCACATACTGATTCACCCGTATCTCTGTCTGATCGACATTCACCTTGATATACGATATCTGGATGATACGGTCTTTTACAAGATCAAGCCCCGTTGTTTCCAGATCGAAAACAATAAGGGGCTTTGTAAGATTTAATTTCATAATAAGTGGTTACGCTTAATCATTCAACAACATTGGCATGATAAGCATCAGGATATCTTGGTTCTCAGGCTGCTCGGCAGGAACGATCAGACAGGGACGACTGGGATCTGCCAGCAGCAGACCCACCTGGTCGCTGGAGAGGTTGTTGAGGATCTCTACGAGCGACGGACCCTTGAAGCCGATATTCATCGCATTACCCGTATAGTCGCAGGTAATCTCTTCCTTCGCACTGGTGGCGAAGTCGATATCCTCTGAAGAAATCTCCATCTTCCCCGGTTCCAGATGCAGACGCACGAGCAGACTGCTGTCGCTGGCAAATGGCAACACACGACGGAGGGCACCGATCAGGATCTTCCTGTCGATATTCAACTCATTGGGATTATTCTGCGGGATCACACTGTTGTAGTTCGGATAACGGCCCTCGATCAGTCGGCACAACAGCTTGTTGTCTCCAAAGACGATCTCTGCATTACGCTCATCAAAACGGATGATCACATCACTGTCGTCTTTCTCCAAAATATTCTTCAGGAGGTTAGCCGGCTTCTTCGGCAGGATAAACGAGGTGGGGACCTCACTCTTCACGGTGAAGATCTTGTTACGCACCAGCTTATGACCGTCGCTTGCCACCAACGCGAGAGCGTCAGGTGTAAGGTCGAAGAAGATACCGTTCATCACCGGGCGCAGTTCTTCCGTGGCTGTCGCGAAGATAGAACGGGTGATATTCTCACACAAGACGGCCGACGGTATCGAAAGGGTGGTAACACCGTCGGGCATCACCGGCGTAGCAGGATATTGCTCTGCATTCTGTGCGGTAAAGCGATAAATACCGTTCTGATACATCACCTTGATAGCGAAAGAACCCATGTCAACATCAAAGATCAGCGGCTGCTCCGGCAACTCCTTGACAGCATTGAGCACTGTCTGGTTGTTCACGGCAAACACACCCTCACCCTCACACTCATCCAGCGGGATGACGGTCTTGATGATATTCTCACTGTCTGAGGCCGTTACATACAACTGCTGGTTGGCTACCTCAAAGAGAAAGCAGTCAAGAATGGCTAATGAGTTCTTACTGTTTATTACCTTCGATAAAGTTAAAAGACGACTGCTGAGCGTCGAACTGGATAATGTAAATCTCATTGGTATCTGTTTTTTTATGTAATTTACTGTTTCTGAAACTGGTTACAAAAATACAAAAAAGCACTAAGCAAAACAAAAAAAACACCTAAAAAATTTCTCTTTTTAGAACTAATTTACTAATTTTGCTATCGAAACAGTCGAACTCCTTTTTTATTTCAAAGAAATAACGGATGCAAAAACTGTTCATTACGTTGAAGAACAACTAATTATTTAATTTAAATATGGAGATAGAAGGTAAAATCATCGCAGTCCTTCAGAAGCAGGAAGGCGTATCTGCCCGTACGGGTAACCACTGGGCCAGTCAGGAATATGTTCTTGAAACACATGATCAGTTCCCAAGGAAATGCTGTTTCCGCATCTTTGGAGAAGAACGTATCAACACCATGAATATCCAGGCAGGGGAAGAGTTAAGAGTCAGCTTCGATATCGATGCCCGTGAGTACAACGGCCGTTATTTCAACACACTGACAGCATGGAAGGTCGATCGTATCGATCCGAATGCCGTGGCAGCACAGCCCGGTCAGTACGTACAGCAGCCACCCATGCCGGGCGCTTTCCCGCCACCACCCGCTCAGCCCGCTGGTCCTGCACAACCGCCCGTGAATGCCACTCCCTTCCCACCGGCTCAGGAGAACAGCACAGACGATCTTCCGTTCTAAAGATAATCAATCAGCCCTTCCTCGAGGGCTGATTCTTTATGCAACAACATAGGTTTCATTACCGCAACGTTCGCAGGCGTTGCCCACTGTCGAGTTCATAAGTTTGCAAGTTGAAGGGG
>JAFZPF010000006.1 GCA_017550455.1 Prevotella sp.
GAGCATGATAGCCCGTGTCTTAGAGGTTATCTTCTCTTCTATCAGTGTGTCATCAATCTGGAAAGTGTCTATCCGTGGTTCCACCAAAACAGGAGCAAGATGATTCTCCGTGATAGCTAAGATACTGGCAATATACGTATTAGCAGGGACAATTACCTCATCACCATCATGCAGAATCCCCATCTCCTTATATGCTCGAAGTATTAACGTCAGTGCATCCAGTCCGTTACCACATGCCACACAATAGTCTGTCCCTATATATGCCGCATATTCTTTCTCGAAAAGCAAT
Source organism: Prevotella sp. (assembly GCA_017550455.1). Classification (GTDB taxonomy): domain Bacteria; phylum Bacteroidota; class Bacteroidia; order Bacteroidales; family Bacteroidaceae; genus Prevotella. Next base: position 290 of record JAFZPF010000006.1, read on the forward strand.
GTCTGTTCTCCCCGCAGATACCACCCACTGTCAACAACCTTGCTGATAGCCTCCTTGATGGCTGAGGCATCACGGTCATTGATCTTCTGCAAGGGCAGATAGGGGATGTTTATATACTTTTGCATGATTGTTGCGATTAGAGTGTCCAGGAATACGTATCGTAACACACTGCCCTACCCCCGAATCCCTCTTTCTGATGAATCAAAGATTCATTCAGTTCATTATTTTCCGGGATGTTGGAGGTGCCGAAATCAAAGTAATGCATCCCCTCAGAAGCAAATTTTGTCAACAGGGAATCAAAAAGAAGATCCAATGCACCCATCTTTTTCCCGTCATCATTAGCAGAGATATATTGCGTTTTGACGATATGCTGGGAGAGATAGAGTACAGTTCCGCCCACCACTTGTTTATCTTTTCTTACCACGAACAGCCGGATATTATGAGGGAATCGTTCGTGCAACATCATGATCTCAGCTAAAGAATGAATGGGGTGTGCATGATATTTCTGTTGTAGATTATCTGTCAGAACTTGCCAGAAAGCAGCATAATCTGTTGACTCCTCTACTCGTAGTTGGTAGTCTACAGCTTTCTTCACCCCTCTTCGACGCAACTCAGCAAATGCCAAGGGATGGAATAAATCAACCACTGAAGAAACAGTGCGTGATAAGATGGATGAATGACATACATCTGTAAGGGCAAAGAGATCTTCCTCGGATGGCAATTGAGTATAAACAAAAGGTTTGTACTTATAAATAACCTGTTGAAAACCAGTGCTTTTTAGAAAAGCATTCAACTGTTTAAAGAGTTCACAAACTTGAGCCGTCCTACAGTGTTCATCCATCACTAAACCACCATACGTGAGTCCTTGATGGGAGTAAAGGATATGATCTTTCCGGTTGGCTGGCAGTAGTGCAAAAAGACGGTTGTCGAGATAAAACATCAGGGAATAGTCTTCGAAACGGTCGGCATGATAGTCCATGTAATGCCGGTCGAAGAGAAACGTACCGTTCTTCGACTGTGCCACGAACAGATTCCATTCTTCGGCATATTCCTGACTATATCTCCTTATTTCGAACATCCTGCGTATGTCAAGAACTCCTCATAATCGTAGATATACTCATCCTCGTCAAAAAACTCCGAGGCAAGCACCAGACAGACTGCTCCCGAAGAGAAATCCTCCAAGGTACGCCAGATGCCAGTGCCGATATACAGTCCTTGATAAGGATGGTTAAGATGATAGGTCTGACGCTCATGACCGTCGAACACCTCCACATCGAATGAACCACTGACGGCTACTACCACTTCCTGACAAGTACGATGGGCATGACCACCTCGCCGGCCACCGCCCGGTATATCGTATGTCCAATAAACACGTGCGATCTCAAACGGCACATTCTTCATCTGCTCCGCAACCGTCAGATTCCCACGGGGATCTGAAATCTTTGGCAAATCAATGATCCTGCAACCGTCCATGCAAATTACCTGTTACCGTACATCTTATCGTAATACTGCTGATAATCACCTGAAGTGACATTATCCAACCAATCCTGATGGTCGAGATACCAACGCACCGTCTTCTCTATGCCCTCCTCAAACTGCAGACTGGGCTCCCATCCCAACTCTTTCTGTAGCTTGGTGGAGTCAATAGCATAACGGAGATCATGGCCGGCACGGTCGGTGACGAAGGTGATCAGGTTCTGATCTTCTCCCTCTGCCCTACCTAACAGTCGGTCAACGGTATTGATGAGCACCTTGATCAAGTCGATATTCTTCCACTCGTTAAAACCACCGATGTTGTACGTCTCTGCTATCATACCCTTATGGAAGATCAGATCGATGGCACGGGCATGGTCTTCTACATACAACCAGTCGCGCACATTCTCACCCTTGCCATAGACTGGCAGGGGTTTACGGTGACGGATATTATTGATAAACAGCGGAATCAACTTCTCCGGGAACTGATAAGGACCATAGTTATTGGAGCAGTTCGTCACAATCGTGGGCATGCCGTAAGTATCGTGATAAGCCCTCACAAAATGATCGCTGGCTGCCTTTGCCGCAGAATACGGACTATGCGGGTTATAGCTGGTGGTCTCCAGGAAGAACTCCTTTCCGTAGGCATGATGTTGCTCTGATGATGCCGCAGTAGAGAACGGCGGTTCGATACCCTCGGGATGAGTCAGTTCAAGTGCACCGTAAACCTCATCGGTAGAGATATGATAAAAACGTTTTCCCTCATATCGTTCGGGCAGTGACTCCCAATAAAGCTTGGCTGCCTGCAGCAATGATAGTGTTCCCATCACGTTGGTCTTGGCAAAGGTAAACGGATCCTTGATACTGCGGTCCACATGACTCTCTGCTGCCAGATGAATGATACCATCCACATGTTTGTCTTGCATCAACTGATAGAAAGCCTCGAAGTCACAGATATCCATCTTCACAAACTCATAGTTGGGTTTGTCTTCGATATCCTTCAGATTAGCCAGATTACCTGCATAAGTTAATTTATCCAGGTTGATGATGTGATACTCGGGGTATTTGTTTACAAACAGACGTACCACATGATTTCCTATGAATCCGGCTCCACCGGTAATGACGATTGTTCTCATATATTTTATTTTTGCTTTTTATTCAGATAATAACTAATCGGAACATATAATATTCCAAAGAATACCGCCTGTAATATTGCTTGTGTCCAATTGATTTCATCTCTGAAAATCAGGCACATCACAAGCCATATCACAAAGAAGAGAACTGCATGACAGGTCATTCTCTTTGCATAGCCAAAAATCTTTCCATTCATCTGTCTATTTCTTTATTCTTTCCTCCTAAAGTAATAACTTCACAATCAGTGAATTTATTGCCTTCAATCGTTAATCTTACCAATGTTCTTTCCTGCTGCCATCCGGAGAGTCCTGCAGCACCGGGGTTGATATGCAGCAATCCGAGTGTTTTATCATATTTTACTTTCAGGATATGCGAGTGTCCGCTAATGAACAACTGTGGAGGCTTGGCATAGATAGCACTACGGATACTGGCATCATAACGACCGGGGTAACCGCCGATATGCTTCATCAGCACCTCCACCTCCTCACAGCGCCAACGAAGGATCTCCGGATACATCCGTCGGATATCACCCCCGTCGATATTACCATGAACAGCTCTGAAAGGACGGAACTCCGATAGTTTCTGGGCCACCTCCAACGACCCTATATCCCCGGCATGCCATATCTCATCGCATGGCTCGAAGTATGTCAGGTATTTCTCATCCCAATAGGCATGGGTATCACTGATAATTCCAATCTTCTTCATTCCTCTACTGTATCGTTATACCGCTCAATTCCATACCATCGGTTGACAAACTGTTCGATATAGGCAGCTGTCCCTTCTAATCCCAGACGGGAGGAATTGACACAGAGATCATAACTGTCAGCATATCCCCATTTCTTTCCGGTATAGTAATTATAATAGGAAGAACGCTGGTTCTCAATCTTATTAATCAGTTTTTTGGCTGTCTCCTCATCACATTCCCTACGTTCACAGATACGTTGCAGACGGTCGGAATAATTAGCCGTGATGAAGATATTCACGATATCATGTCGGTCACGTAACACATAGTCGGCACAGCGCCCTACAAAGACACACGACCCGGCATCAGCAGCCTTACGGATGGCGGTACACTGGAACTCAAAGAGACGCTCCTGCGTAAAGTCACTCGGATAGAAACTGTTGTCTGAAAGATGTGAAGTATGCAGATGAAAGAGGGCTCTGAGAAATCCTCGTTGCTCGTCGTTCTCCTCAAAGAATCTCGGTGAGAACCCACTTTCCTGAGCTGCCAGACTCAGCAGTTCTTTATCGTAGAACGAGGCATGGAAAGTATAGGCTAACATCTTTGCGATCTCAACACCACCGGCACCTAACTGTCTGCCTACATTGATAATCACTTTCTTATTTTCCATTACTCAACGATTTATGTTGTAATTTAAACTTTTTCATATAACGGGCCATGATGATAAAGGTCACGATAAAGGATATGGTGTCCGACAATGGCAGGGAGGCCCATACACCATCAACACCCCAATAGGGAGGAAGGATAACCAGCAATGGTAACAGGAACAGCATCTGTCGTGACAGTGACAGGAAGATACTGATCTTTGCCTTACCGATAGACTGGAAGAAATTGGTGACCACAGCCTGAAAACCGATCAAAGGGAAAGCAATCATGTTGATACGGATACCATTGACGGCCATATCCACCAACTGCGAGTCGGTGGTAAACAGTCGTGCACAGGGGTAATGCACCAACTCTCCGACGAGCCATCCCAACGTCATCACACAGACGCCGGCGATGATGGAGAGATTCAGCACACGCATCATCCTGTCGATATGCTGGGCACCATAGTTGTAGCCGGCAATGGGTTGCATACCTTGATTGATACCCATCACAACCATAAAGAAGATAAAGGCGATACGGTTGGCAATACCATAGGCTCCCACAGCCAGGTCACCACCATACTTCACCAGTGCGGTATTGATGAAGATGACGATGATACAAGAGCAGGCATTCATCGAGAAGGGAGAGATACCGATGGCAAAGATATTCTTGATAATCGTGCTGTCAAGTTTATAGATTCCTTTCTTGAAATGGATCATCTCATTGGGATTACTGAAAATCCATATCTGCCAACTGAGAGCGGTCATCTGTGAAAGGATCGTGGCAATAGCTGCACCCTGGATACCCATGTCGAAGGTATAGATAAAGAGAGGGTCCAGAGCGGTGTTGAGCACCACCGTAAAGATCGTGGCATACATTGCCTGCTTGGGTTTAGATGCCGCCCTGAGCAATGCATTCATACCGAAATACAAATGGGTGAACACATTTCCCAACAGGATCACTACCATATACTCACGGGCATAAGGGAGGGTATTCTCCGTAGCTCCGAAGAAACGGAGGATAGGATCAAGGAAGATCAGACACAACGCACCGAAGAGAATACCGGTGATTATCTTCAGCACCACCGAATTACCTAAAATCTTCTGTGCTGTCTCATAGTCTTTCTGTCCTAATCTTACCGACAAGAGTGTAGAGGCACCCACACCGATGGCGGCACCGATAGCACCCGACAGGTTCATGAAAGGGAAAGTGATAGCCAAGCCGGAGATAGCCATCGGTCCTACACCCTGACCGATGAAGATACTGTCCACCATGTTATATAATGAACTGGCTACCATTGCTACGATAGCAGGCAGGGCGTATTGCAGTAATAATTTTCCTACCGGTTCGGTACCTAATTCCAATGTTGCTTTTTTATTGTCCATCGTTTACCGTTACCTTTTATTGCCTGCAAAATTAATGAAAATAATCCATATCACTCGGTTTTTTTTGGATTTTCCACAAAATAGCACTACTTTTGTATAATCATTATCATCATCTATTATAACAGAC
>JAFZPF010000007.1 GCA_017550455.1 Prevotella sp.
GATGTCTTGTTGTACGATCTCACGACATTTTATTTCTGTCGCACGGGGCGTGATATGGGCAAAAGCCTCACGTGTGGATACGGCAATGGGCGGTTTGACGATCAGCAGGTGATAAAGGCTTAAATCAAGAGAAATAGGTGTGAGTTTTTCTCCGATTCCTTCGGCATATGCAGGATTGTCTGTGATGAAGAAAGGACAGTCGGCACCTAATAAAGTGGCTTTCTTAATCAATTCCTCGTTGCTGAGATTCAGTTGAAAGAGTTCATTGAGCAACCTCAGCAAAAAAGCGCCATCGGAAGAACCGCCACCCATGCCAGCCTGACTGGGTATTGCTTTATGCAGATGGATATTCACAGGAGGCAGTGGATGATCGTTGTTCAGTAATCGCCATGCCTTCAATACAAGATTCTCATTGACATCCCCCTCCAAAGGGACACCATATAACTGTAAGCGTAGTGAGTCGCTTGGTTCTACCTCAAGGGTATCGTGGATATTAATAGGGTAGAAGACTGTCTCCAGATTATGGTATCCGTCACTGCGTTTCTCCACTATATTCAGTCCGAGATTGAGTTTTGCCCGTGGATATATTATCATATTTTATTTTTCAAAAACTATTGCAAAGATAACAAGATTTTTGTACATTTGCAACCTAAAATCCGTTTTTATGCCAGAAAGAAGTACAAATACCCCTATTGACACTACCTACGGTCATCTGCAACCGCAGGCAACAGATATTGAGAGAGCAGTATTAGGCGCATTGATGATTGATAAGGATGCATTCTCGGTTGTGAGTGAGATCATCCGTTCTGAAACTTTCTACGAGCCACGTAACCAGAAGATATATCATGCCGTGCAATCATTGAACATGACCGACAAGCCCGTGGACATGATGACCGTCGTGGATCAATTGAAGAAAGAAGGGACTTTGGAAGAGGTCGGAGGACCGGCATATATCGTTGATCTTACCTCTCATGTCGCCTCTTCGGCGCATATCGAATACCACGCAAGGATACTTGCTCAGAAATACATTGCCCGACAATTGATATCCTATGCCAGTGCTATAGAGACAAAGGCATTCGATGAGACTGTGGATATAGATGAACTGATGCAAGAGGCTGAGGGAAAACTCTTTGAGCTCTCTCAAACAAACATGAAGAAGGATTACACACAGATTGATCCGGTATTGGAACAGGCTGTTAACATCTTGCAAAAAGCGTCATCGAATAAGGGTGGACTGACAGGTATTCCTACTGGCTATACGAAGTTGGATGACATGACAGCAGGATGGCAGAACAGTGACTTGGTGATCATTGCCGGTCGTCCGGCCATGGGTAAGACTGCTTTTGCTCTGTCTTTGGCTAAGAACATTGCTGTTGACTTTCAGATACCCGTAGGCTTCTTCTCTCTGGAAATGAGTAATGTTCAGTTGGTTAACCGTCTTATCTCCAACGTTTGTGAACTGGAAGGAAACAAGATCCTGAATGCCAATATGGATGATGAAGAATGGAATCGCCTTGATCGTAATATCCGTAAGCTCTACGGTGCACCTATATATATAGATGATACACCCGGTATGAGTATCTTCGAACTGCGTTCGAAAGCCCGTCGTCTGGTACGTGAAAAAAACGTAAAGATACTAATGATCGACTATTTGCAATTGATGAACGCCAGCGGAACTCGTTTTGGAAGTCGTCAAGAGGAAGTATCTACCATCAGCCGTTCGCTGAAAGGCTTGGCAAAGGAACTGGATATTCCCGTATTAGCCCTCTCACAGTTGAATCGTACAGTAGAGACTCGTGACGCTACTAATACGAGTAAGATACCACAGTTGAGTGACTTACGTGAATCAGGAGCCATCGAGCAGGATGCCGACATGGTACTCTTCGTGCACCGTCCGGAATACTATCGTATATATCAGGATGATAAAGGAAACGACCTTCGCGGTATGGCACAGATTATCATTGCCAAACACCGTAAGGGAGCGACTGGTGATGTGATGCTGAATTTCCGTGGAGAGTTCACGCGTTTCGAGAACCCGGAAGATGCTCATTTCAATCGCCCCTTTAATGATAATACCGGCATTATCAGTTCCAAGATGAATGGAGACGATAATACCGGTAATGATTATCCCTTCCCACCGATGAATGATATGGGGCAGGATTTCTGATAAATGTTTTTATCAATCGGGGACAGCCATAACAGTTTTCGTTGTAGCTGTAGATTCTTTTCCGGTTACCATATTACCGGTAATATAAAGACGGGTCATCTCTGTCTTACCATTGGTCCGTACAGTGATGGTCTTCTTGAAGTTACCGGGGAATTTTCCTTTACCATTGTAAGTCACATCGATCTTACCGCTTTGTCCGGGAGCGATAGGCTCTTTGGTATAGGTAGGTACAGTACAGCCACAACTGGCAATAGCCTGATTGATTACCAACGGAGCATTTCCTACGTTCTTGAAGGTGAAGGTACACTTCTGTACACCATCATTCTCATGGAATTTTCCTAAGTCCATTTTCACCTCATCGAACTTAATCTCTGCTTGTTTCTGAGCATCTGCATATGTAAAGATGCCACACAACATTACCAATATAAATAGAATCTTTTTCATAATCAACATTATTTATTTATCATTAAGACGCACAAAAGTAAGAATTTTATTAACGAAGAAATGCAAATAAGGGTGATTATTATTAAATATTAACGGTTGATAACGTATTTGTCATAGGTAAACACCCCAATAATTCTATTCAATGACAGTAGAAAATTGAACTGATTTATTTGTTCATATCGGAGTTTTGTTGTACTTTTGCAGAAAATTTTAAAACGATGTATAGAACTAAGACTTGTGGTGAATTACGCCTTCAAGATGCCGGCAGTGTAGTCACATTGGCTGGTTGGGTACAGAGAACAAGAAAGATGGGTGGTATGACCTTCGTTGATATCCGCGATCGTTACGGTATCACTCAAATAGTTTTCGACGAATCGAAAGATGAAACGTTATGTGCAAAAGCTAATAAGCTCGGTAGAGAATTCTGTGTGCAGGTTATTGGTGAGGTGAATGAACGTCAGAGTAAGAATCCCAAGATGCCTACCGGTGATATTGAGATTATTGCCCATACACTGAATATCCTCAGTGAGAGTGTCACTCCACCGTTTACCATTGAAGACAATACTGATGGTGGTGATGATATTCGTATGAAATACCGTTATCTTGATCTACGCCGTTCAGTTGTAAGAAAGAATCTTGAATTACGCCATCGGATGACAATCCTGATACGAAATTTCCTCGATTCAAAAGATTTTATTGAAGTAGAGACACCTATTTTAATAGGTAGTACACCTGAAGGAGCACGTGATTTCGTTGTGCCATCAAGAATGAACCCCGGCCAGTTTTATGCCCTGCCACAAAGTCCACAGACGCTGAAACAGCTTTTGATGGTTAGCGGTTTTGATCGTTATTTCCAGATTGCCAAGTGCTTCCGTGATGAAGATCTTCGTGCAGACCGTCAGCCGGAGTTTACCCAGATAGATTGTGAGATGTCTTTTGTGGAACAAGATGATGTGATCGATTTGTTTGAGGATATGGCTCGTCATCTCTTCAAGGAGATTCGTGGTATCGATTTACCTGAGAAACTACCACAAATGACATGGCATGATGCTATGCGTCTCTATGGCTCTGACAAGCCTGATCTCCGTTTTGGAATGGAGTTCGTTGAACTGATGGATGTCTTGAAGGGCACCGGTACTTTCAGCGTCTTCGATAAAGCCAATTACATCGGTGGTATTTGTGTACCTGGATGTGCAGACTATACCCGTAAACAGCTTGACCAACTGACAGATTTCGTAAAGAGTCAGCAAGTAGGTGCCAAAGGGCTAGTGTATGTAAAGTTCAATGCTGATGGCTCTGTAAAGACAAGTATTGATAAGTTCTACACGCCGGAGATATGGGCTGCCCTGAAAGAAAAGATGGGCGCTAACGATGGTGATCTGGTATTGATCCTCAGCGGTGACAATGCCAATAAGACTCGTATACAATTGTCCGCATTACGATTAGAGATGGGAGACCGTCTCGGACTGCGTGACAAGAACACCTTCAAATGTCTGTGGATCATCGACTTCCCATTGTTTGAGTGGAGCGATGAAGAGCAGCGTCTGATGGCTACACACCATCCGTTTACCATGCCGAATCCTGATGATATTCCATTGCTCGACAGTCACCCAGAACAGGTTCGTGCCAAGGCATATGATTTTGTCTGCAACGGTGTTGAGCTCGGTGGTGGTAGCCTGCGTATTCACGATGGACAGTTACAGGCAAAGATGTTTGATATTCTGGGCTTTACTCCTGAACGAGCCATGGCACAGTTCGGATTCCTGATCAATGCTTTCAAATACGGTGCACCTCCCCATGCAGGACTGGCCTTCGGCTTGGATCGTTATGTGAGTATTATGGCTGGTCTTGACAGCATCCGTGACTGTATCGCGTTCCCCAAGAACAATAATGGAAGAGATGTAATGCTTGATGCTCCTGGAGAGTTGGACCCCAAACAGTTAGACGAATTACAATTACAGCTTAATCTCAAAGAAAATAAATAATAGTAGTTGATTTATGTCAATAAATCTTCACAAAAAAGAAGATTGTTTAAAAAATAAAAATTCTGTAATAATATAAGTATTACTTTTGCATTGTCCTTAATAATAGAAAAGGAATAAAGATTCAATCAGGATTTATATTTTTTGAAAAAATGGCAGAAAAGAAGACTACAAAGGCTGCTGCTGCAAAAGTTGCAGAGGCTCCTAAGAAAGAAACAGTAAAGAAAGCTACCAAGAAAGTGGCTGCAAAGAAAGTTATCTCATACACAGCAGAGAATGTTGGTTTTAAGGCTGGTGATGTTTACCAGGCACTTGCTACCGCACAGAAGGCTCTCAGTGTAAAGGAAATTGCCGCTCAGGCAAACATTGCTGAAGAGGAAGTTCTCCTCGGTGCAGGTTGGTTGCTCAAAGAGGGTAAGATAACTGAGGCAGAAGGCAAGATTGTTTTAGCTTAATCTGTAATAGATTATTGGGAAGGGCTGAGTGTTTTAACATTCGGCCCTTCTTCGTAAAAAGGAATCATGAAATACGAAAAAGAGATATTACGCATACTGTCAGTAGCAGGGAGCACAGGGCTCAGTGTCAAGAAGATTGCCCGTCATGTGTTCAATGCTTCAAATACCTTTTTCGAAGTACTCAACTATGATGAGGTGTATCAACAAGTGCAGCAGTATCTCTTACGTAACAGCAAACAGAAAGACTCTCTCTTTGAGCGTATGGATGCCAGAGGAGTCTATCGTTTGAATGCTAACTCAGCAGAATCTCTCCAACTAATGCTTCAGTTTCTTCCTGAAGAAGAAGATCAACAAATAAAAACAGAGACGGACCAATCACTGTCGCTTTTTGATGAATTATAATTATTCCGCTCACCCGTTAATAATTGTAGGTAGAATGCTCATATAATTGCGAATTTGTTAGTGTACACCAAAAATAAGTTCGCTTTTATTTGTCTAAATGAAACATAATGCATATCTTTGCATCATCTATTCAAAGAATATCTGAAAGAATATAATTATAAATCATGCATAATATGATGAATATTTCTATTTTGTCTCTTCTAGGAATCTTGCGACTTCAGGAATAAGTCGGAAGTGAAGAGGTGTATAGTTTATAGCAACATGTTATCGTAAATAAGTTTTGCCTTTCCACTTCTGATGAGTGAGAAAGGCTTTTTATATAAATATATTTAAGGTACAAGATGAGTGAGAGATTGTTTATTTTCGACACGACATTAAGAGATGGAGAACAAGTGCCGGGGTGTCAGCTGAACACCGTGGAGAAAATTCAGGTAGCCAAACAGTTGGAACAGTTGGGCGTGGATGTAATAGAGGCAGGTTTCCCCATATCCAGTCCGGGAGATTTCAATTCTGTTATTGAAATATCCAAAGCTGTTACGTGGCCCACGATCTGTGCATTGACAAGAGCTGTACAGAAAGATATTGATGTAGCGGTTGAATCTCTTCAATATGCAAAACGGAAGAGGATTCATACGGGTATCGGTACCTCCGACTCACATATTCTATATAAGTTTAATTCCAACCGAGAAGAGATTATTGAACGGGCCGTAGCTGCAGTAAAATATGCAAAACAATTTGTGGAGGATGTGGAGTTTTACGCAGAGGATGCAGGACGTACAGACAATGAATATCTGGCTCGAGTAATAGAGGCGGTTGTAAAAGCAGGTGCCACAGTATGTAATATTCCCGATACCACAGGTTATTGTCTGCCAGAGGAATACGGCTCTAAGATCCGTTATCTCATGGAGCATGTAGATGGTTTATCAAGTGGTAAGGCCATTCTTTCTACCCATTGTCATAACGACTTAGGTATGGCAACAGCCAACACCATGAGTGGTATCCTGAATGGTGCCCGACAAGCAGAGGTAACAATCAACGGTATCGGCGAACGCGCTGGTAATACTTCGTTGGAGGAGATTGCCATGATCCTGAAGTGTCATAAGAAAATCGGTATTGAGACGAATATCAACACGTCAAAGATATATCCTTCAAGCAGAATGGTATCTTCACTGATGAACATGCCTGTACAAGCTAATAAAGCGGTAGTGGGTAGGAATGCCTTTGCACATTCCAGTGGTATCCATCAGGATGGTGTGTTGAAGAATGTTGGTACATACGAGATTATGGATCCAAAGGATATTGGACTCGATGACAACTCTATTGTGTTGACAGCTCGCTCAGGTCGCGCAGCTTTGAAATATCGACTGGAAGTGCTTGGTATCCCTGTCAATGATGAGAAGAAACTCGATAAGATCTATCAGAAGTTCCTTGCCTTGGCAGACAGGAAGAAAGAGGTGAATGATGATGATATCCTCACGCTTGCAGGAGCAGACTCAGCCGATAACCATGCAGTGAGACTTGATTTCTTACAAGTCACAACCGGTATGGGCGTGAAGAGTGTTGCCAGCATCGGACTGGATATCAGCGGACAAAAGTTTGAAGCTGCCGCAACAGGTAATGGGCCTGTTGATGCTGCCATTAAAGCATTGAAGAAAATCATTTTAAAACAGATGACATTGAAAGAGTTTACTATTCAGGCTATCTCTAAAGGCTCCGACGATGTGGGAAAGGTGCATATGCAAGTGGAATACAACGGCAGTCTCTATTATGGCTTCGGTGCTAACACCGATATTGTGACAGCTTCCGTGGAAGCTTACATTGAATGTATCAATAAGTTTAGAAACTGATCATATGAACACATTATTCGATAAGATTTGGGATCAACATGTTGTGCAGATTGTTGAAGATGGTCCGACACAGTTGTATATCGACCGACTGTATTGTCATGAGGTCACCTCACCACAGGCGTTCGACGGACTGCGGGCGAGAGGATTGAAATGCCTGCGCCCACAACAGATATTTTGCATGCCCGACCATAACACACCTACACACGACCAGGATAAACCTATTGAGGATCCTATATCGAAAAAACAGGTGGATGCTCTTAAAAAGAATGCGGAAGACTTTGGACTGTCATACTATGGTATGATGCATCCTAATAATGGCATTATCCACGTAGTAGGTCCTGAATTGGGATTGTCATTACCAGGTATGACCATCGTCTGCGGTGACTCTCATACCAGTACTCATGGGGCTATGGGGGCTGTAGCCTTCGGTATCGGAACCTCCGAAGTAGAAATGGTGATGGCTTCACAGTGTATCCTTCAGCAGAAACCCAAGTCTATGCGCATCACCATCAACGGGAAACTGGGGAAGGGTGTATGTGCTAAGGATATCGCTCTTTATCTAATGAGTAAACTGACAACCTCAGGAGCAACTGGTTATTTTGTGGAATACAGCGGGGAGACTGTCAGAAATCTCTCAATGGAGGGTAGGCTTACCCTATGTAACCTTTCCATAGAGATGGGTGCCCGCGGTGGTTTTGTCGCACCCGACGAGACAACCTTCAGCTATATCAATGGAAAGCCCTTCGCACCTAAAGGAGAGGCATGGGATCGTGCTCTTGCCTATTGGAAAACACTCTACAGCGGAGATGATGCCGTATTTGATAAAGAACTGCTTTTTGATGCTGCAGATATTGAACCCCGAATCACATATGGTACTAACCCTGGCATGGGCATCGGCATCAATGAGAATATACCCTATATGAGTGACCTCGATCCGAAAGACAAACCTGCAATGATGAAAGCATTACAATATATGGGATTCTTTGCAGGGGAAAAGATAAGTGGACACGAGATCGACTATGTCTTCCTGGGTGCATGTACGAATGGAAGAATAGAAGATTTCCGTGCTTTTGCTGAGATCGTGAAAGGACGGAAGAAAGCAGAAAGAATTACAGCATTGCTTGTTCCGGGGTCATGGACGGTTGATTGTCAGATACGTGAGGAAGGCATCGACAAGATTTTGTTGGAAGCTGGTTTTGAGATTCGGCAGCCAGGCTGTTCAGCTTGTTTAGCGATGAATGATGATAAGATACCTGCTGGAAAATACTGTGTTTCAACAAGTAACCGTAATTTCGAAGGGCGTCAGGGCCCCGGGTCACGCACAATCCTTGCCAGTCCTTATGTGGCTGCCGCTGCTGCAATTACCGGTGAAATTACCGATCCACGTATTTTTATGTAAACAACCTTATTAAGATGAAACAGAAATTTAATATCATAAAAAGTACCTGCGTTCCCCTTCCTTTGGAGAATGTAGACACCGACCAGATTATACCTGCCCGATTCTTAAAAGCAACGACAAGAGATGAATCCTTCTTTGGGGAGAATCTCTTTCGTGATTGGCGTTATAAGGAAGATGGCAGCCTGAATGATTCGTTTGTCCTTAATGATCCCACCTACAGCGGTTGCATCCTCGTGGCAGGTAAGAATTTCGGTTCTGGATCGAGCAGAGAACATGCAGCATGGGCAATTGCAGGTTATGGTTTCAGAGTTGTTATCAGCAGTTTCTTCGCTGATATTCATAAGAATAATGAACTGAATAACTTTGTTTTACCGGTTGTCGTGTCAGAGTCATTCCTGAAAGAACTCTTCGGCAGTATTGAGAATGATCATCATACAATGGTTGAAGTAAATCTTCCAGAACAAACCGTAACCAACTGCAAGACAGGGAAGCAAGAACATTTCGATATTAACGGTTATAAGAAACACTGTCTGATGAACGGTCTAGACGACATTGATTTCCTTTTGGAAAATCAAGATAAGATTATTGACTGGGAAATGAAAAGGAAAAGAGAATGAGCCATTATAAAACATCAAAAGAGTTTTCATATACACGGACCTTACCGTTTATCGAAATTATGGACTGTACCCTGCGGGATGGTGAACAGACCAGTGGGGTTTCTTTCCTTCCTCATGAAAAACTGATGATTGCCCGCAAACTTCTTCATGAAGTGAATGTTGACCGTATCGAGGTGGCTTCCGCAGGAGTGTCAAAAGGCGATGAGGATGCTGTCAGTATGATCTGTCGCTATGCCAAGACTATTGGTAAGGAAGATAAGGTAGAGGTACTCGGTTTTGTCGATGGACAGAAGTCTGTCGATTGGATCTGTTCCTGTGGAGGAAAAGTGATTAATCTGTTAGCAAAAGGATCTGAAAAGCACTGTAGGCAACAACTTAACAAGTCGATGGATGAACATCTGGAGGATATCCTTGAGGTGGTGCGTTATGCAGAAGAGAAACAGATGTCCATCAATCTATATCTGGAAGATTGGAGTAACGGTATGCAGGATTCACCTGAATATATCTATGGTTTAATGGATTGTCTTACCAAGACATCCATCAAACGATTCATGCTTCCGGATACCCTTGGTATCCTGAACCCGCTGCAGGTCATTGAGTTTATGCGAAAGATGCAAAGGAGGTATAGTGGAACACATTTTGATTTCCATGCTCATAACGACTACGACCTGGCAGTAAGCAACTCATTGGCTGCTGTCTTAAGTGGTTGTAAAGGATTACATGTCACCGTGAATGGTCTGGGTGAACGTTGTGGCAATGCACCGTTATCCAGTGTACAAGCTATTCTGAAAGACCATTTCCAGGCAAAGACAAATATCTGTGAAGACCGTCTGAATGAGATATCACGATTGGTGGAAGGATATAGTGGTATAGCCATTGCCCCCAACCAGCCCGTCATCGGAGAGAATGTCTTTACTCAAGTGGCTGGTGTTCATGCTGATGGTGATAATAAAGCTGGTCTTTATTATAATGCACTCGTCCCTGAGCGTTTTGGCAGGAAACGTGAATATGCCCTTGGGAAAAACAGTGGTAAGGCAAATATCGAGCGGAATCTCGAAGAATTAGGGTTGGAGCTCACACCTGAGCAGACCCATAAAGTAACACAACGTATCATAGAGTTAGGAGACCGTAAAGAGATCGTAACACAAGAAGATCTGCCTTATATCGTCAGTGATGTGCTGAAACATGACACTCCAGAGGATAGCGTAAAACTAATCTCTTATGTTGTATCAACGGCTTACGGTCTTAAACCAGGTGCCAATATTCATGTGGAGATCAATGGACAACAGTATGAAGCCGGTGCTACAGGTGACGGACAATACGATGCTTTTGTAAAAGCCTTACGCTGGATATATAAGAAATATCTAGGCAGGACATTCCCCATATTGGCAAATTATTCAGTGAGTATTCCTCCAGGAGGACGTACAGATGCTTTGGTACAGACAATCATCACTTGGCAGAATGGAGACAAGATTATCCGAACACGTGGATTGGATGCCGATCAGACATATGCAGCCATCAAAGCAACTTTCAAGATGTTGAACATCTTTGAAAAAGAATACCAGAGTTCTTTGGAGAAAACAGAATAAGTTTGTATTTTTGTAGCGAGAAACCATGAAAGATTGAGTATGATCCCGTTATCCCACGATTTCGTAATCTCATCATATCATGTCTCGTGATCTCTCAATCTCGTAATATCGTGATCTCGTGATCTCGTCATATCGTTAATTAATAAAAACTCAAAAATATGAAGCTGAATATTGCTGTGTTAGCCGGTGATGGTATAGGACCAGAGATTATGGTTCAGGGTGTAGCTGTGATGGATGCCATCGCAGAGAAATTTAATCATCAGATCGTTTACAAAGAAGCGATCTGCGGAGCTGATGCCATTAACAAGGTTGGTGATCCTTTCCCAGAAGAAACATTCCAAATATGTAAGGAAGCTGACGCTGTGCTCTTCGCAGCTGTTGGTGATCCGCGGTATGATAATGACCCCACTGCAAAAGTACGTCCGGAACAGGGTTTACTTGCCATGCGAAAGAAGTTAGGACTATTTGCAAATATACGTCCTGTGCAAACCTTCAAATGTTTGTTGCATAAATCACCGTTAAAAGATGAACTCATTGCTGGTGCTGATTTTATCTGTATCCGTGAGTTAACCGGTGGTATGTACTTTGGAGAAAAATACCAGGATAATGACAAGGCTTACGATACGAATTACTATACCCGTCCAGAGATTGAGCGTATCCTGAAGGTAGGTTATGAATATGCCCGTAAACGTCGCCATCACCTTACAGTGATAGACAAAGCAAATATATTGGCTTCCAGTAGGTTGTGGAGACAGATAGCCAAAGAGATAGAATCTCAATATCCTGATGTAGTCACTGATTATATGTTTGTTGACTATGCCTCTATGCGTATGCTTGCCGAACCGACATTCTTTGATGTGATGGTTACGGAAAACACATTCGGTGATATTCTAACGGATGAGGGCTCATGCATCAGCGGTTCCATGGGACTCCTTCCTTCTGCTTCTACAGGGGAAAGCACACCTGTTTTCGAACCTGTTCACGGTAGTTGGCCTCAAGCAGCCGGAAAGAATATCGCCAATCCATTGGCACAGATTCTCTCTGCTGCCATGCTCTTTGAGTATTTTGACTTGAAAGAAGAAGGAGCATTGATACGTAAGGCTGTAGATGCTTCATTAGATAATAATATCCGTACTCCGGAGATACAAGTAGAAGGTGGCAATCAATATGGTACTCGCGAAGTAGGGGAGTGGATTGTCAACTACATCAAAAATGCATAATTCATGAGAAAAGCAGTCGTATTCCTCTTCTTTATTACTTCTCTGTCGGTCATAGCCCAATCACGACAAGAACTGCGTGACAGTCTCAAAGTTGCCACCGAGCGATTGGCGTATTATCCCGACAGTATTGATTTGAGATTGCAAAAGGCCGCCTATAACCTGCAACTGGAGCAATGGAATTTTGCAAAAGAGGAATACGACTATATCCTTAATCGTTATCCGAACCATTTAGCAGCACTTTTTTATCGAGCATATACCAATGAACGATTATATAGATATGCTTTTGCTCGATTGGATTACGAGAATCTTCTATTACTCGTCCCTGCCCATTTTGAGAGTCGTCTCGGACTGGCTCTGCTAAACCAGAAAGACAAAAAATACACAGAAGCAATGGACCAGATCAATCTCCTGGTGTCACAACATCCTGACAGTGCATTAGCATATGCAGCACGTGCCGGAATGGAAACGGAGAGGGAGATGTTTTCGTTAGCAATCTACGACTATACAGAAGCCATTAAGAGAGATCCAAAGAATACAGAATATATTTTGTCAAGAGCTGATTTGTATATCCGTGAGCGAAGATTTTCTGATGCTAAAAAAGACCTTGACAGACTTGTTGCATTAGGTATTCCCAAGCCATCCTTAAAAGATTTTTACAAGCAGTTGAAGAGGTAAAACTTATTGTTGTATTATATTCTATAATACACTATTTACTAATAAGTTATATCATCTACTGACAACAATTACTTAAAACCAGTATAAAAAAAACCTTGAATTCCTTAACGGATATAGAAAATTTTACTTACCTTTGCGTCAAAATTCGATTTTATTCATTAATATTATTAAAAACTATGCAGAAAAGAATTGGTTTTCTGATGTCCATAATGCTGTTTTTTGCTACAGCAATGATGGCTCAAATCACAACTTCTTCTATGAACGGTAAGATCGTTGATGAAAACAACGAAGCCGTAATTGGAGCAACGGTTCAGGTCGTACACGAACCTTCAGGAACCCGTTATTCAGCAGTGTCTAACATTGATGGACGTTTCGCTATTCAAGGTATGCGAACTGGCGGTCCATACAGTGTTACGATCACTTACATCGGTTACAAAGACATTACCTACAAGGACATTATCCTCCAATTAGGTGAGCCTTACATGCTCAACGCAAACCTCAGTGAGGATGTGAACCAGTTAGGTGAGGTGGTTGTTACCGGTACAAAATCAAAGTTCAACGCAGAAAAAACTGGTGCATCAACAAACATCAACAGTGCACAGATCACCAATCTGCCGACAGTCAGTCGTAACATTACTGATGTTACACGTCTGTCTCCTTACGGAGGTAATGGTATGAGTTTCGCCGGTGCCGATGGTAGAACTGCCAACTTCACGGTGGATGGTGCAAACTTCAACAACAACTTTGGTTTGTCCAGTAACCTCCCTGGTGGTGGTAACCCAATCTCTATCGATGCTATTGAGGAGTTGCAGGTGGTAATTTCTCCGTACGATGTCCGTCAGACCAACTTCATTGGTGGTGGTGTCAATGCTATTACAAAGTCAGGTACCAATACCTTCAAGGGTTCTGCTTACATCTACCACAAGAATGAGAATATGCAGGGTGATGCTGTGTATCGTACACAGATAGCCGGAGCACGTGATAAGTCTCAGACAACTACTTATGGTTTCACTCTTGGTGGTCCGATTATCAAGAACAAATTGTTCTTCTTTGCCAACGGAGAAATGATTAAGATTCCTACTATCGTTAATCGCTGGAGAGGTACTGATAATGGTGTAGCTGATCCTACTAATTATCTTTCTCGTACAAAGAATTCTGATCTGGAGGCTGTCTCCAACTATATGAAGAGTAAATATGGTTATGATACCGGCAGTTGGACGAGCTTCCCCGCAGATGAGAGTAACTATAAGCTGATGGCACGTATTGACTGGAACATCACAGATAACCATCGTTTGGCTTTGCGTTATAACTATACAAAGAATAACATCTGGAACTCACCGAATGCTACTTCTATGGACGGTGGTACCCGAATGTCAGGTGGTCGTATGTCACAGTATTCTATGGCTTTCGCTAACACGATGTACTCAATGGAGAACCTCGTTCATTCTTGGTCACTCGATCTTAACAGCCGTTTAAGCGATAATCTTTCCAACCAGTTCTTGGCCACTATTTCTAAGCTTGATGATATTCGTGGCTCAAACTCTTCTGAGTTCCCACATATCGACATCACTAAGGATGACAACAACTACATGGCACTCGGTTATGAGTTGTTCACTTGGAACAATGCTGTTCACAATACCATTTGGAACATCAAAGATGATGTGACTTATTATATGGGTAATCACAAGATTATGGCTGGTGTGACTTTCGAGCATCAGATGGCAGACAACCAGTACATGCGTAACGGTACAGGTTATTATCGTTACAACTGGGATGATGGTATGAGCGTAGATCAGTTATTCTCTCAGACACCTGAGATTTTCTGTCTCACCTATGGTTACGACGGAGAGACTAAGCCTGCTGCTCGTGTACAGTTCAACCGCCCGGGTATTTACGGTCAGGATGAGTGGAACATAAATGATAAGTTCAAGCTGACTTACGGTTTGCGTATCGACGGTCTGTTCTTCAACAATAAAGATTTGATGACTAACAATGCCATTAAAGAGATAGACTATTATGATAATAATGGTAAAGTACGCAATATTGACACCGGTAAGTGGCCAAGCAACAGTATCACTTTCTCTCCGCGTGTCGGTTTCACATGGGATGTATTAGGTGACAAGACACTGAAGGTACGTGGTGGTAGCGGACTCTTCTCCGGTCGTCTTCCATTGGTGTTCTTCACCAACATGCCTACCAA
Organism: Prevotella sp.; assembly: GCA_017550455.1. GTDB lineage: Bacteria > Bacteroidota > Bacteroidia > Bacteroidales > Bacteroidaceae > Prevotella. The sequence continues at coordinate 14,998 of JAFZPF010000007.1, forward strand.
CGGTGGTCTTGTTCAGTATCAGGCACAACTTAGTGGTAATACAAAAGTATGGGATGCAAAGACTGGTGCTCCAACTAAGGGATATGCCAACTATACAGGTGCTTACACGACAGATGATAACGGCAACCGTTATATTGATATGAGTCAGTTCGCTGGTGGTCCTATGACAAAGATCAGCGACATGCTTACTAAGTTGCAGGGTATGGGATATCCTACTACCGTTTCTCCGGAAGACGGAACAGTTCCAAGTTCTATCTCTGCTGTTGATCCAGACTTTAAGATGCCACAGGTATGGAAGACTTCTATTGCTGTAGATTATGCTATTCCTGTTAACTTCCCAATGACGATCACCGCTGAGGGTATTTTTAACAAGACAATCAATGGCGTATCTATCTCCGACTGGAGTATTCCAAACGTAGGTGGGTTTGCTCGTTTCAACGGTGTTGATAACCGTCCTATCTATCCAACTGGATTCCGTACAGGCACCAAGGCATTTGTCCTGGAGAACACTAGCAAAGGATACGGATGGTCAGCTAACGTAACCTTGACAGCTCAGCCTACTGAGTATCTGAGCTTCATGGCAGCTTACACCCACACCGTATCCAAGGAAGTTACCGGTATGCCAGGTTCTGCCGCTGAGTCTGCCTTCACTTATGTTCCTACATCAGAAGGTCCAAACAATATCAAGTTGCACAACTCACAGTATGTTACTCCTGACCGTTTCGTAGCATCTGCAACAGCACATGATAAGAGTGGCAACCACTTCAGCTTGATTTATGAGACATGGCGTGGTGGTTACAACTATTCTTATATGATGACCAACGACATGAATGGCGACGGTTACAATTATGATGCTGTATATATCCCGACCAATGAGCAGGTGGTTAACAATGAGTTCCGCTTTAAAACAACCGACGACCGTGATCGTTTCATGGATTATGTGCATGCTAACTCTTACCTGAAGAACCACCAGGGCGAGTATGCAGAGGCATACAGTGTTTACTCTCCATGGGTACATCGTATTGACTTCTCTTACAAGCATGATTTCCGCTTCAACGTAGGCCAGACCAAGCACACACTGCAGCTTTCCTGCGATATCAAGAACCTGCTGAACTTGTTCAACTCAAGTTGGGGTGTTAGCAAGTATTTGAATCCTGCTATCGGAGATGAGGCACGTATCCTGAAGTATGAGGGTGTTGACGCAGATGGTTATGCTACCTTCTCTACTCCGTCCGTTATCAATGGACAGACCAAGACCTGGACACCTAACTACTCTCTTGGACAGTGCTGGTATGCATCCATCGGTATTAAATATATTTTCAACTAAAATAAAGTCGATAAGATATGAAACTTAAATATATTATTCCGTCTATTCTCGCAGCGATTTGCCTTTTTGCAAGCTGCTCAGATGATAATGATCCAACTTATCTGGATGAGATCCGCGTATCTTCATCCTATGTCTCATTGGACGTTAGCGGTGGTTCTAACTCTATAACAGTGAAAACCACTGACAGTTGGACTATAAATACCGATGATATTCCTGACTGGCTGACAGTATCTCCTACATCTGGTTCTGCAGGTGAGAGTACTATTCAATTCAGTGCTTCATCAACACTTGATGGACGTACAGCAGAACTCCATCTTACCAGTGCCGGACGTACACAGAATATTAATATTATTCAAGGATTGTCCACAGTATCTGACGCTACATGTGCTGAGGTTATTGCCGGTCCTGATAGTAAGACCTACCGTGTCACTGGTGTTGTGACAAGAATAGTAGAAACAGCCACTTATGGTAATTTCTATATCAACGATGGTACCGGTGATGTATATATCTACGGAACAAAGTATGACGGAAAGACCAAACAGGGAGCTCTTATTAAATTAGGCGTAGAAGTTGGTGATGAGATTACCGTAGAAGGACCGAAGACCACTTATAATGGTACGGTAGAACTTGTTGATGTAGATGTTGTGAATCTCAACAAGTCACTTATCAAAGTTGACTCTACCTACGTAAAGGGTGTTGCTTCTAATGAACTGCCTCTTGAGGGTGGCGACCTTGTTGCATATCTTACCTGCAAGAGCGAATATGGCGTATCTGTAGAGATTCCTGAGGATGCTAAGAGTTGGTTGTCTATCAATGCGATCAATTCCGGAAAAGTTCCAACAGTTACTTTCCATGCTCTTGCAAATACAGGTGGCGACCGTAGCACAACCGTTACTTTCAAGACTACAGACGGAAAGAAGAACTATTCTTCTGAAGTCACAATCGTTCAGAAGGGTGCTATCGTCAAAGCAACTGTGCAGGAATTCCTTGACGCAGCAGTCAGCACAACGGTATATCGTATTCAGGGTGTTATTACTGGCTTATATAGCAGTGATAATCAGGGAAAGAGTTTCTATATTGCCGACTATACCGGTAAGACATTGGTATATCGCATGAATGGCTTCATCGAGTCTGGTGCTAAGGTGGGTGATGTTGTTACTGTGGTAGGTCAGCGTGGAGCATATAAGGATAGTCCGCAGATGACCAATGGTACATTCGAGTCTATTGACTATCAGGTATCTACCATCTCTATTGCAGACTTCCGTAACCTTCCTGACGACAAGGAAGCGTACTATTTGATATCCGGTACAATTGAAGAAGCTACAGAGGCTAATACAAAGAATGATGTTACTCAGTATGGTAACTTCAACCTGACTGATGACAGCGGCTCTGTATATGTTTATGGCGTGCTGAAAGGCTGGGGTGGTCCTAAGGGACAGTTTGGAGACTTGGACCTCACATGGGGAGATAAACTGACCATTATCGCTTACAAGACTTCTTATAAAGGTCTTGTTGAAGGTGTAGGCGTTTATTTGTCTTCTGAGAAACAATAAGAACAATAAGCACTTTACTTATAAAATTAAGCGGATATCTCTGGGTATCCGCTTTTTTTATGCCTCTTTCATCATATTCTCAATATTTTTATGTATTTTTGCAGGAAATATAAGATACGAATATGAAGATAGATTTTAAAGAGATTGAGGAGAAAGTTGTTCCTAACTTCAAAGGTGGTGAAGGACATTATATCATGCGGCAGTTTGCCGATGATAAGGTAAAGATCATGTTGGGTAAACTCGAGCCGGGATGCTCCATCGGTCTGCATAC
>JAFZPF010000062.1 GCA_017550455.1 Prevotella sp.
ACCTCTATCAGCGCATCTTCTATCTCATCACGTTCAGAAAGTAAGGCATGGGTGTTCTTACGGTATTTCATCCATAGCCAAAAGAGTATGATGGCTGTAAGGAACAGGATAAATCTGATGACAGCCCAGAAAGTGGGTAGTACGATTACCTTATAACTGGAGGTTGTGCCGTCGGCACCTGCCAAACGGATATGCAGGCGGTGAATACCAGGCCACAGCCCACGGATCTCCACGGGTTCTCCGTCTTTAATGATTCTCCACTCACCATTACCGATACGATACTCATAGAGCCGTCCCCGCTGAGAGGCATAGTCGGTCATGATGGCTTCAGCATGGAGAACATCAGATACAAAATCCCATCCTAATCGGATCTTACGCTCCTCATTGACAAGCATCTCCTTGCCGATAGTCAAGAAATTACTCCCACGGCGGATATTGAAGAGTCTGATAGAGAAGTTCTTATGATGCTTCCAGCCTTCCAGCGCTTTAGGATTGGCGGTAAACAGTCCGCTGGAGGTAGCAACCCACAGATTACCATCCTCACCAATGGTCACCTCACTGATCAGATCACCTAACAGTCCCTCACCACTACCTAATTGCATCATCTCATCCAAATCATAGTTGAAGCAGAACAGTCCGCGTTCGGATGCCAACCACAGATGCCGGTTACGATCGTCAACCATACTGCGGCACCACTTATCACTCAGAGTAACCGGTAATGGCAGTTCACCAAACTGACTCATTGAGGTGTTGGTGTAGAATACCTGCGGCCCTGTGCGCATATATATCAGACCGTCATGTCCTGATGCTCCGAGCATATAAGGAACATGGTGGAAGAATCCCTCAGGCCAGTTGGCTTCCACGATCTCTCCACTCTTGGCACTGTAGAGTGATATGCCGGAAGCTCCTGTCAACCAAGCATTTTTCTCTTCATCGAAGGTGATGCTGATGATGATCCCACTGATGATGTGCGAGTTTTGCTCTGTATAGTGAAGTACCTTTCCCTGTTGGTCAATGATAAAGAGTCCGTCACTGCTGCCGATCCACAGTCGTCCGTCCGGACCTGCTTTGATGTCACCGATAGAGGCATGGTCCAACTGTGGTGCAACTGTCTGTTTATGAATGGATTTCGACTTTGGGTCGAGTACACACATACCACCGTCGAATGTTCCAATGTAATAGTTTCCTTCGAACCATGCTATACTGTTGACGATATGTCCGCCACCCATCTCGGCGGAGGAGAAATAACGACTCTCCTTTGTGGCACTGTCCACATACCAACAGCCATTCTGTGTACCTATGACACCCTCACTGCCACGCATACACTGTGTTCGCACATTCATACCTAATGTAGTAAAACCGGTCCAACCAAAAGGTTGAAACAGCATACTGTTATGTGGCATATAAGCCAAGCCGTAACGAACGAACCCAAACCAGTTGACACCGTTCTTATCGCGCAAAAAACTGTATACGGCATTGGTAGGCAACTGACAGGTCTCTTTAGAGTCGGTATCATAACGTTCCACCACATTTCCGTTGGCAGGATGGATGAGGAAGGCACCGGAGCCGTCGGTAGATACTGTGACATAGCCGTCAGCACTCATACCTACCGATGTTACCACATTACCCACCTCTTGTATCTTCGTCACGGAAGGGGAGTGGGGATTGAAGATGTATAGTCCTTCTTGTTTAGTGCCGATGAAGAAACAACTGTCGGAGATACAAAATTGTTGGGGGGCACAGCGGGAGGGCATAACTTTCTCTAATCCCAGACTGTGAATCTTTCCCGTCTTTGGATCATAACTGTTTAGGTCAAAGCGACTTAGGAAATATATCCGCCCATCCTTACCCTTCACATATTGCCGCACGATATTGTCCAATCCTTTACCGCTGACGCCAACGTTCTGCTGCTTCAGTTTTCCGTCATAGTAGATTTGAATACCCTGCCTGCCACCGATATATAAGGTATCTCCTACAGCCAGCAGACACTCTGGTTTCTCCACTTCTTCCAATACCCGACGGAATTTGTCACCACCCAATGGCATCATGAATAGTCCGGCATCTGTAGCTGCATAGATATCATGGTTTTTTGTCTCACATAGATCCTTGACGGTAACAGTGCTATGTTCTTTGTCTTTCAGGTCGAAGGTGGTCAGTCGTTTACCATTATATACATTTATTCCGTTATTAGTAGCTATCCAAATCAGTCCGTTGTGACCGGTCATCACACGGTAAACAGTTTCTCCCGACAATCCGTCGAAGAGACGAAGGTTCACCATCATCTCCTCTCTAACTGTCGAGGCATTCGCCTGTGTTACCATTCCTAAACAAAGGAATAGTAAGCAGAATATACTCCTAAATAGACCTCTCGATTCAGACATAGATAATATTTAGGCTTAACAAAAATATAAAACCTATGCCACAATTCAAAATAAAGGTTTCTTTTATTATGATTTTTTCACATTGTAGTAATAAAGTGTATGGATTGGGATATACATAGATCTTTAGTTTACTTATTATTTCTTTTGAATTCTCTCGAGAATTGGAGCGAAATACTCCCTTTTTGCCGGGCATTTACCTATTAAATCCCCTGAATTCTCGAGAGAATTCAGGAGAAGTGTAGAGCTGAGAGTGTAGAGTGTATAGTTATGATTACCTGTGTTGCTGTGATACAGCAACAAACGGAACAAGGGAACAGCGCAGGGGAAACGTGAATCGGTATGCGAAGCGGCCCTGTCTCTGAAATGGAATTATCGGAGCAGCGAGTGCAGAGTCAAGCTTGCTTGGACTATGCCGAGAGGCGAACGATAATCGCCGAAGGCAAAATGGAACCAATAACTCCTCCCCTTCGGGGAGGTTGGGAGGGGCTTCATTTGTGACAGCCTCGTGACAGCCCGTGACAGCCTCAAAAAGGTTGCACGCCCTTTGCTGCAGCGGGATGTGTCAACCTTGCAACCTTTTTTGCAAAAAAATCATTGTATATAAAAAAACTATCGTTGCACAAAGACTGTTAATACACAAAAAACCGGATGCTTCCCAACATCCGGTTTGTTACCAAATACTTTAACAACCAAATTAACATCTAACTAAAACCTAATTATAACCTATTAACCAAATTTATTTGCTCTTTTGTTAATATACGAACAAGGAGAGACTATTACGCAAAATAATTACTATTTTTTCCAATAGACCACATAACGGCAATGTTGAAGGTCATAAAAAGGTTGGATGTGAATGCCACTGTTTGTTTCGAAACGGAGTCCTCCGAGATGCTTTATCACAGGTAGTTCGACATCAGGATGTTTTCCGTAATCAAAGGTATAGTAATCGTTGTAATTCTTTGGATTACTGAACGGATGGTCCACATCAGTCAGTCGTCCACCAAGTACCACAGGTCCATAGAGTAATGCCACACGGGAAGGATCATCTTTTGTCGTTTCCTCACGGATGGTCATACCGAACTCCACCACTACCTTCTTCACCTTCTTCAATGACACATATCCGTCGGAGTCTGGTCGTACCCGTTTGCCGTTCACCTTCATGTAAGTAGCCCAATACGGATAACGGAGTTTGATGTCTTTCTTCTCGGAAAGTGTGATAGTGGTATGATTAACATCGGGGAAGGAGGTGGTCTGCCTCACCAACGTGCCCTCCCAGTTCAGTTGTGACGGAATAAACAGATTGACATACAGTTGTTTATCATTATGATAATAGATGGCCGACTGATACTTGGCATGACTCTCGAATCCACTACCCACGCAGCACCAGAAAGAGGAGTCGCGGGTGGAGTAGAGACGGTAGCCACCGGTCATCAGGGGTGTGAAATAACATACCATGGAAGTCAGTGTATCCTGCTGTCCCAAGATATGATTATACAGCGCTCGTTCATAATAATCCATCATCTTACTATGAGGCTGGTAGGAAAACAGATGTTCTGCCAGTTTCAGCAGATTATACGTACAGCAGTTCTCGCCGTCATAGCCTGTGAGATGTTTCGACTGCGTCTTGGGTTGGAAGAGATGTTCTTTGTCACTCAGTTCTCCTGTGACAAAGGCATGGTCGTTGACCAAGGTATTATATAATAAGGTGGCGGCATGGCGACTGTCCTCCTCTCCGAACAGTTCGTAGTTCCTGCATTCACCGAGCAGTTTGGGAATAAAGGTGTTTGCATGATTAGTGCCGAGATCGTTGTTTCCCTGTTTCAAGGGATCCACCTTCTCATTATGATAAAAGAAACGGGCCACCCACAGATAGCGCTTATCCTTGGTGATGGCATAGAGGTTGTACATTGCTTCATTAAATCCTCCGAACTCATTGCGTATCATACGGATACGCGTCTCTTCACTCAATGGTTTCAGCTTGTTGTAAGTCCAGTTACCCATCCCTTTAGCTACCTCTAAGGCAGTGGCATTACCACATAACAGATACTGATCGATGAGTCCCTGCAGAATCTTATGTAAGGTATAGAACGGGGCCCAAACGCTCTTCCCTTGGATATTACGGTCGATGAGTCCTTCACCGTAGGCAGAGAGGTAACCTGTGCCATACTGTCTCTGTACCTCTGCTAATCCCAGCACTAACGAGTCGCCTTTCTCTTTCATCTGCAGATAAGCCATGGCAGAGAGCAGATGACCGGTAGTATGTCCCCGCAGATCACAGTCCATCGATTCCCATCCGGCGAGGTGCTGCATCGTCATGTATCCACCTTCCTTTTCTGTGAACACCCCTGCCGTATTACGGAAAGAGTGCAACAGGGATTTCACGGGGATGCTGGCGATCCAAGCAGAGTCACGCTGCATATTGTCGTAAAAACGCGATGGCAGTAATCTCACATCCGTCAATCGGAATGGCTGAACGGTTATCTGTGCCTGAAGCGACAAGGATGAGAGGGTTATAAAAAAACTGATCAGATATTTCATGATGATTATTTTTTATTAATCTGTATATTCAGTTCTTGAACAGCCGACTTATAGGTATCATTTCCGTCTGCTTCTATGCATAGAGTTATGCCTGACCAGAGACGATTTGGATCAAAACCGAAATAGTCAGGATCGAGTCGGAAAGAATATTCCCCCGTCTGAATGGCTGCTCCTGATATTAATACGACACGTGGCCGGACATCCGCATGATTATCACTTAAAGTATTGCGACTCTCATTCACAAAGACTGGTTCTATGGTAAACTCATCGGAAGAGATGGTTGTTTGCAGTTTGATATGACTCTCTGCATTATAAGGAAGGAGTTGTCCGTTGATGCGTGCGGAGACATACTGCATCTGTTTACCCAGCGTTTCCTGATAGCGTGCCTTGGTGAGATTGACCATCTCTTCGTCTTGATACCAGAACTGATCATGGGGATCATCGCTGATCGTACCATCCTCTTGCCAGCGAGAGAAATACACACCGTTCTTAGGACGAGGCTCTTTTAATGCTTTGGCAATAAAGCGTGCCATATAGTCCTGTGTCTCTTCGCATAAGTCGAAATGTCCTTTCCCCGCATCACAAAGGAAAGAGATCCTACTGTCAGGATACATCATACGGAAGGCAAGGGCAGGGCGTACACGAGCCTCCCACCATTCATACTCACCTTCAATCATCAATCCGGGGATACCGTCGATGTTACGGGTACGTCCCCATTCCACGTTAGCCCGTCCATAGCCGCAGAGATTGGTACGTGGGGCATCTCCATGGTAAGAGAGGATACAGAGGGTTCGCTCTGGGTTCCAAGCGGCGAAGTTCCATGGGAAGGTGGCCTGTGCGGAGTGTCCGAAGGGTATGACAGTCGCTGTAGCCAACTCAGGGTGTTCTGTTCCTTTTGCAAAATCCTGCATCAGTTGCTCAAAACGCTCCTGACAAGTCATGCCATGCCCATCCTTCACAGTTACATCCCAGTTCTGAGACCCCTGTTGGATAAAGGCCATGGCAACACCGAGGGTGTCCATCTTTCTACAGAACGATGCACTGCGGAAGAGCACTTCCTCAGTCATATTCTGATGACAGTAGAGCACGGCTCTTACTTCCCGGCAACCCCGTGGCAGACGGATATACGCACGTTTGCCGTCTTCTCCTGAAGCATAGTCGAAAGTAACTCGTCTTTTTTGTTCGATGACTCGTTGTCGGATATAGTCTGTCAATTCTCGTACAGAATCGACATTGGCATGCAAACGGTCAAAGCGTGTTCCAAACGGTCCCATTGTCAATGGACGGTCGTCACGATCCTGATGGGCCACGCAATGAAGTACGAAATAATTGACGCCTGCCTCACATAGTTTGTTGATATCTTGACGGAAACTACTCAGGGTAGCGGGGATATCTGCATCTCCCGGATAGGCTGTCGCAAACTCACAACCGATGATGGGACGTCCGGCGGAATGACCATATCGAGATACGAACAGCGGACGTTCGATAGTGCCATAATGACATCGCGCCCAATATTCACTCATGGGGATATCGAAGGCATAAGCATACTCTTTCCTGTTGAAATCACCATTACCGTATGGTTCTCCAACAAGTAACAGTCCATAAGGTTTGATCATCTCCTTAAGAGGTTCTACAAACTCACGCATGAAGAGTTGTTGCTTTGTGGTTGTCTGACATCCTAATCCTCCAGTCAGGAAATCCTTTCCCTCACCACTGGTAATATACTCCGCACCAAGCGCTTCTGTCCAATCTTGAACACCGGCCTCCCAACTGTCAATACATAGATATCGAAGGGTATTTCCACAATACTCACGAAGTTCGTTGAGTAAGGGTTGTAAGAATTTTTTAAAATGGGCCTCTACGCCTTTGCGGGACAGTTTATCAACCTCTAATCCCAGACCCGACTCAGGTGCTGCTGTTACCATCTGTCCTGTGGTGGTATAGCCAACACGACGATAGGTAGTTCCCGAACCGGATTCTGTCAGTATCTCTATACGATTGAGATTTGTGCCACGGTTACTGGTAAGACGAAGATATCTGCATTTAATGGGCTTGCATTTAAAAGAGATAGGTATGTCGTGAGCTTTGAGAGCCTGACCGGAGGCGATGCCTATATCTGTCCATGTTACCTTATCGTTGCTGACTTCCACCTTCAGTTTTGGCGAATAGTCACGAGGACCGTCGAACGGATGGAGGGGTTGCTCCCGTTCACCACGCCAGAGGTTGAACCCTGTCAAGGGTTTTAATTTCTGTAATGTGATGATGACAGACGAATCTTTCCCCAGACGCCCAGATATATCCTGCATCTCGTCAGCGCACGTAGTGCGGAAAGTTTTAATATCACGATAGAACCCCATCTTATGCTTTGGGATGGGAGGTGTCCTTTTTGAAGAGACGCTCCAGGTGAGTTGTTTCATGGATTCTTCGGGAGTAATCCATGGACCACCCATTGCTGTATAACCGGGTGAATTATGGATACCGAGAACGATCCCCAATCTCTTTGCCTCTTTACAGGCATGTTTTACGGCTTCCGTCCATTCCTTTGAGGCATAATCCACAGGACCTCGCTCTATACCAACCCATGTGTCGAAGATCAGGGCCGACTCAATGCCAGCCGCTTTCATATACTCTAAATCCTTGGTGATACCTTCTTTTGAGATATTACCATTCATCCACTCCCAGTAACAGCCTGTAACAGGTTGGCCCACGGAATAGATAAGGGTGAACAGCCATGCTGAAAATGTTGTCGTGAGTCTCTTCATCATATTTTATTTTATGGGAATAAAACGCAGGGCAGCCCCACCGCTTGGTAACAGTTCTAACTTAATATCCTTACCCGACTTAACAGTCATGTTCTTGACACCCACCTTAGTCTTCGTCTCAGTTTTCGGATCATCATTGTAGATCTCCACCGTATATTTGCCTGTTGGCAGGAAATCAGAAGTATGGATGGTGACAGTGCGTGCATCATTATTCGTCATGGCTGCCACATACCATTCATTTCCAGAACGACGGGCCATAATGATATATTCACCGGGAGTACCTTCAAGGACACGGCTCTCATCCCATACAGTCTTAAGGTCGTCAAACCATTTCAGTTCCGGTTCATCATTCGCATATTCGGGCTTGTCATACCAAAAGAGCGTCAGTAGTGGTGCATAGTAAACTAATGAGGCTGCTAACTGATGTCCATGTGTAGTCTTTAGTCTCTTATCATAATAGCAGATGGTGTAATCAGCAGCACCGTTTATCATACGTGTGAAAGGAAGAATGGTGTTATGAGTTGCATCAGGGAACTCCTCGTTACCACGTATGCCTTCTTGATTTAATAGGTTGGGGTAAGTGCGTGAGAAACCTGAGGGACGGAACTCGTCATGGATATTTACCATCAGATGGTTCTCAGCAGCATAGCGTACTAAGTCGTGCAGCCATGTCGTCCAGCGATGGGAGGCGTATTGTACAAAGCCGCTCTTCACTCCTACAATGCCCCATTGGTGGAGGAGGGGGAAGAGTTCACGCATCTGCTTCTGCAACGCATGTTGGTTGACATACAACCAGATACCTACACCGTGCTCTTTGCCATAGGCTACCACTTTTGGCATGTCTATCTGTGGTATTACTATTGTTGCGTCACCATCATGACTGGTACATGGCTCATACCACTTCCAGTCGAAAAGCATATAAGGAATATGATGTTTCTGGCAGAAATCGATGTTGCAAAGAGCTGCTTCTGTAGTTAGTGTCGTACATCGCATGATTGTTCCCGGACGTACCCAATCTTTCGCATCTCCGATGGCACATGGGGGATTGAGATTGTCAATGATATACCTGTGCTTCAATAACTCTACATAACTATCTGCTATCAAAATAACTTTCCAAGGTGTAGCATAATAGGTTACGATATCAACCGGAGAATACATGGTGGTACATAGCGTATTTGCCTTAGTCTTTGAAGCGATGTTCTTTTCTAGACACCAGTCGTCTACATCTGCATCAGCCAGTGCACAGTAGATTCCATTAGGAATCGTTATGGTAACGGCCCTTTCTATCTGATGCTGGATATCATTAATATCTTTCAGTTCGTAGGGTGCTTGCGCCCATTCTGCTGCCCATGCTTTAGTGCCGGCTGGAAAAGTATATTCCGTAAGGTCTTCGGTAACTTTGTGGAACACGGCTTGTGGATGTTCCGGAAAAAAATAACGGAAGGCAATTCCCTCATCATAAACACGTACTTCGATATTCAACCGGTAGTTGGAACCGTCATGTTTCGACAGATATAGTGTACCTTCATTATAGTTATCGGGAACAACGGCCTGCTCACCATAGAAGTTATGAATGGTAGCAGAATGAGTATTATACTTCACAGAATCCACAGTGAAACCGTTCATCCAACAGTCGTACTGAGGGTATTTACGTGCCAGAGCACGTTCCCAAGTATAGTTGTCGAGTTGCAATCCTAACCGTGAGTCAGTCACTACCTCTTTACCTTGGGACGTCAAGGAATAAGTGTACGTATCCCCTTGATGACCAATTGTCATACAATTATTCCCATCAGGAGAAACCACTCTCAGTTGCTGTGCCTGGATGAAAAGAGTACACCCTAGAGCAGAGATACAGAAAAGAATATGCTTGATCATTATTTATTGAATTTCAGGTTTTCTACATGTGATCCTACAAACATCGGTACATAATCTGCTGTGGCATACCATTTGGGTTTTCCAGGCATGTCATCATAGATAAGTTGTCCGTTGATTTTCAGTCCCTCGAACGTCACATTCTTCACCTTGTGGTTGGCATCATAACCGGTGATGACCGACATATATGGCTGAGCACCGTAATAACGGATATGGCGAAACAGCACATTCTCCACACCTTGGCCCGCTGCTGTGCAGTATTTCTGATTCCAGCCCACCTTCACCTGCAGGAGACAACCTTGATGAATCTGTTCGATGCGGATGTTGTCGAAAGTCACATCCTTCACGTAGTTGCCATCACCACAGTTGATAGCCATGCATCCCTGATAGTCCACCTGCGGTTCGCTCTGACAGATAATGTCGAGATTGTCATAACGGAGGTTGACGATACTATCTCCCACTTCGGGATTGCCGTGAAGACCGATAAAGATAGGGTGGGCTACATCAGCCCATAGCGTGGAATTGGTCATACGTACATTCCGTACCGATCCACTGAATCCCTTTCGGGTGGCATAGGCTGTGGTGCAGTCATCGCTGTTACGACAGAACACCCGATCGTACAACACATTTGAAGAAGCAAAGACATTCAGTCCGTCACCCCATTGGGGATGTGAGATGCTCCTTACATCATGAAGTGTTACTCCATCGCTGCCGCCTATTGGACATGTATTCAGGATAATACCATCGATCAATACATTCTTGCTGTGGTGTACATGACAGCCTTCATAACCATCTTTGGGACGAGCAATGCCACGACCTAAGATACTCACATTCTCTGCATCTTCAATAGCAAAGGTTCCTGTAAAGTAACTACCACCGGCGAGATAAACCGTAGTATTGGAAGGTACTTTGATCTCCTTATCGGTATACAGCCCCGGTGCATAATAAATGAAATGATGTTTTTCTTTTTTTGCTTGTAGTTCGGCCTCTTCTTTTGATAATGAAGGTTTTGATGTGAAGAGCAAAAGGTTATTGGTGATGTCGCCATCAAACTCCACACTGACATTCTCCGGTTGGAAAAGGAGGAACTGCAGGGTGGAATCATTGATGACATTGGCAATGGTGCCACGGTAATCGGGACGGATGCGAGCACTCTTAATCTTTTTCTTTTTACAGACTACTTTTACAAACACGTCTCCAGTGAAATCAAAGAAAGCATAAGAGATTTCAGACTGTCGGTGTTTGTTATTACCGATGGGGGCATTTACCTTTGCCATATAGGTATCTATACGCGTCCAATCCTCTTTTCCCCGAGGATGAATGTATACCTCATAATCGTCTTTTAAAGGTACTCCTTCTGGCGCTGTATAAGTAAATACCTGATGCAGTTTGACACCCTCTTTCACACCGGGGACGACAAACTGATTAGCCTCCATATTATATTTAATAAGGTGTTTCTTTTCAGCTTTATTCTTGACATCGAGAATCTTCTTGGTGTAGGGCATCTTCAGTTTGCAGTGGTTCACGTAGTGGTCGTACGCTTTGCTATATATATCACGGATAACACCGCGGCCCATCTCACCCGGTTCGGTCCAATCGATATAGAGTCCGGTACAGTCGGTCCATGTCTCAAACGGTACATCATAACCGAGATTATATTTTGCTGTATATTCCAATCCTTTCATCAGTCGGTTATCTAATGCTCCGTAGAGATCATCCCCCTGCTCCCATGCCATCTCACAAGTCTCTGCCAAAGCACCGAGTCCTAACTGTGCATGACCCTGATCGCGACCTGTCTCCTGACACTGTCCGGTCTCACTGATATATTTCGGTAGTGAACCATTGTCATTGGCATGCAGAAAATAGTCAATGGAAGATTGATATAGATCTTTATCATCTAATGCAATGGCACAAGCCATACGACATCTGTTCACAATGGCTCCCCAGTTGCCGTTGGCATAAGGACTGTCAGCTTCAAATTTGTTCATCACCGGAATCATTGCACGACGAATCATTGCTGACCATTCGGGTGTCTGATATTTTTTGAGTTGTATCATCGCCCTAACCAACCAGTATGCTTGAATCAGACAAAGCGGAGCATCATGCCCCTCAAATCGTTGTAAAGTGTTGGCATAGGCATTGATAATCTCCAGAGCTTTCTCCCTGTAACCATCGTGAGCTACATCGCTAATAAAGGCTGCTTTGGCATATTCCATCGCAGTGTGCATATCCCGCTCACTGCCACCTTTCGTCTTGGCATATTGTCCGTCGCGTGCCACTACCTCGTATGGGCCGGCCATTTTATAGTCTTGTTGGGCAACAGCAAATGAGGACCATAATGGGAGGAGGATAAATCCCAGAATAATTCTTTTCATCATTAATATATTCATATGTTTAAGAAAATACGAACTGTTCTACAAATATACGCAAAATATTTTTTCTGCGTATTTTTTTACGTAATTTGTTTCTTTTCTTCGTATAATCAAAAAACAATTATAAAAATGAAGAAACTGATTCTCTTTATATCTGTCTTTTGCCTGATGGCATGTCAGACGAAAGAGGGGACCTGGAATCCAGACACGGATGTTGACTATTGTATAAATAAGGTGTCAGCAGCACTTAATGAGTTGAGACAAGCTGACAATACGTACGACTATTCCATGGAGCCCCGTAATATCCTGAAAGAGGATACCCAGAAGGGATGGAACTGTCGGAAAGCATCTCCTCAGGAGTGGTGTTCAGGTTTTTGGCCGGGAATACTCTGGATGGATTATGGTATTACCAAGGATGAACAAGTTCGTCAACAGGCTGAAGGCTATACCGAAGCGCTGAGCATGCTCACTCAAGAACCTGTCTATGACCATGACATCGGTTTCCTGACACTCTCAAGTTACGGTAAGGGTTACGAACAGACACATAGGGATGACTATAGGAAAGTGATGCTCGATGCGGCAGACTCCCTCGCACTGCTCTATAATCCTCTGGTTGGGACGATCCTCAGTTGGCCCCGTCATGTAAAAGACTATGGCGGTCATAATACCATCATGGACAATATGATCAACCTGGAACTTCTTTTCTGGGCTGCTCAGGAACAGGAAAAGAGTGATAAGTCAAAGAGTGAACAACTCTATAACATCGCTGTTCGTCATGCAGATACTACCATGCAGCACCAGTTCCATGAGGATGGTTCCTGTTATCATGTGGCTGTTTATGATACGTTATCCGGTAATTTTATCAAAGGTGTCACCCATCAGGGATATGCCGATTCATCAATGTGGTCACGAGGACAGTCATGGGCTATCTATGGATATACCATGGTGTATCGATTCACAAAAGAGCAGCGTTTCTTAGAGTTCGCACAGAAAGTGACGGATAGCTATCTGAAACGACTGAAAGAGACCAGCAATGACTGGGTGCCACTCTGGGATATGGATGATCCGATGGGTTTGGAAGCACCAAAGGATGCTTCGGCAGCCTGTGTAGTTGCCAGTGGTTTACTGGAACTGTGCCAGTATGTTGATGCAGAAAAAGGAAAACAATACTATGATGCTGCTGTTAGCATGCTGACGGATTTGAGTAGGGATTATCAGAGTGGGGAAGAGAATGTTGCTTTCCTAAAACACTCTACAGGACACAAACCGGCAGGCACAGAGATCGATGCCAGCATAATCTATGCCGACTATTATTACTTGGAAGCACTGCTGCGGCTGAAGTCGGGTGTGCATGCACAATAGTTATCGTTTTATTATACTAAATTATCGCATCATACTGTATCTCTTGGGTGAAATCCCTTTCATGCGGGTGAAGAAACGGGCAAAACTAGACTGGTCAGAGAAGTGAAGGTGGTCAGCAATCTCTGCCATACTGAGGTTGGTGGTCTGTAAGAGCCATGTGGCTTCCATGAGCAACATTTGATTAATATAGTCAGCCACTGTACGTCCCGTAATCTTTCGTACGATGCGTGAGAGATGGATAGTCGTGATATGGAGTTGTTCGGCGTAGAAACCCAAATCGTGATGTTCGATGAAATGCTTAGGTAACAGACGCATGAAGGAGATAAACAGTTCTGTGGTGTGCTCACTGAACTGATTATGCCCGATGTTTTGTTCCATTACATCCATCAAATCGAGCAGAAAGAGAGTAAATAACGTACGAAGACTCTTCTGAAGAAAACGATGGGAAGAATACTGATAGCGGATGATTTCCTCCATGCGTTGCCGGAAGAACACAGTCTGTTGTTCGTTAAGATGAACGACGGGTTGACCCAATTCAGCAATAGGCTGATATGCGGTAAGGATGACATTACGTACCCCGGGTGCCTCCAGAGCCATCTGTTCATCGATAATCAGACATATAGAACTGTAATCCTCCGAACCGCCGATAATGTTAATCTGAACCCCCGGGGAATAGATATATAAATCACCCTGATGAAGTGTCAGTTCATGACCATTGTAAACAAGTATAAGCCATCCCTGTTGCACTAGTGTATAAGAGTATGCTGCCAGTGTCTCCTGCATCTGGTTGGTGAGAAACGTTTGTCTGGTATCTGATTCAGAACAATATATTTCATCAGAAAGTATTTCCTCTTGCGACATACCGAGGATAGATACGAGAAAATCTCTTAATTTGTACATATCAGTATTAATTATAACTATGTTTTGAAAACACGATGTGGATTGTTATCACCGTAGAATGTCACAAAGGTAATATTAAAAATAACAAATACAAAGGGAAAGATACAATAATGTTTGTTTCAGTATAATTTTTGTTTGCTTCAGACAGATTGAAATTCAGATAAAAGTGGTATATTTGCAAATTAGTATATTAATTATTAATCTTTAATAATAAGAATAATGGACAAGAACAAATCAATTGAAGCATTACAGTTTTTCATTACTAATCTCAACGCACAGTCTTTCCAGCACAAATTGCAGGCCAAGATCTTCGGTTCTCAGGGTTTCAAGAAGTTAGAAAAGAAATATTTGGAGCATGCAGAAGAGGAACAGGGTTTTGTTGACCAGTTCATTGATCGTCTGCTTGACCTTGGAGGAGAATTGAAGCAGGAGGCTGTAGAGGCACAGACACTGTATCAGGACCCAGTCGAGTTCTTGAAGGCCGACTACAAAGTGTCTGTTGACGGTATCGAACTGCTGCGTAAGTGTATCGATGGTATCAAAGATGACCTGACAACGTTTGATATCATGAAAGAGTATCTTAAGGATGAGGAAGAGGACATGTATTGGAGCGAGGAGCAACTGGGTCTCATCGATTGTCTCGGTTCGAAACCTTGGATAATCAAGACCGCTCTTTAAAAGTATACAACTATGGAAGGAATAAAGAAAGTATATGATTTCCTGGAAAAAGCAGGAACATTCTATCTCGCAACAGTAGAAGGCGATCAGCCACGTGTACGTCCTTACGGAGCCATGCTGTTCTTTGAGGACAAAATCTATATTATGGCTTTCGGCAAAACCAATGCTACCCGACAGATTGCTGAGAATCAGAAGGCAGAACTCTGTGCTTTCAAAGGACAGACGTTGCGCATTGCTTGTAAACTTGTGGAAGACAATCGACCTGAGGTTGGAAAAGCACTCGTAGACAAGATGCCTGTGCTGAAACCCGTTCTCGGTGTGAATGGTGAGAATGGTGTTATGTATTATCTGAAGGATGCTCAGGCTGACTTTTTCAAGATGATGGAATTGGTAGAGACCATCCATTTCTAAAAAGTCACTTAAAACCCCGATAACTCAAACTTATAAACTCAATTATATATAATTAATATGAAAGAACAAGTATTACAATGTATGCGCGAGGCTGGCAAGCCCGTCTCCGCTGGTGAGGTAACAAAAGCACTGGGTGCTGATCGTAAAGAAGTTGACAAAGCTTTCGCCGAACTGAAGAAAGAGGGTGCTATCGTATCACCCGTTCGCTGTAAGTGGGCTCCGGCTCAGTAATAGATAAGACGTATGGAGATAAAAGCTGTAAAATTCAGAAAAGACGGGTTTTACACCCAGCCTTTTGTCTTTGGCGGTGAAGAAGGAGTAGAGAAATTTGATCAGAACATCCGTTATCGCGGTAGCTTGCAGAACTATCTTGTTAACACGGGTAAGGAAGTGATCCTGCTCGATACCGGACTGCCTGCCGGTTTTCCGGAGGGAGTGGCAGAAGAATCATCCCCAGCGTTTATAGGAAAGACGATCTGTGACTATATGGATGCTTTTGCTGCTTTGGGCTATCGTCCTGAGCAGGTTACAAAGATCCTTCTTACGCATCGCCATGGCGACCATTCTGGTGTGCTTAACATGTTCCCCAATGCGAAGATCTATGTCAATGCTGACGAATGCGAGGCTGATGAACTGAAGGGATTAGACAATATCGTGCCGGTGACATTTACTGACGGAGCGTATTATAACTTCCCTGACAGTCAGAAGATAGCTGACGGTATCTATCTGGTGAAGGCAAAAGGTCATACCAATGGCAACAGTCTCGTGATGGTGGAGAACGATGGACTGTTCTATATGTTTCAGGCTGATATCACGTATGTTGATGAGGCACTGTACGAGAACAAGTTGTCTGTTGTATATGATGACTTAGCAGCTGCACGTGAGACTTTAGACCGTGTTCGGGAATTTGTCCGTAATCATCCTACTGTCTATCTCTCCACTCATTCACCACAAGGTTATGAGAATCTGGAAGCAAAGCGTGTCATGGACCTCGACAATCCCGTACCAACCGTTCTTGCAGAAGTGGATTTCAGCAAGCAGGAAGCATCTGGCAAGTATGTCTGTTCTGTCTGCGGTTATGTCTATGACCCTGCTGAGCATGACGGCGTAGCTTTTGAAGACCTGCCGGATGATTGGAAGTGTCCTCGTTGTAAACAAGGTAAGGAGAAGTTCAATAAAGCATAACTAACACTTCTGTACGTTATCGCAATGACATTGGTTATAGGACTTCTCATTCCCTTGCTAGGAACAATGCTCGGAGCGGCATTCGTCTTTTTTATGAAAGACGAGATGTCGCCCCGTATTCAGAAGTTGTTATTGGGTTTTGCCTCAGGTGTGATGGTGGCTGCATCTGTTTGGTCACTTCTCATTCCTGCTATGGAGATGGAAGCAGCGAAGGAAGCATGGTCGGTTTTACCTGCTGCCATAGGGTTCCTCATGGGTATGGGCTTCCTCCTTTTACTCGATGAGCTGACTCCCCACTTACATCTTGGCACTGACAAACCTGAAGGCTTGCGCTCTCATCTGTCACGTACCACCATGTTGGCACTTGCTGTCACTATCCATAATCTGCCTGAGGGCATGGCTGTCGGTGTGGTGTTTGCGGGTGCTGATGAAGGGGCTGCAGGACTGTCAATGGCCAGTGCTTTGGCCGTCAGTATCGGTATCGCCATCCAGAATGTGCCAGAGGGAGCTATTATCTCTATGCCCATGAGGGCAGCAGGAAATTCACGATGGCGTTCGTTTGTTATTGGTAGTCTGAGCGGTGCCGTAGAGCCATTAGGAGGACTGGCAGTGGTGCTGTTAGCCTCACTGATGACACCTGTCCTTCCCTATATGCTGGCATTCGCCGCTGGAGCCATGTTCTATGTGGTAGTGGAGGAATTAATACCGGAAGCCAGTGAGGGTGCACACTCCAACCTCAGTACCATCGGTTTTGCTATAGGTTTTGTACTGATGATGGTACTCGATGTGGTGATGGGGTGAGCCTATCTGATGAAATTCGTCCAGACATGTTGCTCTTGCTCAGGATGGCCCTCTTCACTGACATTCAGCTTTTTGATCATCCAAGCCATGTTACGGGCAAGGGTGCGCATCGTCTGCATACCTTCTTCGTCTAATGCTGCTTGTCCTGGTGTCTGACCATATACCATGTTCCAATATTGTGAACTGACCAGGGGCATGTTCATCATTGTGAAATACTTGTTAAGACGGTCGAAGGTTGCTGTGGCACCACCACGACGACATACCGCCACGCTGGCTCCTGGTTTGAACTGCAGATCAGGTCCTAAGGTATAGAATACCCTGTCGAGCAAGGCACAGACCGAACCGTTAGGACCACCGTAATAGACAGGAGAACCTATGACAAGTCCGTCGATGCCATCTTTGATAATGCGCCATATCTTGTAATATAAATCATCGTTGAACGTACATTTGCCGGTCCTGCCGCACATACCGCAAGCAATGCATCCTTGTACTGCCTTTTTACCTATACTTACAATCTCTGTCTCGATACCTTCCTCATTCAGTGTCTTTGCTACCTCACTCAATGCCAGAAAGGTATTGCCCTTGTCTTTCGGACTACCGTTGATTAATAATACCTTCATTTATACTTTGTTGTTATATTTGTTGCGTACTCTTTCAGAAATTGTTCTGCTTCATGCAGGGTATCGAGTTTACCGACATCCATCAGTTTTAAGTCTTTTTGGCAATAGCCGTAGATGGGGTGTTCAGCGCACCATTGTAGATAGAAATCCATGATACCAAAGCGGTCGGGCATCTTTTGGAATAAAGAATAGAGGTTTGGCCCTATAATGTGTATTCCACTGAATGCCAACTGATTTAAGTTCGTTAGTTGAAGTTCTTTATAAGGACTCTTTACTTCACCTGTTTCAATATTCGTCCAGCCCTTCAGCAGCATGGCTTCATCAAAGAGAAGATAGCGTTTGGTGCTGCGATGACTGACTAACAGCGTGGCATCATGATCCTTTCCTTTTTCATAAAACTCATTCAAGTTGATGTTACTCAGGATATCTACATTATGTATAAGAATTGGAGATTTCTGATCGAAAAGTGGCAATGCTTTCTTAATGCCGCCTCCAGTTTCCAATAACTGTTCACGTTCGTCACTGATGCGTATATCCATTCCGAAATGGTCATTATCTTCAAGATAATCGATGATCTGCTGCGCGAAGTGATGCACATTAACGACGATACGTTCAAAACCAGCCTCTTTGAGTCGCATGATCACATGCCACAACAAAGGTTGTCCTCCTACAGGAACCAGTGCCTTGGGCATGGTGTCGGTAAGGGGTTTGAGACGGGTGCCCAATCCCGCTGCGAATATCATTGCCTGTTTTATCATTCTTCCTTTCTAGTTCTTTCCAATACTTGTGTGATACCTTGTTCACGGTGGA
>JAFZPF010000008.1 GCA_017550455.1 Prevotella sp.
GCGGCGTAGCCAACCACCCCTGTTCCTCCTTGATATAATTATCTGCCAGTTTTGTCAGGGCAATCATATAGTCGGAAAGGGTATCCTGAACAGGATTCTGCTCATACAATCTTTCGGTGATATCCACTAACGGTGTCAGCAACTGGATAAAGTCTTTGGGTTCAAGGCTATCCATGTGCTCTCCGAGAAATCCGGCAAGCAACATCAGCTTTTCTTCATCGCTTGTTAGGCTTTCTGCCTGTTTAAGGATCGTAGTCGTATCCATCTCTTATAGTTTTTGGGTTAATGTTATTGTTTTACAGACACACTAATAAAAGTGATTAAGTGCAAAGATACGCATTATTTTTAGAATTCCAAACTTTTTTCTATGAAAAAAAACAAATATAGAAAAAAAACACTATATTTGCAAAGGAATTCCTAAAAACCAAGAAATATGAGTGATATCAAATACACCAAACACACAGACGAGAACGGAACTGTGTATAAGGGCTACTGGCAAACAGGAGACACTCTCATGCAATTATTGGATGGTCCAATTAGAAATGGAGAAGTCCGGTTCCCAAATGGCAACTGTTTCAAGGGGAAGTTCCACTTGAACTACGCTGAAATTGGCGGTCCAGCCCATCTGGCAGAGGGACGATATGACTTTGCTGATGGTTCCTACATCGAGCGGGCATGGATTCGTTCTGGAATTGTTTATGCACTCTTTGGCGTTTATCGCATTCATCATCCTGGTGGTCCCGACAGCATTGCCATGTTCTTTAAGAACATGCGTTACGGCCTTGAGCTGGTACTCAAAAAAGACCACCCCTATGTCATAGAATGGTATGAGGATCAGAAGATACAGCACGAACGCAACTGGGAGGTTGTCGACTACAAGATCGATGAGACGAGTCAGATAGACTGTCTGACACTTACCATATCATTGAAAGACGGAGAGGATGAGTATCTCGTCGTTCAGAAAGGCGGCAAATATAATCAGAACGATTACGACGAACCCATTTACGATCCAGCCATCAGCGGTAGTATCCATTACCCCAACGGTGACAGAATAGAATACAATTGTTGCTTTTTCAAGAATCTAAAACCATACGACGGCTGGCTGACGATGCACAGCGCTGGCACCTCTATGGTACGAACAGAGGTTTGGGAGGAGGGGAAACTTAAAGAAACCAGATAGTGATGAAGACGTAGTGAACTCACCGCTATTTCCTTTCTGATTTATATTCTTTACCCATCTCTGTGTGAGTGCCAGTTTTCTCTGATTTTACCAAGCGGTCTTCTTTCTCATAATCAAATTCCCACCTTTTGCCACAGCAGGAACATACCCGCGTGTCTGTATAGGAATCCGTCTGATAAGTGTCTTTAATATCTTCATATTTGTTATGAATATCTGTTTCTGTGTGAACCACTCGGTCCTTAATACTTCCGTCAGACATTACCTTATAAGTTTCCCTTATCTTTGTTTTTCCTTTTATGGAATCAACAAGTCTGCTTCTTACCTCAGAGAAGAAACTACGACCTGTATGTCTTTCCTCTGTCGTCTTAAACTGATCGAATGAGTGACAATGAGGACAGCGCCTATAGATGTCATCGAGAATCGAAGAAAAGACATAGGCTACAGGGAAAAACATTCCGATTATTAGAAGGAACCACCAGCATCCCCAAACCATAGTAAGCACTACCCAGACATAGGTACTGATGGCAAAAAAACCCCATAAGAACCACTTCAGAGCCGTGTTGGACATAAATTGGTATGGCCTACGCATCGGCAAGAATATGTCGAAGAACTCGTAAACAAAGTAATAACCGCAGTAAAGCCATAACATGAAGAAAAACAGGAAGACGAGATAGCCAGGATAGTAGATGTACCAAGGCAGGGCATTAAGGCTGCTGACCTGATAATAGAATCCGTCGATAGCGACATGGAACAGATCGACAATCAGTCCGGTTCCAGGAAGGAGTCGAAGAAGCCATCCATTCATAACATCCTGGTCTTTTCCCCAATTAATTGTGGGTGAGGAGTCGTCATGGAACACAAGAGTAGGATAGTAGATATGTCCTTTGGGGTCCAATACTGCGATATTGAAATACATCATCAGACCGGAGTCTGTCGGACACACATATCTCGCATGATCCCAAAGTGAATCTAATTCTGTATATGTCTTGGTGGAACACATCTTCTCGAAACGATTCTTAGACATGTGTATTCTGCCCATTTTATCCTTGAGCTGATAGTCGGACAGTTGTGTTTTCGTCAGATAAGTGTAGGCATAATCTATAAAATAGTATTCCTCTCCATCCTTTGCTTTGCAGACAGCTTTGATAGGAGTTTCCATCCTGACCAGTTCCAACGTGTCACCAACCATTGTGGGGGATTTGGAATTGATAATAACCTTATTGTCAATAGCATCGCGTTTCACCATTCCGCGTTTCCCATCCCTGGTTTCTACCCAGTAGGTATCACCATAATAGCCAAATACCGATAGGCTGTCGCCGGCTTTCAGTGGAGCCGTCGACTCGTTTTTGTATTCCCATTCAAATTGCAGTTCAGTATTCTTGAGAGTGGTTACCTGAAGCGGCTCATTAGGCACAGAACGGGTTGAATAACTGACAGAAACAACAAAGATGGCCAGAAAAAACAGAAATATCAAAATGGTGACTATAATACGATACTTATTCATAGTTGTAAGTTTTTGCTGCAAAGATACTATTATTATTTCATATAATACTCTTTTTCCTTTTAAAATTTTAATTATTACAATGAATACCTACCCCTTCTGTGAATTTTTTGTATGCTGGAACTTGCGGAGGAGGCGTTTGATGAGGATGACGGCGAAGTAGACGGCCAGGATGATGGCCATCATGATGAAATAGTCATGCAGGTCGTACCAGGCGGCAATGGCACCTTCCTTGATGCCGGCGATCAGGGTCTTGAAGAATTGTATCATGCTGGTTGGATTAGTTAACGAC
>JAFZPF010000063.1 GCA_017550455.1 Prevotella sp.
ATTTTCCATCGTATGCAACTGCTCGTGGGTAATGAGGCCATGGACAGCATCGCTGCTAAAAGAGTGATTATCTTTGGAGTTGGCGGTGTAGGCTCATGGTGTGCGGAGAGTCTGGTACGATCGGGTATCCGGCATCTTACCATTGTTGACTCCGACCGTGTCTGCGTCACGAACATCAACCGACAACTGATGGCCACGACGAAGACGGTAGGACAAGTGAAGGTGGATGTGTTGCGCGAGCGTCTGCTGAGCATTAACCCTACGGCAGAGATTACCGCCCTTCAAAGGTTTTTTACAGCTGAGACGGCTGAGAGTTTCCATATCGAACAATACGACTATGTCATCGATGCCATCGATTCCCTGAAAGACAAAACTTTGCTTATCTTGATGGCAACAGCGGCTGATGTCAAGTTCTTCTCCTCGATGGGAGCAGCCCTGAAGATGGATGCTACCCGCATCAAGGTTACGGAGTTCTGGAAGATACAAGGTGATCCATTGGCACGTGCTCTACGGAGACGTTTTAAGCGTGATCAGCAGTTTCCCGCGAGCAAGTTCCTATGCGTATATTCCGACGAGTTGTTGGAGAACAAAGGCTATCCTATGAATGAAGATACAGTGGATCTTCTCAACCCAAAAGATGAGGAAGGGCCGGGTGATCCAGATTTACTAAATCACGACTGGAGTACTACGAAAGCACAGATCAATGGCACCGTAGCCCATATCACCGCCATCTTCGGATTTATGCTTGCCGGGCTGGTGATCGATGATGCCGTGAAGAATCTTTAGTGATTTCAGAACGATAACAGTTCTTCACCCTCGAGTTCGCACTCAGTGAATCCCAATTCTTTCGCTTTGTCCGATGATACGATGAAATAGACAACCTCTCCGGTAACGCAGAGTTCGCCATTGGCATTCGACAGTTCCACCGTAATGGTCACGAGGTTGCGCCGCTGTTCGGTAATCCTTCCACGTATGGTCAACTCCGGTTCTAAGGTTGATACCGCTTTTTTATAACGCACATTAAGGGATGAGGTAACACCGGATGTCTGTAGTTTGCGGAATACCACCCATCCCGCTGTCTCATCAATCAATGAGGCGATAATGCCGCCATGCAACACATTGAGCCAACCCTGATAACGGTCGCCCGGTTTCCAGTAACTGACGATATCATCACCGTCCTCAAAAAACACCATGTGGAGTCCAAGAGGATTGTCGGGACAACAACCGAAACAATTATACCCCTCACGGTATAGCCATGGATTCTTAATCTTTCTCATGCATTATACTAGTTGACATATTAATTCTTCACTTTTCACTCTTCACTTTTCACTTTATTTGTTCTCCCTACCACGAAGATGCTGCATTCATAGAGCAACCAGATGGGAAGGGATACGATGAGAAGTGTGAAAATGTCGGATGTAGGTGTGATAACTGCTGCTACGATGAGGATAGCCACGAAAGCATGACGACGGTATGCCTCCATCCACTCTTTACGGAGCAATCCGAACTTCGCCAACAACCATGAGAGCACCGGCAGTTCAAAGACCACGCCCATCATCAGGCTGAGCATCAGCAAGGTATCTACATAACTGCTGATGGTGAGCATGTTTGCAACACTGTTGTTGACCTGATAAGTTCCCAGGAAACGTACGGTAAGTGGAAACACGAGAAGGTAGTTGACCAGCACACCCAACAAGAACATCAGATAGGCAGAAAGTGTGATGCGTACAGAGTAACGACGCTCATTCTCGTAGAGCGCCGGTGACACAAAACTGAACAGCACATACAAGAGATAAGGAGAAGCACATACCAGTCCGGCAACCAATGCCACCTTCATATGAATGAGAAACTGTTCTGCCAAGCCGGTATTGATCAGTTGTATGCTGAACGGTTCTACCCCCACCCATCGCCACAGATAGAAGTTACTGTCTTGAGGAGCAAGAACTAAGCGGAAGAGAGGATCTTTAAGTGCGAAAGCAATGATACCGGTAGCTACGGTAGCTACCAGTATCTTAATGATGCTTGCACGGAACACGTCAAGATGTTCCCAAAAGGTCATCTCCTCATTCTCCGCCATGCTTATTTCTTCTTGAAAAGTCCTTTGATGAAGCCACCCACCTTCGAGGCACCCCGTTCAATACCTTTAGACATGCTGTTACCCACACTGTCGATCTCATCAATCACCTTCTGTGACTTGTTACGGAAGAGTTTCTTCTGATAACGTGTGCGATATTCGGAATACAGGCTCAACTCCTGGTTGTTCATCTGTTCCTTATACTCCATCTTATATCGGTCACGGAAAGAAGCGTACTTAGCCTCTAATGCTGGCACCTCACTATCTTTGATACTATCCTTAGCCTCAACCTGTTCTACAAATTTCTTCATCTCATCCAGAAAGGTAGTTACCTTCTGTGCATGTGCTGTTGCTGTTAGCATCACTGACAAGAACAGCATTATAACCATCTTTTTCATATTCTCTTTTCTTTAATTGGTTTCTATTTATATTCAAAATGTTGATAATCCTTCAGACTCACCCAGTCGCCTCCCCATCTAAAGCCCTGAGCAGTAAACAACTTATACGCCAAGTCGTTATGGTCAATCTTATACGAGATATCCCGACGACGGTCTCTGTTAAAAGCATATTTCCGTCCGGCCACTGGCTGTATCAAGGTCCTGCGCTTTCCCTTTTTGACGTATGGGTTATACAAAGGATTAATATCCACAGCCAGTCCTTTCGCATGCTTAGACAGCGTCGTCGAACCTTTCACCACACGGTAATTGAAACAAGAAGTGTTGTTGTCGGTCATCGAACGCTCATCATCAGCATCATAGTTGTCGATGAGTACCATCCGCTCTATCTTGTATTGAGCATCATACAGTTGACGGAAGATCTTGACCAGTTTGTCGGCAATGCTCTTGTTGCAGATCATCTCCCCCATCTGTATCTCTCCGTCGGCATTACGATGCAACACTCTCAGATAACGGTAATCCTCACGTTTCAATGGGGACCCTTCCTTCCAAGTCTTCCCTTGCATTCGTGCGAACACCTCATCAGGAATTGCCTCGAAAGAAAAGCACTTGTCGATACCTATCTGCTGAACCACAGACTCAGACAAAGTCTTTCCTGCCTGCCAAGGTATTTCCTTTTCTTTAGCCGACAGCGTCAAGGTGCTCCAGAGTAAGAGCACGGACAGCATCATGATATGTTTCGTATTATTTGTCATATTAAATCACTGGCCGGGACAGTCATCCCACGGGAAAGCCAGTCCCCGAAAGATTTTATCCTTTTACCAAATCTCGGGCAAAGATAGTAGTTTTTTCTTTCTTCTGTCAAATTATTATGGTTTTTTAGTGAATAAACATCAGTTTCTGCTTGTTTACCGATTATTTTACCTATATTTGCAATAACTTAAAATACATTATCTTAAAGCAGTTGAATATGAAAAAAATACTGACTATTCTTTTACTGTGTATGACTTTTATGCATGCAGATGCTGCTAATCAGGCCAACTTCAATATCGTACCTCTTCCCAACGATATTCAGGAAACGAAAGGGAAACCGTTTATCCTCTCTGAGGAAAGCAATTTGTGGTGTAATATCATTACAGATGACGGACTGGAGAGAGACCGCAGATTCCTCTGGCAGTATATCAAGGAACAGACAGGTATCAGTCTGAAAGACAATAAGGGTAACAAGAAGTCACAAATCATCCTTGGATTAAACAAGAAAATCAGTAACCCAGAAGGTTATCGCATAACAGTCAACGAAAAAGAAATATTAATAGAGGGATCGACTGCTGCAGGTGTCTTCTACGGTATCCAGACCCTGCGCAAGGCATTGCCCCTTCAAAAAGATGGTGCAGCAGTTGAGATTCCTGCTGTTATCATCAACGACGCACCACGCTTCGCCTACCGTGGCATGCACCTCGATACCAGTCGTCATTTCTTCACTGTTGAGTTTATCAAACAGTATATCGACATGATGGCATTGCATAATATGAATACCTTCCATTGGCATATTACCGATGATCAGGGATGGCGCATAGAGATAAAGAAATATCCCGAACTCACCACCAAAGGCTCGATACGTACACGGACGGTGATAGGGCGAAATACTGATCTATACGACAATACCCCTTATGGCGGTTACTACACACAGGAAGAAGCAAAAGAGATCGTGAGATATGCGGCAAAACGATATATTACCGTGATCCCAGAGATCGATATGCCAGGACACATGATAGGAGCACTCACAGCATATCCGGAGTTAGGCTGCACGGGCGGCCCTTACGAGGTAAATCCCCGATGGGGTGTCTTCGACGATATCCTCTGTGCCGGAAATCCCAAGGTTTTCGATTTTGTTAAGAATGTCTTAGACGAGATTATTGACATCTTCCCTTCGAAGATTATCCATATAGGTGGAGATGAGGCACCGCGTATTCGTTGGCAACACTGTGCGAAATGTCAGGGTTTGATCCGTAAGTTAGGACTGAAAGGTGATGGTAAATATCCTGCCGAGGCAAAACTGCAAGGGTATTTCACTTCTGTCGTAGAGGATTATCTTGCCCAAAAAGGCCGTCGTATTCTTGGATGGGACGAACTGTTGGAAGGAGATGTCAAGCCTTCCGCTATCATCATGAGTTGGCGCGGTGTAGAAGGTGGCATCACTGCTGCCGCCGAAGGACACGATGTAGTGATGGCTCCTACCAGTCATTTCTATTTCGACTACTATCAGGTGGAAGGACCCAATTTCAGAGAGCCTATGCTGATAGGTGGGGCAATACCCATCAGTAAGACATATAGTTTTGAACCGATAGCCGAGGGAATGTCAGAAGAAGCAAAAGCACATATCCTTGGTGTTCAGGCAAACCTGTGGACAGAATACATTTCTTGTGGTGAGGTTGTTGAGTATCAGGTGCTTCCTCGTATGGGTGCTCTCTGTGAGGTTCAGTGGATGCAACCTGAGAAGAAGAATTTTGAGGCATTTGTCAACAGAGAAAAGCACATGACCGACATTTATACGATGTACGGATGGAAATACGCCCAGCACCTATGGAAGAAGATAGATAACAAAGGATGGTAAAAGAAAAATTAATCTTTTTTCTTTTGCATTTCCCTCACTTATCCGTATCTTTGCAAAATATTTGATAAAAAGGGAGATATGGGATTTGAAGGAGTCATCGGACAAGAGACTGTTCGCAAGCGGTTGACAGAACTGGTTGAAGAACAGCGATTACCGCATGCCCTCTTGTTCTGTGGTCCGAAAGGTTGTGGCAAGATGGCTATGGCCATGTCGTTTGCAGCTTATCTTCTGACCAAAGAATCCTCTTCTCCGAATGCAGAGGCCATGCTTCGTACCTGGCAACATCCTGATTTGCACTTCTCTTACCCGGTGATACGCCCTGCAGGAACCAGTGCTGAGCACAAGATGACCAGTGATGACTTTTCCGAGCAGTGGAACACCATGGTCAACCACAGTCTTTACTTCTCGTTAGACCAGTGGTTGGAACAGATGAATGCTGCCAATCAGCAAGCCATTATCGGTGTCGGAGAGAGTGACAGTCTGATCCGGAAACTCTCTCTGAAAGCCAGTCAAGGACTCTATAAAGTAAGTATCATCTGGCTTCCCGAGCGTATGAATGCGGAATGCGCCAACAAACTGTTGAAAATCATTGAAGAACCGCCACAGCAAACGGTCTTCATCATGGTGTGCGAAGCCCCAGAGCAACTGTTGGAGACAATCCTCAGCAGAACGCAAAGAATCGATTTCAAAGGGATTGACACCGCTGCGATAGAGAAGGCACTGATAGAAAAAAGAGGTCTTGAAGAGGATACAGCTCACCGCATAGCACGCATCGCCAACGGCAACTGGTTGAAAGCCCTTGAAGAGCTTGATGCCGACAATGAGAACCGTCTTTATCTCGACA
>JAFZPF010000064.1 GCA_017550455.1 Prevotella sp.
AAAACATCAGTCATCTTCGTAAACAACTACTCGCCACCTATGACCATTACGATTTCAATATGGAAGAAAAAGCTTTAATTGATGCTATAACACTTGGTGATAAGTCATTGTTAAATAAAGATATAAGAAATCCTTTTTCAATAAGTGGTTCATCTCATATTCTTGCCTTGTCAGGGTTACACACAGGGATTGTCTTCGCTCTTTTCTATCTCTTCTTCCGCATGGTTTTTTGCTTTATCAGGAACTATCTTTTCCGACAATGTCTTATCGTATTGTTTACCCTTCCTGCTATCTGGTTTTTTGCCATGCTGACGGGTTCTTCCCCTTCAGTGATCAGGGCAACGGTCATGTTGACGGTCTTTTCATTGGCCCGACTGCTGTCTCGGGATGGAATATCGCTTAACGTGCTCGCCTTTACGGCCATTCTTATGTTGATGATCAACCCTACGGACCTCTATGACATAGGCTTTCAGTTATCCTTCCTGGCTGTCTTTTCTATCATTGTGACATATAAGGATGTTGTAAATATCTTTCAAAACATCCGAAATCCCATTATCCGTTGGATGTGGCAGATGTTTGTGGTGAGTACAGCTGCCCAACTGGGAACCGCTCCTTTAGTAGCATATTATTTCCATCAGTTCTCTCTGATGTACTTTCTTTCTAATCTAGTGGTTATCCCGTGTGTTACGATGTTACTCTATTTCAGTATTCTTTTCCAGATACTGACTTTTTGCCTGGCATTACAGTCGTTTATCGCCCTCTCGATGAAATATACCCTGATGGTCATTCAAGAGTATAATGCTTGGTGTTCCTCTTTACCTCATCCGGTGGTGAAAGATATCCATTGGTCGTTGCCGCAGTTATTGGCTGTTTACGGATTGCTCATCACCCTGTATCTGATCATTAGAATCTTTTATCGGCGATGGGCATCTTTTCGTGAATACTATAAGATAGATGATTTGAGTACCAATCAATAAAAGCAGACTAATCCATACCCGATTAGTCGAGTATTAGTACTTAAAAGTCGACTAATCAGTACTCAATTAGTCGAGTATTAGTACTTAAAAGTCGACTAATCAGTACTCAATTAGTCAAGTATATAGTATGCCCTACAACCCTAATCTAAAATAATCTTGGCAATGCGCTTGGCCAATGCCATGATGGTGAGGATGGGTGGCAGGCCGAGTGCTTGCGGAAGGATGGTGGCATCAGCAACATACATATTGTCGGGTAATAACGGTGAGTGTAATGTCTCTGCCTCAGCTGCGGTCAGGGGTAGCATACCACCGGGGTGACCGGCATTGAGGGTGCCCAGGAAGATTTCCTCCTCTTTGGCTCCCATACGCAGCAGGATCTCCCGACAGTCATCAACACCTCTCTTAAGGTATTCATGATCGGTGGCGGTAAGGGTTTTCTTCATCTTCCTCTTTACCACATCCCCCTGTTCTACATCAGCCAACTTGATCATCATGCTCACCATACCATCCATAGGGTGATACCATTTCTTGTTGAAGAAGAAACTGAGCCAGTCCATATAGGGTGAGAGGATGTATCGCTCACGGGTACTGACAAACGGCATCAGCAACTGCCGGTCTTGCTTAACGCCTGCCATCGGGGCCGCCACACATAATACGGGATCGACAAAAAGGGTGGGTTGACAGTTAATACCGGAGTTACGGAGAATCTCAGGGGTGCCCATACCGCCGGCTGCCACGATAACCACATCCGCATCGAAGGTGACCTTCCGCATACCTTTTATGGCATGCACACGACGGGCCTGGCGGTCATCAATATCGATCTTCGTTACCTTACAACCGGTAATGATCCGAATACCGTCGAGCAGTTCACGTGTATCCCATTTGGCACCTGTCGGACAACCGATAGAGCAATGGCCACAGCGGGTACATTTATGGGGGCGAAGCAACTTCGGCATCGGCTTAGGTGACAACCCCATCTCCTCCATGACACGGAAGGTTTGCTTGGTAATGGGTGACCAGTAACGCTGATGATCGGTGGTGATAGGCAGCTCATCGTACAACTCCATGAACTCTTCGTCGAGGTTGATACCGATCTTCTTCAATCCTTCGTCAGCACGGATGGCATTACCTGTGGCCAGCGTAGTGGTACCTCCCAGTCCTCTGCCATAAACCATCACCATCTCAGGTTCTTTGTCGATGCGCATATTCGGCAACAGCAATTGTATCATTCGCTCATCGAGGTAAAGACCGGTCTTACGGAACTTTGCCAACGTATCCATCGGGAGGGAGAAGGGCTTGAAGGCTTTTCCCTCTTCTAACAGCGTGACGTCGAAACGTTCGGATAACATCTTGGCGGCAGTTGCCCCTCCGGCTCCGCTGCCGATAACGATTGCTTTTTTCATTTTTTCTGTGGATTAGTTGTTGTAAATGTTGCCTTACAGCATGCGCACCCTTCCGTGATGCGTTGTTGGAAAAGCAGTTGTCCCTCACCGGCTATACCACGGATGATCCCTTCGTCCAAGGCAGAGGCTGCCAGACAGACAGCAGTCGTGTAGTATCGGCTGAAGAAACAGTGCTTAAAACAGAGATTGCCGGGAATCTGTCCCTCCAACTTTATGCCGATATTTCGGTAGAGGGCGATGATAAACCGTTGGATGCGTGCAGGTGATTGGAGGAAGAACCATCGACGTAGCCGTACCCCCATCCGCCACGCTTCCTCGTTCATGCGCCGCAAAAGGGACTCATCTATAGGACCGGTAAGGTTCCGGCGGGTATATTCAGCATACACCTTCAGTGCCTGATCATTCGACAATGTCCAGATGCGTCTTGCCGGTTTGTTCATGGCACGGGCTGTGAGGTTCATCAACAGCTGCAGTTCAATCTTGCGGAAAAGGGTACTGTTAACCATACATTCGGTTGATCTCTTCTTGATAATGATCCATCACGATGTCTCTCCGGATCTTCAGGTTCGGAGTAAGCTCTTTATCCTTGATAGACAGCGGTTTGTCAATGACGCACCACCGTTTGATCTGTTCGGGGTGGGAGAGGGAACAGTTCATCTGTTCAATCTCCCTCCTGAGTGATTCCTCATTCAGGCTCGTCCACAACAGGGCTGTGCAATAGGGGCGTTGCTCACCCACCAATACGGCTTGTTCGATGCCGGCGATATCAGTGAGCCGTTGTTCTATCTTACTGCAGTTGATATTCTTTCCATAGGAGGTGATGAGCATGTCTTTCTTCCTTCCACGGATAAACACATGTCCGTCGGCATCCACACTGCCTAAGTCACCGGTGTGCAGGATGCCATCCTTGAAGGTATCACTTTCCATTTGATAATACCCTAATGCCACCTGAGGGCCTTTTACCGTCAGTTCTCCGTCGGGAAGTACTTCTACGGTAGTGTCTGGCAGTGGAGTACCGATGCTGGGTATCACATTGTCACCCAGACGGTTGATGGTGATGAGTGGGGCCTCTGTCTGTCCGTAGGCATTGTGAATCTCGATGCCCATCTCACGGAAATGCAACAACAGTTCTTCGCTCATGGGGGCAGAACCGACAATAAGTTGTGAACACTTGTTTAAGCCGGCTTTCTTGAGAACAGCTTTTCGGAGAAGTTTTCCTGTCAATTGCTTGACCAATCCGGGATGCATCTTCAGATACTTTTTGCCAATGGCATTTCCCGTTATCTGCTCCCATAGCTTCTCATAGAAGCGGGGCACGGAGAAGAAAACGGTGGGACGAACCATAGGCAGGGCTTTCGTGAGCATCTGAAAGTCGGTAAGATAGTAAATCTTTGCCTTGCACAACATACAATAAGGTGCGTAGGAGGCAAGGATGCCCTCCACCACATGACTCATCGGGAGGAACGACAGATAACGCATCTCCTGGTTGCGGTCATGCCACGAAAGGAGGTTGGTCAGCACTTCACCCATCCATTTCAACTGGCTGTAGTTGAACATCACGCCCTTGGGTTCACCGGTTGTGCCCGAGGTATAACGGATGGTGGCGAGGGATGCCGGTGAATAGGATTGCGACATGGGAATAGCTGGTGGTAACTCCTTCGGTATAAGGGATTCCAGGGGACCGAAACGAATCACCTTGATGTCGTAGGGAAGATCCTCCAACTGTTGCAGGATACGCTCGTCGCCCACAAAGAACCAGCGGGCACCACTTTTCTTCAGCAGCAGTCTTATCTCTTCTTTGGGTGTGGTGTAGTAGATCGGTACGCTGACAGCCCCCGTCAGTCCTATTGCCTGGTCGATGGCAGCATGCTCCGCACAGTTGATACCCGACAGGGCAACGGTATCTCCTAAGCTGACTCCCATGGTCTTCAGTTGGTTGACATAATACCCCACCAGGGTGTTCATCTCCTGTCCGGACACCCTCTCCAACCCGTCAGCCGTAATATTATAATAGGTGATGGGGTAGTGGTTACTGTTCCTGCGGATAACGGCTTGTTCAAAGATGGTACGTTCTGATAGCCGCATGAAATTATGGCGACAAGCGAACGTCAGCAGTTGTGGCAGGTAAGTATGCCAATCGATGTCGTAAGGACCGGTGAGCAGATCGGTATGGGAACGGTCGAAATGATGGTCGTCTATGAAATAGGGCATCAGCGCGGTGAGGTTTGAGAGGAGATTCCTGTGCTTCGCCTCTTTCCCCGCATTATATCGTTTGCCGACGGTCCGTAACAGGGGGATAGGCAGATAACAGGGGCGTGAAACGTTGATATGCAGGTGCTCTTTTGCCCATGCCCTCACAGCCTCCACCAGTTCCTTCACTTGCGGCAGTCGGTTGACAGGTGCTGTCAGATGGAAGGTCTTGTGCGCTGCCTGTGGATGGAGCGTTAAGGCTACCACTTGTCGGGCTACGTAGT
This sequence comes from Prevotella sp., assembly GCA_017550455.1. Classification (GTDB taxonomy): domain Bacteria; phylum Bacteroidota; class Bacteroidia; order Bacteroidales; family Bacteroidaceae; genus Prevotella. Next base: position 4,855 of record JAFZPF010000064.1, read on the forward strand.
CCACTGGAATGACATTCACTGTCTGCGTGGGTTTGACAGGCAGGTAACCCAGTTTCCCCTGCAGCATCAGTTTCAGCACGTAATAGACTGTATTGAAGTTACGTGTCCTTCCAGTCACACTGTTTCCTACGATCATGCCCGGTCGGCAGACCGTCAGGGGCAGGGTGGTGGCCCTCACCACTTTCTCTGCTTCAGCCTTGCTCTCTTCGTAAAGGCTGTAGAAAGAGGTGGCAACGGGGTCTTCTTCCAGGATTCGTCCGCATCGGGTTCCTGCCACATAAGCGGTGGAGATATACGTAAACCGTTGCAGTAACGGCATCTGTGCTGCTAACTGGGAGACTTGCTGCGTGCCTTTCACGTTAACGTTCCATAGTTGTCTCTTGGATTGCTGCACACCGGTATCGGCAGCACAGTGAATCACATGGGTAACGGTGGTTGTCAGCAGGTGATAACTGTCATCATCCAGCGCCAGTCGTTCTTTCGTGATATCTCCCACTACCGGGATGATCCGTCTGCCCAGGTTGGATGACAACAGCTCGTCCTCCCACCACAGTGCTTGCAGCCGGTAGGTGGCATCGGTCACGGTAGCCGCCCTTGCCAAGACATAGACCGTACTGTCGGTGGTGGTGAGCAATTGTGTCACGACCTCCGTGCCCAACAGTCCACTGGCTCCTGTTATGAAAAATGTTCTTTCAGCCATGATATAGCGTATTCTCTCATTTCTTCAACTTTCTTCTTATAAACAACCACATGTTGGCGGATACTGGTGGCTATCTCTTCACGCTGTGCTATCGCCAGATGCAGGGACGCAATGACATGCTCTCCTAATCGCTCGTCACCCACATGATGCAGATAGTCGTAATCCAACTGTGTCTCACGGATGATACCATCCAGACGACCGTCCATGGAGACGGCCACAATGGGAATCGCCTGTTCCATGCTCAGCACTGCAGCATGATAACGGGAAGTGACGAGGATGGACAACTGTCGCAGCAGTCCAGTCATCTGGAAGACATCCCGCTTCATGGAGGTATGGATGCAATAAGGACCGTTGATCAACTGCGCGAACCGTTCGCAAGTCTCCGTATCGAGTTTCTCCATACCTAAGATGACAACGAATGCCTTTCGCTCCTGTTGATAACGGTTGACGGCCATGGCCATCTCCGACAGATAACGCTGGTAGTCCTCACGCCGTTGCTTACTGTCCCTGAAGAAATACATCTTATCATACTGACAAGAGAAATCCCTGGTTGTCAAGGCTTTAAACCACCGCCATAGGGAGGGGCGCACTGGCCAGCAATAAGGGTTGATGACGGCTACACCTACTATCGGTTGTACGCCATCCCAACCGTCGTTCAACAGTTGTTCCTTTGCCCAGCGTTCCCCGTCAGGATCCATGAAGGTCCATGCCGTGTCGGTACCTACATGTCCTTTCAGTCCGAGGGCCTCGAGATTCTTCAGAGAGTCGTCCGTGCGGACAATGAAGTAAGTATCTCGACACATATCATGACACAGTCGTGCCAGCCAACCATCGATAGGACCCACCTCAGAACCATAGGCAATACATGGCTTCTGTTGCCGCTTCATAATCCCGGCAGCCTCACAGAAGAAAAGGGTAAGGGCATCGGCAAAGGTACGGGTGAGGGTAGAACCCTCGCAGAGAACGGCCACATGATGCATGGAGGCAGCCTTTAAGAGGGAAAAGAAAAAGAACGTGGTGAAAGGCAACAGCCGTATGCGTGAGGAAAAATAACCGTTGACATGCTCTGTGGAGAGTGTCATGACGGTGAACGACACTTTTTCCGGGTCCGTCACTTCTTCCAACTGTCGTAACAGGGCCACCACACGGGCATCGGCTCCGGTATTCCTCGCGCCGTTGTAACCCACCAGTAATACCTTGACAGGTTTTCCCGGACTCCACTCCTCAAACTGGCAGAGACCCAGTCGGGAGAGAAATCTTGCAAAGCCGGAAAACCAGACGATCAAACGTATCAACAAGGAAAAGATGATATCCATGGTTTCTTTTTTGCAAATATACAAAAAATCTATTGAAAAGCATGTACTTTTCCCATAATTAATCCCCCTGTCCTTATTTATTAGGATAAATCCTTATGGTATAAAAAAAACGACATTTATCTTGATAATTCCTATTTTTATTTATAATTTTGCAGTCTGTAAAGGATTTCATGAGAAGATATTTCATCTATTTGTCATACGACGGCACTGACTATCACGGTTGGCAGATACAGCCCAACGGCATCAGTGTGCAGGAAGAACTGGAACATGCCCTGACGGTGCTTCTGAGAGAACCTGTCTCCATCACGGGGGCCGGGCGCACTGATGCAGGTGTCCACGCTCGTATGATGGTGGCTCATTTTGATACGTCACAAACCCTTGATGAAGTGCAATTTACCTACAAGTTGAACAAGTTCCTGAGGCAGTCCATCGCTGTTTATCGCATCACCCCCGTGGCCGACGATATGCACGCACGGTTCAGTGCTACATCGAGGACCTACCGCTATTTTGTTCACACCCGGAAAGATCCTTTCCATACAAGGTATTCCTGTCTGTTGACCTATCCGCTTGATTTCCCACTGATGAATGAGGCTGCGAAGATCCTGACTGAATACACCGACTTCGGTGCTTTCTGTAAGTCGCATACCGATGTGAAGACCACCCTCTGTGATGTCACACATGCAGAGTGGGTGCAGATAGACGATCACCGTTGGTACTTCGAGATTACAGCCAACCGATTCCTAAGGAATATGGTGCGTGCCGTGGTGGGGACATTGATAGAGGTGGGGCGTCACCGTTTAACTTTAGAGGCTTTCAGAAAAGTGATAGAGAGCAAGCAACGAACCTCCGCAGGTGAGAGTATGCCCGGCAATGCCCTGTTCCTGGAAGATATCCAGTATTGATTGATCAGGGGTACATGAACAGATCCGTGAACATTAACAATTACCGTCGTTTTACCTTTTTACTTTTTTCGTAAACCTATATAAATAAGAGTGGTAGGGCGATAATGCCTTTTTAACTCTCTTTTTACCAGTAAGGCGCACATCAAGTATGCCCCTACTATTCAATGCTCTGTAGGTCAACTGCGATATAATTCCCAAATTTGTTCTGTATTTTACCTCGAGGACGGCGGATGGGCATTGACCCCGTTTAATCAAAAAATGCTCGATGTTCGTGGAAGAAAAATATTATTAATTATCAAATTATTTTGATAATTGCCGTAAATGTGCTAAATTTGCAAATTATATCATTTAATCGGTTTTTTATGGATAATATTTTCAAAGGTTTAGGAATTGCATTGGTTACTCCCTTCAAAGAGTCGGGTGCTGTCGATTATGATGCATTGCGGGGACTGCTGCGATATCAGTTGGATAATGGAGCAGACTTTTTGGTTATCCTCGCTACGACAGGGGAGACCCCAACACTTACCAAAGAAGAGAAATCCGAAATAAAGAAGATGGCTATCGAGATGGCTGGTGGCCGTGTCCCTATCATGATGGGATGTGGCGGTAACAATACGGCAGCGATCATCGAAGAACTGCAGACAGAAGACTTCTATGGCATCGATGGTATTCTCAGCGTATGCCCTTACTATAACAAACCCTCGCAGGAAGGACTGTACCAGCATTTCAAGGCGATTGCCAATGCCACCCGTATGCCGGTGGTGCTCTATAACGTCCCTGGACGCACCGGTGTCAACATGAAGGCGGAGACAACGGTCAGGTTGGCGGAAGACTGTCCGAATATCGTGGCTATCAAAGAGGCGAGCGGCAGTCTGGAACAGGTGGATGAGATCATCAAGAACAAACCTGCTCACTTCGATGTGATCAGCGGTGATGATGCGCTGACTTATCCGATGGTAGCTTGTGGGGCTGTGGGTGTGATCTCTGTCATCGGTAATGCGCTGCCCAGGGAGTTCTCCAAGATGTTACGCCTGGAGATGAACGGGGAGTTTGAGGCTGCCCGGAAGATTCACCATAAGTTCACCGACTTGTTCAGCCTGCTCTTCGTGGATGGCAACCCTGCCGGTGTTAAGGCGATGCTCCACGAAATGGGATTTATTGAGAATGTCCTGCGACTGCCTCTGGTACCTACGCGTCTGACTACCTTACAGCGTATCTCCTCGATTCTAAAAGAGTTGAAGATCTAGTGTAGAGTGTCCGGCTAAAGTAAATATAGACTGAAATAATATAACCTAACTTACAATTATCAATTTTCAATTATTCTATGGCTCTTAAAAATAATCATATCGTAATCATGGCAGGGGGTGTCGGCAGCAGGTTCTGGCCGATGAGCACCACGGAGAAACCAAAGCAGTTTATTGATGTACTGGGAGTGGGGAAGAGTCTGCTCCAGTTGACCATGGATCGTTTCAGCGGTATCTGTACTCCGGAGAATGTATGGGTGGTGACGAACAAGGATTATGCGGAGATGGTGAAAGAACAGCTTCCGGAGATTCCTGTCAGCAATATTCTATGTGAGCCCTGTCGCAGAAATACCGCTCCCTGTATTGCTTATGTCAGTTGGCGTATCAAGAGTATTGATCCCAAGGCCAATATCGTTGTGACTCCCAGTGATCATATTGTGATGAACGTAGAGGAGTTTAAGCGGGTGATTACTAAATGTATGGAATTTACGGCCGACTCTGATGCTATCGTCACCTTGGGTATGAAACCCACACGACCGGAGACAGGATACGGTTATATCCAGGCCGACCTGAGTTCGAACAGTGCCCGGAACAGAGAGATATTCAGGGTGGACAGCTTTAAGGAAAAACCGACAATCGATGTTGCCATCAGGTATATTCAGAACAAGAGCTTCTATTGGAATGCCGGTATCTTCATCTGGAATGTGAGAACTATCGTGAATGCTTTCCGTATGTACGAGCCGAGGATCTCACGGATCTTTGAGAGTCTGCGTGATGTCTATGGCACAGACAAAGAACAAGAGATGATCGATCAGCGGTTCCCTGAATGTCCAAAGATCTCCGTTGACTATGCGATCATGGAGAAGGCTGATGAGATTTTCGTATGTCCTGCCGACTTCGGATGGAGTGACCTGGGCACCTGGGGTTCGCTCTATATGCAGTCCAAGAAGGATCTTTCCGGCAACTGTGTCATCGGTGATAACGTGAATCTTTATGATACCCACAACTGCGTGATACACACGATGAACATGGAGAAAGTGGTGATTCAGGGGCTTGAACGATATATCATAGCGGAGGAAAATGGCAGACTGCTGATATGCCGTTTGAACGATGAACAGCGTATCAAGGATTTTTTAGGTGAAGGATAGATTACAGACGATACATATTTTCGTTCTTTTGATACGGAAGTGATAAAGAATGAGATGATTCTTCAACCCATATCCGTCATGAAGTCATACTTTTGTGCATAAAATAATAACTTATAATAAATCTATTTAAACAAAAAACAATTTATGAGCAATTATCCGAAAATAGGTATTCGCCCGACCATCGACGGAAGACAGGGTGGCGTTCGCGAGAGTCTTGAAGAGAAGACGATGGCTTTGGCCAAGGCTGTGGCTACATTGATATCAACTAATCTCCACAATGGTGACGGATCACCCGTGGAGTGTGTCATCAGTGATACAACGATCGGCCGTGTGGCTGAGAGCGCTGCCTGTGCCGAGAAATTTGAGCGTGAGGGTGTGGGCTCTACCATCACTGTCACCTCCTGCTGGTGCTACGGGTCGGAAACAATGGATATGAATCCTCACTATCCTAAGGCAGTATGGGGATTCAACGGTACAGAGCGTCCGGGTGCTGTCTATCTGGCAGCTGTTCTCGCCGCTCATGCACAGAAGGGGCTTCCTGCCTTCGGTATCTACGGTCATGATGTGCAGGATCTGAATGATAACACGATTCCTGCTGATGTGGCAGAGAAGATTCTCCGCTTCGCACGTTCTGCTCAGGCTGTTGCTACCATGCGTGGCAAGAGTTATCTCTCTATGGGTAATACCTGTATGGGTATCGCCGGTTCTATCGTAAATGCTGACTTCCTGCAGAACTACCTCGGTATGCGCACGGAATATGTATCTCTCGTGGAGATCCTGCGCCGTGTGGACTTCGGTATCTACGACAAGGAGGAGTTTAAGAAAGCCATGGCCTGGGTGGAGAAATACTGCAAGCCACAGGAGGGACATGACTATAATGAGGACCGTGCACTCTTCCCGGGAACCCCGATGACCACCTTCAATGGTAAGGGTAAGGGTAAGAACCGTGAGGAGAAAGATGCCGACTGGGAGTTTACGGTGAAGTCGATGATGATTATCCGTGATTTGATGCATGGCAATCCCAAACTCCTGGAGATGGGTTATAAGGAGGAGGCGCTCGGACATAACGCCCTCTTCGGTGGTGTTCAGGGACAGCGTCAGTGGACTGACTACAAGCCGAACTTCGACTTCCCCGAGTCGATGCTCTGCACATCGTTCGACTGGAACGGACTCCGTGAGGCTGATGTGCTGGCTACGGAGAACGACTTCCTCAACGGCTTGTCAATGCTCTTCGGTCATCTGTTGACCAACCGCGGTGTGATGTTCTCCGATATCCGTACCTATTGGAGTCCGGAGGCTGTGGAGCGTGTGGCAGGTAAGAAACCGGAAGGTGCTGCTGCCGGTGGCTTCATCCATCTGATCAACTCCGGTGCTACCACGCTCGATGCTACCGGTGCTATGACCGATGCAGAGGGAAAGCCGACGATGAAAGAGTTCTGGAATATGACCAACGATGATGTGGAGGCTTGTCTGAAGGCTACCTCATGGATGCCTGCCGACCGTGACTATTTCCGTGGCGGTGGTTACTCTAGTCATTTCCTCTCCAAGGGTGGCATGCCGATGACTATGATGCGTGTCAACATGGTGGCTGGACTCGGTCCGGTGCTGCAGTTGGCTGAGGGATGGACCGTGGATATCGACCCGAAGACCAATGAGATCCTCGACAAGCGTACGGATCCCACATGGCCTACTACTTGGTTCGCTCCCCGTCTGGATCCTACCAAGGATGCGTTCAAGGATGTCTATTCAGTGATGAACTGCTGGGGTGCCAACCATGGTGCAATTGCCTATGGACATATCGGTGCCGACCTGATCACGCTCTGTTCTATCCTGCGTATCCCAGTATGTATGCACAATATAGCCGATAAGGACATCTTCCGTCCGGCAGCATGGAATGCATTTGGAATGGACAAGGAGGGTGCTGACTATCGTGCCTGTGCTAACTTCGGTCCTATTTATAAATAAAATATGTGTACCCGGAATATCCTGACGATGTTCCGGGTATTATTACCTTTACTGCCAATGTCAAAGAATAGTTTGTTGGTTAAGGATGGTGTCAGCTTCTTGGTACCATTCTGTTTGGTTACATTATGTTTTGCACTTTGGGGATTTGCCAATGATATCACCAACCCGATGGTGAAGGCTTTCTCAAAGATTTTCCGAATGAGCGTCACCGAGGGAGCCCTTGTACAGGTGGCTTTCTATGGTGGATACTTCGCGATGGCATACCCTGCCGCTATCTTTATCAGGAAGTTCTCTTACAAGTCGGGTGTACTGATGGGTCTCGGACTATATGCTACGGGAGCGCTTCTTTTCTTCCCTGCCAAGATGGTGGGTCTCTATGGTTGTTTCCTCGTGGCGTATTTCATCATGACGTGCGGATTGTCGTTCCTGGAGACTTCCTGTAATCCCTATATCCTGACGATGGGTTCTGAAGAGACTGCTACACGTCGACTGAATATGGCGCAGTGCTTCAACCCCTGTGGGTCGATCATCGGTATGTATGTGGCCATGAACTTCATCCAGGCACGACTGAATCCGTTGAGCAGCGATGAGCGTGCGAACCTCACCGATGCAGAGTTTAATGCGATTAAGGATGCCGACTTGAGTGTGCTCATCTCTCCGTATCTGGCTATCGGTATTGTCATTGCCATTATCTTTGTGGTGATCATGCTGATGAACATGCCGAAGAATGGTGATAAGAACAAGGATATTAACTTCCTGCCCACCCTGAAGCGTATCTTCTCGCTGAAGTATTACCGTGAGGGTGTTATCGCACAGTTCTTCTATGTGGGTGCACAGATTATGTGCTGGACATTCATCATCCAGTACGGTACACGTATCTTCATGGCTGAGGGAATGGAAGAACAGGCTGCTGAGGTGCTGTCACAGCGTTTCAATATCGCTGCTATGCTCTTCTTCATCTGTTCGCGTTTCATCGCCACCTATCTGATGAAATATTTCAACCCGGCAAAATTGTTGGCTATCTTCGCTGTCTTGGGAATGATTTTCACCGCCGGTGTTATCTTCTTCCAGAACCGTTATGGAATGTATTGCCTGGTGGCTGTCAGCGGTTGTATGTCACTGATGTTCCCCACTATCTATGGTATTGCCCTCGATGGTATGGGTGATGATGCGAAGTTCGGTGCTGCCGGTTTGATCATGGCGATCCTCGGTGGTTCTGTCCTTCCTCCGTTGCAGGCACGAATCATTGATATGGGTACGGTCTTCGGTTCTTATCCCGCTGTCAACGCTTCCTTCATCCTGCCGTTCATCTGCTTCATCGTGGTATGTGCTTACGGATACAGGATGTATAAGAAAAATTGATAATTGATAATTAATTTTTCAATTTAATCGAATAATTCTCCCCAGGGATAACTGCCTGGCTTTAGGATGATATCAACACTGGAGATTGCATCATGGTAAGTCATACAGACGACACCGGGTGCAATCTCTTTTTTGATGGCAAAACGATGCCATCCTAAGGATGTCAGTATGCAATAGGCGGTAGCCCCTCCCTCGATAATCAGTTGACAGGGTGTATCCTTCTGGATCATCTGCATGGTGAGTAGTGCCATTGTGTTTTTCAGTCGTGTGGCATACTCGCGGGTGGTCACCGCCTCATGACCGATACGAAGTATAGTCGCTTCATGCTGCAGATACTCCTTCGTACTCTCTTCTATCCATGTTGTCGGATCATCTCCATGGAAAACCTTTTCCGGCATGGTGATGACGGTGGTGTCATGTTGCTGGAAGAAAGGAAGGTCGTGAATAGCTTTGCTTTGGGTGCTGCCGCAAACCACGAGTGTTCTGGTGTTTTTGTTGGGTGGTAGGGGGAAAGGAATCACATCCCTATTGTGATCCATCTGTTGCAAAAGACTGCTGAAGGCGAAACCGCCGCCGGCGAGCAGTACTCCCCGTGTGCGTTTCTCCAACTGTCTGACGACTTCCTCCTCATCTTTTCCATCTGCGATATTGATGCCTTTTTCCAACGGTGCATCCATAGCCAGGTGTTTGGCCGGCGCAAGGATCTCCGTTACATCCGCTGTCTGAACAGGATATTCCGGATCAAAACGAAAATCTGTTTGATGGAGTGGGGTGCCATGGATATAATAGATGCCATCCTCAATGGTTCTCCCTAAAGCAGGGTTCTGTGGTATGAGCAGCGCATACTGCATACCGAGGTTACGCATCAGTTCGGTCATCTCTGCCACGATATGTCCGCGAAGGGCAGAGTCCACCTTTTTATAGAGGAGTTGTGGGAAAGTGGTCAGATGACTGATGATATCACGGATGGTCTGACGGGCCGTTTCCTCATCTTCCGATCGCGTGTCGGTAGCGAGTACCAACACATCATGGTCGTTGTCTTCCATGAGCTCATCGGCAGCAAGTGAAAAGCAAACACTTAACCCTTGTCTGTGGGCGATGCCGGCCATCTCGGCAGCTCCCGTGATATCATCAGCAATAACGAGAATCATTTTCCTTTTCTGTTGATAGCCATCTTGGTGGCATAGTCGATACTTAACAACATCGCATCAGGACTGGCGATACCTTTTCCTGCGACATCGAAGGCTGTGCCATGATCGACGGATACACGGATAATAGGCAATCCCAACGTGATATTGACACCTTTGGCTGCTTCCATCTTACCCGTTTCCTTATCCCATTGGAAACCGACAACCTTGAAAGGAATATGTCCTTGGTCGTGATACATAGCCACACAACCGTCATACTTACCGCAACGGGCCTTGGCAAAGAGAGAGTCGGGTGGTACGGGTCCGTCGACATTGAAACCACGCTGCAGCAGTTCTTCTACAGCGGGGGTAATCTCTTTCTCTTCCTCCCAACCGAACAATCCACCGTCGCTGGCATGTGGATTGAGTCCTGCTATGCCGATACGTGGATTCTCAATACCAAACTGTTTGCAGGCATCATGGATCAGTTCTGTCACCTCGATGATACGGTCTTTCTTCACCCTGTCACAAGCCACTCGTAGGGGAACATGCGTTGACACATGGATCACTCGCAGATGCTCATCCGCCAGCAGCATGGCATATTTCTTTGTATGGGTGTAATGGGCATAGATCTCCGTATGTCCGTCGAAATTATGTCCGGCATTATGGAGTGCTTCCTTGTTCAGGGGAGCGGTAACGGTAGCATCCACCTCATTCTCCATGGCTAACTGTATAGCGGTGGTCACGCTGATGAAGGCAGCATGTCCGCACTGGTTTTGGAGCACACCCGGTTGGAAGGTATCCATGTCGATACATGCCAGATCATACACATCGATGGTTCCCAGTTCGAAGAGCGCCTCTTTCACGGAGGCGATACGGTGGATCTTCAGGTCGGACCCCATCTGGTCAACGGCCCACTGCATGATGTTGGCATCGCCGGTTACTAACGGGCGGCACTTCTCGTATGTCTCTTCGAGTGATAATGCCTTGACGATGATCTCCGGTCCGATGCCGGCAGGATCACCCATGGTTATGGCGATAATTGGTTTCATAATCAGTTAATATAAGCAGTTATAGATATCTTTCGCATCCTGTTCGGTTACTTCCCGAGGATTGTTCTTCAGCAGTCGCTGCACCTCCATGGCAGCCTTAGCCATCTCATCCACAGCCTCTTGCGGTACACCGATCTCACTGAGGGTTGTCGGGATACCACAGTCTTTACTGAGCTGGTAGATGAAGTCCACACCGCGCTCAGCCGTTTCCTCATCATTCTTACCGGGTTGAACACCACAGGCTATGGCTACCTGTGCATAACGCTCTACACAGGCAGGACGGTTGAAGCGCATCACGGTAGGTAAGAGAATAGCGTTTGACAGTCCGTGTGACAGATGGAACATTCCGCCGAGAGGATAAGAGAG
>JAFZPF010000065.1 GCA_017550455.1 Prevotella sp.
ATAAACATGACAGGTGTCGTAGCTTGCTGCAATCACTCCCCGTTCTTTAGGATCGGTGATGGAACAGATGTCATTATGCCCAAACTGGATAAGGACAAAATCGCCAGGTTGTAGTGAGTTATACACCTTTTCCCAGCGCCCCTCACGGAGATAACTGCGTGTTGACCGTCCAGCCATAGCCTCGTTTGCCCATGTTATCTTTGTAGCGTCGAAAATCATACCGGCTTGAGACCCCCATCCCCACATGCCGTTTTCATCGTTATCTTTGTTTTTAACGGTAGAGTCACCGGTAATGAAAACCATCGGTTTCCCTGCCTCACGTTGAACAGAACAGGTCGGTAACTCCACATTCACCATCATTTCTTTCAGTGGGGCGAGCAATGGATGGGAAGAGTAATAGATACCCTCGGCGGCACTGCGCGCATTCAATTCTGCACCAAAGGCACTGGTGTGGATATGGTCACCATAGAAATGATATTTCTTTTTCCACATACTGAATTGATCAAATTTCCTGCCACTGATATCATTCAGGTCGACGAAAGGTACTCCTTCTACGGCTGCTATGTAGGCTGCCCATTGTGTCTGAGGCTTACGGATAATCTTTCCCGCATCATCATATGCATCCCGGGGAGTGAGTGACATTAAGATAGGATGGGCTCCTTTGGCACGAATCTCTGTGATGTATTTGCGAAGATAGGTTCCATAGCTATATACTGTATCCATTTTCTGCGTGCGTTCATTCTTCCCGATAACCATTGTGTCGGGATCTACACCGGTGATGACACCGCGGGCTCTTTTCGCATCAAAGAAATCTGCACTGTCATTATGCCCGATGGATACAATCACCCAGTCGCCCGGCTTCAATGCCTGACGTACTGCCGGCCACAGGTCGGTGTAGAAGGTGCGTGTTGACATGCCGCCGAGGGCTTGGTTCTCCACGGAAATACGCTGATGGTTGAAATATTTGTTTGCAAAATAGCCCCATCCCCATTGACCGTTATTGCCGTTCCCGAGTGTTCCGTTACGCATGGTGGAGTTTCCTATCAGGAAGAGCACCGGGTTGGTTCCTATGCGGGTGGTTCCTGGTGCTGGACGTGACATGAGTGCCTTTCCGATAGAGTCAGGAGTGTTGTCAATTACTTGAGCCTTGGCAAAAAACGTACTCGTCATCAGTACGCAAAAGAATAGTAAATGCTTCATTTCTGTATTTTTTTGCAAAGATACATTTTTTATCGTAAAAGTGTACCTGAAAAACGGGTGTTCTTTCTGTCATAAACGCGAGTCTTTTCGGTCATTCGTAAAGACAATCTTTGAAAATAGCGGTAAAAACACTAAATTTGCCACATCTATAGATGATAGAAAAATGAAAAGACTGGTATTATTTTTACTCCTGATGATTTCTGTGTTAGGTCGTGCAGCATCGGTTTACAATGTGCTTGATTATGGTGCCAAGGGCGACGGCAAGACACTTGATCATATGGCAATCAACAAAGCAATTGAAGCGGCTACTAACAACGGCGGCGGTCAGGTCCTATTGCCTCCGGGAGTCTATCTCTGTGGTAGTATTCGCATGAAAAGTAATGTCGATCTGCATCTGTTGCGTGGAGCAAAGATATTAGCTGCTCCGGCAGAGATGAAAGCCTATGATGAGAGTGAGGTGTTTGGTGCACCAGAGTATCAGGATGGCGGACACACCTATTTTCATAATTCGTTGATCTGGGCAGAAGGACAGTCGAATATCAGTATTACCGGTTTGGGAATGATTGACGGAGAGGGACTCACCCGTCATGATACGGAGCGAGGTGGTAATGTACAAGGCGGTTCTATCGGTACGGGTGATAAGGCCATCGCCTTCAAGTAATGCCGTAATGTCACGATACGTGATATTACCATTTTCAGAGGTGGACATTTTGCCATTATAACGACAGGCTGTGATATCGGCACGATAGATAATGTAACGATCGATACCAACCGTGACGGTATAGATATCGACTGCTGCAAGTATTTCACCGTGAGTAACACTAAGGTGAATACTCCCAATGACGATGCCATCGTACTGAAAAGCTCGTATGCGCTGAAACGCCCCGCGCTCTGTGAGCACATCCTGATTACTAACTGTATTGTAACCGGTTATAAACTCGGTACTTTTCTTGACGGTACCTATGTGCCTGAGAAGGTAAACTGGGTGTGCGGGCGCATAAAACTCGGCACTGAGTCGAATGGCGGTTACCGGAATATAACCATATCCAACTGTACCTGTATGTGGAGCAGCGGTTTGGCTTTTGAGGTGGTTGACAGAGGAAAGATGGAGAATATCGTCGTGGATAATATCTCCTTGAGTCATGTGCACCATTATCCGATCTACATCACGACGGGTTGCCGAAACCGCGGTCCTAAGGAATATACGGATATCTCTTCCGCACGTGATATATACATTAATAATGTGATTGCTGATGATGTCGATTCGTTGGCCGGTATCATCGTAACAGGTATGGAAGGTACTCCGATCAGGAATGTGTCACTCTCTAATATCTTCGTCAGGTACAGGGGCGGTGGAAAGAAGGTAACGACTCCATATAGGGAACAAGGGACGAATTATCCGGAACCGAGATGGGCCGGACCGACACCAGCCTACGGACTGTTTGCCCGTCATGTGGATGGTCTTCGACTGCAAAATGTGCGCTTTGAACTTCTCAAGAGTGACGAGCGCCCGGAGATGATTCTGGAAGATGTCATCAACGAAAATATCGGGAAATGAGAAATCATGATAAATAAGAAAAAGATTGCTTTATGAAGATAGCATTGAGGATATTATATAGTAAGAGGTTATTAACGGGGTTCTTTCTTCTCTGCGCATTCTCTTTTTCATCAGCCTATGCTCAGGTGGTTGTGGATACGGTGATGAATCAGGAGAGTGATAAACCTTTTTATTTCTCGGTGCCGGTGGCTGACGGCAACTACAAGGTGACAGTGACACTCGGTTCCAAAAAGAAGGCTGCTCACACTGTTGTCAGGGCAGAGTCAAGACGACTGATGGTGGAGAAGTGTACAACCAAGAAGAACAAATATGCCACTTACTCTTTTATTGTCAATAAACGTTCTCCGGAGTTAGGGGGTGGGAAAAGAGTCTCTTTGAAGCCCCGGGAGCAAGATTATCTGAATTGGGACGGGTTGCTTACCTTGGAGTTCAATGGCTTGCATCCCGCCGTAAAGAGTATCAAAATAGAGCGTGATGCAACAGCCACAACCGTCTTCCTCTGTGGAAACTCAACGGTGGTGGATCAGGAACTGGAACCATGGGCCAGTTGGGGGCAGATGATTCCAAGATGGTTCACGGAGAAGGTGGCGATCTCCAATCATGCTGAGAGCGGACTGTCTGCTAGAACGTTTATCAATGGTTATAGGCTCGACAAGGTGCTCTCTATGTTAAAGAAGGGGGATTATGTCATCTGTGAGTTCGGACATAATGATCAGAAAGAAAAACGTGCGGGTGACGGTGCCTGGTATCATTTCGCCTACCAACTGAAAATCTTTGTTGACAGAGTACGTGAGGCCGGTGGAAATATGATCTTCATCACCCCTACGCAGCGACGCCATTTTGATTACGATACACACACGAAGATTTTAGAGACTCATGGAGACTATCCCGATGCAATGCGCAGCGTGGCAAAACGTGAGCATGTGCCGGTGATAGAGATTCATGATATGACACGTGATTTCTTCGAGGCACTTGGTTATGAGGGTAGTAAGAAAGCTCTTGTACACTATCCTGCTGGGACATTCCCCGGACAGGAGAAAGCCTTGGAAGATAATACTCACTTCAACCCCTATGGTGCCTACGAGGTGTCGAAGATGGTGGTGATGGGAATGAAACAGTTGCAACTGCCTATTGTCAGTCATTTGCGTGCTGATTTCCAGGATTTCGATCCCAAGCACCCGGATACACCGGAACTGTTTGAATGGTATCCGGCTGTCAAACAAGATACGACAAAACCCGATGGGAACTAAAAGATAGATGGATAAAGGAAAAAACGATTTTATGAAAAGATTTGCATTCAAGATGTACCTGAAACCAGGTTGTGAGGAGGAATATGCCAAGCGGCATGCCGCCATATGGCCGGAGCTGGTTAAGATGATAAAAGACAGTGGTGTAAGCAACTACAGTATATATTGGGATAAGGACACGAATATACTCTTTGGCTATCAGGAGTGTTCAGGTGGCGTCAGTTCACAGGATACCGACCATGTGGACCCCATCACACAGAAATGGTGGGATATGATGGCTGATATTATGGAAGTGAATCCGGATAACTCTCCGGTGACAGTGCCCATTCAGGAAGTGTTTCATTTAGATTGATGAGAAGATGAGAAAGGTATTAGTATTGTTGTTATCATTGCTTGTCGTGGCGGGAACAGCCAAGACGAGAAAGAAGGTAGTCGTGGAAACATGGCCGGATGGCACCGTGATGGATGCTTGGTTTAAGGATACGGCCAAGGTGGATGTTAAACAGCTGGGACGTCAGTATGTAATCACCAATTATGGAGTGAAGAACGACTCCACCATTGTACAGACGACAGCTATCCAACAGCTCATCGACAAGGTGGCCGCTGATGGCGGTGGCGTGATTGTTGTACCGCAGGGAACCTTCCTTACAGGTGCGCTATTCTTCAAACAGGGTACTCATCTGCATATCATTGGTAAACTGAAAGGGTCCGACCGGATTATTGACTTCCCTATCCTAGAGACTCGCATGGAGGGAGAGACTTGTAAGTATTTTGCCGCCTTGGTGAACGCTGACGGAGTGGATGGTTTCACCATTAGCGGACATGGCACCATTGATGGTAACGGACTGAATTATTGGCAGGAGTTCTGGATACGGCGACAGTGGAATCCGCAGTGTACGAATAAAGATGCACAACGGCCACGACTTACCTATATCTCCAACTCAGCTAATGTCACCGTACAGGATGTGCATCTGATCAATTCTCCTTTCTGGACAAACCATATCTACAAGAGCAACCATGTGCGCTTCCTTGACTGCTATATCTTCGCTCCCACGGAGCATGTCTGGGAGCCTAACCCCTCTCGGGGAGCCCCCTCGTCAGATGCCATCGACATCGATGTGTGCAGTGACGTGCTTATCAATGGGTGCTTTATGCATGTCAACGATGATGCTGTGGTGCTGAAAGGTGGTAAAGGGACATGGGCAGATAAAGATGAACATAACGGACCGTGTGAACGTATCTTGATACAGAACTGCAGGTACGGCCGTGTGCATGGTTGTCTGACCTTAGGGTCGGAGTCTGTTCATGACCGTAATATTATCCTCCGTAACTGTTATACAGAGCGTGCCGACCGTGTACTGTGGTTGAAGATGCGTCCGGACACTCCGCAACATTATGAGTACGTACTGGTTGAGAACATTACCGGCAAATGTACCCGTTTCTTGTTCATACATCCCTGGACGCAGTTCTTCAAACTGCAGGAGCGTGAGGATATGCCCCTGTCACAGTGTAATAATGTCACCTTCCGTAATAATCAGGTCGAGGCATCCAAATGGTTTGATGTACAGACATCAGACAAATATAAACTGATTGATTTCGTCGAAGATGGAAAGCCTCTGAGCTTTTAGTCGATGATCTCTTCCAATGCACCTGTCGCAGAATCGATGATGAACCCTCTTACAATGATATCTCCGGGCATGAGGGGATGGGTCTTGATCGATTCAACAGTCTTTCGCACGGATTCGGGGGTGTCTTTGAAACCTTCCAGCCAGTGGTGAAGATTCACACCGCACTTCTGGATGGTGCTGAGTGTCTGCTCGGTTATTCCCCGTGCCATCATCTCATGATGGAAATAGTCGAAGCTCATGTGACAGGCACCGCACTGGGAGTGGGCCACTACCATGATTTCTTCCACACCGAGTTCATAGACAGCCACGATAAGACTGCGCATGGCGGAGTCGAAAGGGGAGATGACTAATCCTCCGGCATTCTTGATAATCTTGGCATCACCATTCTTCAACCCCAAAGCGGCAGGTAGCAGTTCTGTCAGTCGGGTATCCATACATGAGAGTACTGCCAGTTTCTTGTCGGGGTACTTGTCAGTTAGATATTTCTCATAACCTTTCTGTTCTACGAAGGTCTTATTAAAAGCAATAATCTGGTCAATCATATCTGTTCTTCTTTTATCGTTGTTCATTTACGGTATCTTGATCCATGTGCCGACAGCAACAAAACACTTATCTTTTAGTCTTCAATAACCTCTATGTAAAAACTGAAAGGACGGAAACCGTCGTTGCAACTGATCATGGCACTCATCGGATTCTGCATCCAGCCATCGTAGAAATTGCCTTTGCCCTGAGCCAGCGATTCCACAAACTCATGCATCGAATACCAGGCTGACGGGCACATCCCCTCCGGACATTTCCCATCCACGGAAATCCATTGCTGCCCCTCCCGCACATCACAGGTGTGCTCTATGGGATTCTCATACTTGGCCATGAGATCCGGATAAACGGTCTGCCGAACAGCAGTTATCTTTACTTTCTTCATACGGTTATTTCCTTTTTTTATCTGGCAGTTCTTTACAGGTAGCCCTGACAAGTGAAGAAAGATAGTCTCGGTCATCTACATCGGCGATATAGAAATAGTCCTTTGCACCATCATATGGCGGTCGGAGATCTGTCTCTCTCAGTAATGCCTTGCCCGCTTTTGTAGGCTTCAGGTAGAACCGGTTGTCGCAGATCAGTCCAAAGATCTTACCATCACAATAGATACCATAATCACCAAACATCTTCTTGGTGACGATCTCGCCAGCACCACTGCATTGGTCGGCGATATATTGTACATAGTCAGGATTACTTGCCATAATAATTATTTTTAGACTATTAATATCCGTGTTCTTTGCAATAATCGATAGCAGGCTGATAACTTTGGTAGGCGGCCTTATGAATCCAACGTATTCCCTTTCGCTCATCTTTAGGAACCCCTGTTCCCGTCATTAAGAACCAACCGGTGGCAAACTGTGCCTGGGCATCACCGCCATTGGCAGCAAGCTCATACCAAAAGACACACTCCTCAAGGTCCTTATCCACACCGTCGCCATTCCAGTAGGCTGCCCCTACATTCTTCTGACTTAAGAGATGTCCTTGGAATGCTGCTTCACGATACCAGAGGAATGCCTTGTGATGATCCTGATCAACACCTTGTCCCAGGTAGTAAGCATTGGCGATGTTCACCTGCGACTGTGTATCCCCCTTCTCAGCAGCTTTCAGATACCATACAAATGCCTGCTCTGCACTCTGCTCTACACCCTTGCCATGATAGTAGCACTCGCCCACGTTGAAACAGCCATAGACATCATCCTGTTCTGCAGCACGCATATACCACTCGAAAGCCATCGTCAGGTTCTCTTTCACACCCGTACCACGCTCGTAGCATACACCAAGGTTGTTCATCGCCTTGGTGTCACCTTGATAGGCTTTCGCACGGTATTCATCCGCTTTGTTTCGGTCTTTTTGCATCTGCCACTGTCTTTTTCCGGGGATGGTTATCTCCTTCTATATGATTGTTTGCAAAGATACTAAAATCTCCAGGATTAAAGAATCAATCTTCAAGGTTTTTTTAGTTGACGAGTAGACAAGTAAACAAGTTGGTAGTTCTAGTTGTTTCCATTTTCCATTTATTCCCGGTCTTTTGGTCTTTCGGTCTTTTGGTCTTTCGGTCTTTTGGTCTTTTGGTCTCTCGGTCTTTTGGTCTTTTGGTCTTTTCACCCTATGTACAACTGCTGGATAATAATAATTAATAATATAATAATATAATTATAATAATATATTTATTAAATAGGTACGCGTTAGGAGATGTGAATGGGGATTTGCAAAAAAAATATGTGCACAAGGGTGCGAAAGACCGAGAGACCGCTGCTTTTTGAAAATTTAAATCATTAATTATCAGATAGTTAGGGTGTAAAAACGGTCTTTTTTGAAATAAAAGACCGTAAAAGACCGTAAAAGACCACAACGCTTAGATGTATTTGCTTATTATTTTGTTTGTTGTTTTAGGATAATGCCGTTAAAGAATAACTGCATTAATTGGCAATAACAGGAGAAAAGAGTATTAAAAACTAATGGAAAAGAGTATTAAAACCACTGGAAAAGAGTATCAAAGCTTCCTGAAAAGGTGGTCAAATCTAAGTCACAAAAAATGTATTACCAGAAATGCCTTGCATCACAAGAGATACAAGGCTATTGCTGCACATGCCTCGGCATCAGCAAGGGCATGGTGATGGTGCTGCAGGTCGTAACCGCAGGCAGCAGCAACCGTATGGAGCTGGTGATCGGGCAGCGAGTGACCGAATTGACGGCGGGAGGCAGTGAGCGTGTCGTAGAAACAATAGTCGGGATAATCCATCTGATAAACCCTGAATACAGCTTTCAGACATCCTTCATCGAAGCGGGCATTATGGGCCACAAAGGGTAGATTGGCTATCTGGTATCTCTTGTCATTATACCCTTTGGAAAAGAATACAGCTGCAATGCGCTCCTCCAACTGTTCCCACACCTTGGGAAAAACGAAAGCATCGTCTGTATCCTGCCTACTCAACCCATGAACCCGCTGACACCAGTAGTTATAGTAATTGGGCTCAGGTTGAATGAGACTGTAGAACGTATCCACTATCTGACCATTGCGCACCATGACCACTCCTATGGAGCAGACACTCGACGGTTCCTGATTGGCCGTCTCGAAATCAATAGCGATGAAGTCTCTCAGCATTTCTCCGAATATTTGCCTGAATATACTTTTATTGGATAGCAAAAATACCAAATATTGCAGTAATATTACTATTCTGCACTCAGTTTTAACAAAAGTTGAATATCTTCAAGATTCAATGATGAATGAAATTATGCTGAAAAAGTAAAGCACTCCTATATACGTTTTAGTAAGGGGCTGTGTGTTCCCTATGTGTTCCCGAGTGGAAAAGAAAAAGGAGTTAGATTTCTCTAACTCCTTGATTTCTAATGCGCTTCAGGATGGGCTTGAACCAACGACCCCCTGATTAACAGTTAAAAAATGTAATATTTTACGATATTGTGTTTAATAGTATTTGGTTGATTCACAG
>JAFZPF010000066.1 GCA_017550455.1 Prevotella sp.
GGACGTACACCAGTGGCATTGAAGGCATATTCAGCAGCCCGTTTGTACGCATATTGCCTGAATAGTGAGAGCTCCCGGGAATCATCAGGAAGCGCGCCATTAGGCAGCCGGTAAGGAATGAGTACTTTCATCGACAGTCCGCTTGTGCCGACAAACGACATCAGCGTCTGTTGCCACATGTTTACCTGTCGGCGCAGTCGTTCAAGCGCCTTTTGCCCCTCAGTAATGCGAAAAGACAGCAACACCAACCCCGTATAACCGTCTGGCCCTAAGGAAGGATAGATAACTGGCAGTTCCTCTGCCGCAGCCTTTCCACAACAAAGACCCAAAGGCGACTGAACCTCATCCAATCCTCTCGCGGCATTCACCCTACGTTGGTAGTAGCCGTTTGCCGTTCTTTTTGCAACCTCTTCCAAGGTTACATACTTTGTTCTTAACTCCCCACGATAATGGTACTTCATAAGTACCGTGAATTTGAAATTTTTCATTACTAATTTATTGATCATTATTAAAATTATATATTAAGACTCTTCAATTCTCTCGAAAATTCAGGTCAAAAGAGTACCTTTGGCCGGGCTTTTAGTAACCTTTTCTCCCGAATTCTCGAGAGAATTACGGAAATGGTGACAGCCTTTTGACAGCCTTTGACAGCCTCCGACAGGGTGCACGCCCTTTATACATCAGGGGTTTGACAACCTTACAACCTTTATTTCAAAAATCTCTTGTTATAGAGTAAATCTACTATAGTTTTTACAGAGGGGCACCACTTAATCATGACACCCATGTTTTTCATGTTGCAAAGATACAAAAAAAATGAGGCAAATCCAAATATTTGCCAAAGAATTGACAGGAGCTACAGCTGAAATATCAGTTTCTAAGTGTTGTACAAACAAAACAGATTTTAATGTTATTTGTTCTTTACGGAACACAAAATCTATAATTAAAACGCCTTATTGATGCTAAATGTTCAATATGCAGAACAAATTTACATAGAAAATGTTTTGCACACTGAACATTTTGGGTTATATTTGTATCAATTAATATGAAGGATGAAAGAAAATGGTCATTTTTTTATAACTACACACAACATTGTTAAGAAAACCCAGTAGACACCCTACAAAGAGATAAGAAGGGCAGATAATATTCAATATATTTTAAACATAAAAGAAGAATGTAGATGGACGAAAACAGAGGACAGATATTACTCTATCAGACACCTGATGGAGAATCACGAATAGAGGTGAGGATGCAAGATGAAACAGTATGGCTTAATCTTGAACAGATGAGCGAACTGTTTCAACGCAATAAATCTACCATTTCACGACATATCAAGAATGTTTTTGAGGAAGGGGAGTTGGACAGAGATATGGTTGTTGCAAAATTTGCAACAACCACTCGACATGGTGCTGTTGCTGGTAAAAAACAACCCCTTAAATGATGTTAAACAATAAAAAAACGAGTTCAAATATAAAGATTGGGAAAGTAAATAATTTGGTTTTTACTATAATAATTCTTATATTTGCAACGAATTTTCGGATAAATACTCCTGTTTTTACTGAAAAATCAGGAATAGAGTTCTGGATATTAACAAATTAAGATATGATAGAGAGGCTACTGAAAGTAACTGATGCACAAGAAGAAAGTGTATTCTTATTTGGTGCTCGTCAGACGGGAAAAACGACACTGCTGCTGCATTTGTTCCCAGACAACAGGTTCTATGACTTACTGGAAACTGACACATACGAACGTCTGCGCCGCAACCCTTCCTTGCTCCGTCAGGAACTCGCAGACTTAAAGGAAGGGGAAATTGTCATCATCGATGAGATACAGCTTATCCCAGAACTCTTGAACGAGGTTCATTGGCTGATAACCCGACAAGGGATTCATTTCATACTAAGTGGATCCAGTGCACGAAAACTGAAGCGGAAAGGGGTTAACACCTTAGGAGGCCGTGCTGTGAGGAATGTCTTGTATCCTCTGGTGAGTGCCGAAATAGACGACTTTGATGTCGTTCAGGCTGTCAATCGCGGACTGCTACCTACTCACTATATGGCCACCAGCGAGCGCCAGTTGCAGAAGCGCATGCAGGCCTATGTCTCTGTCTACCTGAAAGAAGAAATAGCTGCAGAAGCACTGGTGCGGAAGCTGGCATCGTTCAATCGGTTCATGGAGGTGGCAGCGCTCACTGACGGCGAAATGGTGAACTACAACAATATTGCACAGGACTGTGGCATAGACGCAAAAACCGTCAAAGAATACTTTTCCATCTTAGAGGAAACACTCATCGGCTACATGGTTCCGGCCTTTACAAGAAGTGTAAAGCGCCGTCTGAATCAGTCGCCACGATTCTATTATTTCGATGTCTCGCTGCCCAATTATCTGTTACATCGTCATGGCCTACAACCCGGGAGCAATGATTTTGGTCATGCTTATGAACACCTGATGATACAGGAGATAATTGCTTATCTGGGATACAACGACTCTGAAGAAACGCTCTCCTACTGGCACACCTATTCCGGTTATGAGGTAGATGCCGTCCTCGGGGATGCTAAAGTCGCCATCGAGTTCAAGTCTTGCAGAGAGGTGCAGTCCAAACATCTGAAAGGTTTGAAGGCCTTTCATGAGGAGCACCCAGACGCCCGCCTTATCATTGTGTCGCTCGATGCCGTTCCCCGTCTGTTCAATGGCGTAGAGGTTTTGCCCGCAAAGGCATTCCTCCAGAGGTTATGGGAGGGCGGTATCGTTTAAGATGTCAGCAGGGCTACTCACTCAAGATAAGGGAATCTACAAGGTTTACGATCTGTTCTTCGCCTTATGTCTATTTAAGAATTATGAAAATGAAAAAGATACTTACTATATTATTACTGGTATGCAGTTTGCAGATACAGGCTCAGAACATCAGTTATGTGAAAACAGCCTCGTCATGGTATATAATCTATGACAGCAGTGGAAAGAAAACAGGATCCGTGAGTGCCTCCTTAGGAGAACTGGTGGGTTATGGCTCTGAGTTCCTGGTATTACGAAAGGGCTCATGGTATATCTTGTATGATAGTAAAGGTCGTCGGTTAAGAGGACTGAGTCGGAGTTCTATCGGGGAGGTCATAGCAGTCAGCGGCAACACCTTTACTTCTCGTCTCGGTTCGTGGATCTACGTGTGGAGCAAAGAGGGAAAGAAACTGAGCTCACACTACGCCAAGTGATCAGGGAATCATAATGGTTTCTGTTTAGGTCCCTATGTGATATTGAGAAAACTCCAATCTTTCCTTTTCAACTGGAATAACTTGGATATATAAAAAATTATGTATATATTTGTCGGCAAATAGCCTTTTGTATGAAAATACTGCGACAAATTATCATTATCCTTCTCCTAACACTGACGACGGGTTATGCGAAGGGGCAAGAAGAACCATATATCTTCTCCACAATATCAATTGAGGAGGGGCTCTCACAACTATCTGTAATAAAAATCCACCAAGACTTCAGGGGGTATATGTGGTTTGCCACCCGTAACGGACTCAATCGTTATGATGGTAATACATTCAAGATCTACAAAAAGAACAATCATAATACCAATAACGGACTGGCGAACAATCACCTTTCTTCTTTAGCAGAAGATGAGAACCACTGTCTTTGGGTGGGTGGTATCAATGGCTTGAGTGTCATTGATTTGCAGATGGATAAAGCCCGTCCTTTTACCAAACTGAATAAGCTTGAAGCCATCAGCAATGGTGTTAATGCCTTGTGTGTGGATGATGACAATCATCTGTGGATAGGAACATCACACGGACTCTTTGTTTATGATCATAAAAAAAACATCCTAAAGAATCTCTATCTCAAACAAATAAATACCAGCGATTTCTATATAAACTCTTTAAAACTGTTATCCGACAAGAGAATCGTCATCGGAACCAGTACAGCAGGTATTTTTGTTTATGACCCTCAGAAGAACGCTACCAAACAGTATTATACCAAGAGTAAATGTCCCATCAACAGTAACAATATAGCCAATGTTTTTCAGGATAAGGACCATCGTTTGTGGGTAGCTACGAAAGATAATGGCTTTAACATGATAGATCTAGTTGACGGGAAGACCCTTTCATTCACGAAAGAGAACAGCACGTTGACAACCAATAATATCCGTGATATCATCCAGATGAACAATCACATGCTTATCGGTACGTTTGACGGGTTGTACACACTTAATCTGCAGAATAATGAACTGGCAAAACAGTCAAATGATCAGATTACCCAAGGACAGCTCAGTCATTTCTCTATCTACTCCCTCTTTGTAGATAAGCATAACGGACTATGGGTAGGAACCTATTCCGGTGGCGTAAACTATTACAGTCAATACAAAGATCGGTTTACCCTGCACACCTCACCTGAACAGTGTATCTGCGGACCGGTGATAAACTTCGGTCAACAGACATACGTGGCTACAGAGGGTTCTGGTCTTATGGAATATAATCTGCAGAACGACCATTATACCAGTTATCTATACGACACGTCTTCACGTCTTCACAGTAGGAACATCATCAAATCCCTGACAAAAGACGAGAGAACGATCTGGTGTGGAACAACAGACGGTGAACTGTATGCATTTGATCCTTCTTCAAAGAAATTCAGTCTGCATTATACCATGAATATCACAGCCTCGGTATATGCTATCCACAAGAACAAGGACAACAGTTTTTGGATTGTCACCTCCAATAATCAGTCGGGTCTCCTCTATATCTCCCCAAAGCGAAAAGCGAAAAATGTCTTTTCGCTAAACAATGGTAAATCCTCCATGAGTTTTCCCAGCTTACGTTGTATGCTGGCATTAGACGACGATTACCTCTTGTTAGGCTCCAGAAGTCAGGGGTTATATAAGTACGATGTAAAGAAAGGAGAAGTCATTAACTACAACAATAACCAGAAAGGCAAACAGTACTTGCCTGCTGATTATATCACCTCCATCACAAGAGATCAGAAAGGAAGAATATGGATCAGCACATTTGGTGGTGGTCTCTGTCTTTTTGACATTGACAAAGGTGTTGTAAAGACGATTACAGAAGAAGACGGATTAGCCAACAACGAGATCTGTATGGTGGTAAAAGACCAGAAGGGCTTGCTATGGCTGAGCAGTACCCACTGTATAAGCAGTTTTAACCCTGAGACAAATGAGATACATAACTATCAGGGGCATCCTATCTCTTCTCAGGAATTCACCCCACACTCCGGAATACAGTTAGACAACGGGGCCATCTGCCTCAGTGCCAACAACGGTTTTATCTCTTTTAATCCTAATCATATCGCCATCAATCACTTTGCTCCTACTATCATCTTTAATGAACTGTCGGTGAATAACAATAGGATCGAACCGAACAAAAAAGGAATCCTGACAACCGTACTCGACGACACAAAAAAGATTAAACTGAAATACAATCAGAACAACATCATTATCAGCTATTGTGCTGTCAACTATTCCGACCCTGAACTTTGTCTGTATTCCTATCGTTTAAAAGGGCACGACAGCAAATGGAATGATGTAGGAAACCGAAGAGAGGCTTACTACACAAACCTGACACCAGGAAGATACACATTCCAGTTGAAAGCAGCCAACAATGATGGTATCTGGGGGAAAGAAATCCGTCAGATACAGATAACTGTAAAACCGCCAATATGGGCTACATGGTATGCATACCTGTTCTACCTATTATTATTGACTGGCATTGGTTGGTTGATCCTACAAGCTTACAACAGAACACGCCGGATGAGGCAGGAACAGAAAGAGCAACAGCAACGGGAGCAGTTCAATCAGGAAAAGCTCTCGATGTTCACCAATCTGTTCCATGAGTTGAGGACACCACTTCAGCTAATCATCTCTCCGGTGGAAGAATTGGGAAAACAGCAAAATATCAATCTCAGCATCCGGAATAAGTTGGATCTGATCTATAACAACTCACAACGCCTTTTGATTCTCGTTAACCAGATGATGGATCTGCGCAAGAGTCAGAGAGGAAAGTTACGTCTGAAAGTCTCTCAGAACGATATCTACTCATTTATCAACGAGACATTCATTGCATTCAAGCAATTAGCATTGGATAAGAATATCTCATTGTCCTTCAATCAAGAAGGTCAGAATATGCAGGCATGGTATGATAAGTTCCTTTTTGAGAAGGTTCTTTTCAACCTGTTATCCAACGCCATGAAGAACACCAGTGCCAATGGACATATACAGATCTTGGCCAATGTCGTTGAAAAGAACACGCTTGACGAAGTGTATAAGAAGGAACTTACCTCTCTTCGAGACGATGCGAGGATGTTGGTTATGGAAGTTGTGGACGATGGAAGAGGTATTCCCGAAGATGAACTGACACGTATCTTTGAACCTTTCTATCAGGCTACGAATTCTAAAAAGAAAGAAATCGGAACGGGTATCGGTCTCAGCCTCACCCGTTCAATCATTGATCTTCATCACGGTATCATCAAAGCGTCAAACAACAAAGAAGGTGGTGCTCATTTCTGGCTGACATTCCCTATAGACAAAGACCTTTATCGTGAGGAAGATTTTGATGTATCAACAGATAATCAGATTGTTACGGATGTTCTTCCTTCCACTTTAAAGAACGAGGAACTAAATATTGAGAAGAAACATACTGTATTGTTGGTGGAAGACAATGACGAAGTACGAAAATATATTGCAGGCTGTCTCGAACCTTACTTCTTTGTCATCGAAGCCTCAGATGGTAAGATGGGTCTCTCTAAGGCTTCTGAGAAGATGCCCGACGTGGTGGTCAGCGATGTGATGATGCCTAAGATGGATGGCTTGGAAATGTGCAAACACATCAAAGAGGATATGTTGATCGGACATATTCCCGTCATTCTCATGACAGCCAAATCATTAACGGTACACATCATAGAAGGTTATGCGACGGGAGCCGACGATTATATTGTCAAGCCCTTTAATATCGATATCCTTATCTACCGTATTAAAAATATCATCGATGCCCGCAGCAAGCTGAAGGAGAAATATGGCAAGGCCTTCTCACCCGAAGCTATTGGCATTGATTATACGGAAGGTAGTGACAGGTTCATGCAAAAATTCTTCTCTGTCATTGAACAGAATCTTTCCAACGCTGATCTCAATGTAGATATGATCTGTAAAGAGATAGGTGTTAGCAGAACCAATCTCTATCGAAAGATGAAGACCGTGACAGAGCTGTCACCAATAGAGTTGATCCGCAACAAACGATTGGATGCTGCTGCCCATCTGCTATTACATTCCGATCTGAGTATCTTTGATATTGCCGTAAGGACAGGGTTCAACAGCCAGGCATATTTCAGCAAATGTTTTAAGTCTGTTTATGGATGTGCGCCCAGTGAATATACCGAACAGGAGAAGAAAACTGTAGAATCATAGGATTACCCATATACTGAAAAAGGAGTGAAATGCCCTCACAGGTTGTTTCACTCCTAATAATACTATAATACTAAAAACCAAAACAAGAACTCTTTAATACCCAATAGCACGAACAGCCTCTTTACCTAAACGTTCCTGCAACTGTGTCAAGTAGAGACTCTGTGGAGTAACGGGAGTATCGCAGCAATCATATTCTCCTTCAGGAAGCATAGGGCCCTCTTTGGCAAAAGGTCGCCGCTGCAACACCCGTTTACCTTTACATCCTATCATCCAGTTTAAGGTTCCTGGAGGATTCTGATTAATAAGAATCTTTGCATCACAGTTCCAGGCTACGGCCCATGCTGTTCCCCAGCCATGACCGGAACCCATCTCTCCCCTGTTAATGAAGTCGATGCCTCCTTCCGGCAACTCACAGTTATCAAACAGAAATGCTGTACTCCACCGCTGGTGCCCCTCTACCCTACCGTTTCCTAAAAAACGACAGTTAAGCATGACGATAGGCCCCATTATTCTTGCTCCCACACCCACAAACCAAATATTATCCCCTTTTACAGAACATTGGTCTAACAACACCTGAGTACCATTGGGAGCAAACTCTGCCGGTTTGGAGGAACCCTGATGTAAGGCATTCCTGATAACATTCACCTTTCTCAGTGTTATTCTTTTACCTGAAACACCCACACTCTCCATCGTCTCATATAAATCGAGATTCTGTGCCCAACAGTCTTCACCATTGATACGTAACCCATAGTATTTCGCAACAGTGTGATTGACAGCCTGATCGGGAGAGACAATAACAAGGTCTTCCACGCCAGCATGCCGCAAACGACTACCATTAGCATGGCCGACGATCGTCTCATCGCTTGTAAAACGCATATCAAAAGCGTCGGCAAGAGGTTCTTTCAGAATGATTGTATTTCCTTCAACTTGTTGAACTGTTCTTTCTGTTATTAATTTAGAGTCCACAGCCAACCATGTCTGATGTTTCCCGTCTCGCCACATGTCATCCATGTGCATATATTCAACCCATTTCTTTGTCACTGGTTTACTGATAAAGATGATATCACCAGGCTTGAAAGAAGAAGCATCGGTAACATGCAACTGATACGTTCCGAAAGGCACATAGCTATCGGTAACCTTAACGCCTGCTCCCATGTCAAATGATGGTCGTGTCGTATTTGTGTTACGCAAGACGATAGCGGTATGCTTTTCACCACCCATACGGATAATACTCTTTTTCTCTCCATTCACGACTGTGCCGCGGAGGACAACACCATCAGCACTTATCTGTATACTGCCATTACAAGGATACTCACCGGCAGATAACAGGACTGCACCACGAAAACCATTTTTCATTGGTAAGGCAGAAACCTCGTCTATCGCCTTTTGAATGACAGTGGTATAATCAGTCACACCACGGACTGGTGATACTACCTTCTCTGTTTTTACCTTCGGCAAGGCGACGCCACCACCTTCATACCCTGCATGAGAGAAATCCATAATACGGTCACCCCGCTCCGTTGTCAGATAACTGAGTTTTCCATCATCTGACGGGAACACCCAGCGACTCACTTGTTGGCCGTATCCGCACAAGACAAATACTGTAACTGCCAACAAAAAAACCATGCGATAAATACTGTTCCTCATAAATACTGTATCTAATAATGTAGGCTAAAAACCGTAAGTATTATTCTTTTTCGTGTGTAACGACAAGATATGAAGTCCGTCCATATTGACATAAGAGTCAACAGGCATAGAATCTTTCAACTGAGGGGATGGATGTGTCTGCATCAACTGAACATCTTTGTCTGAAACAAGCGACTTTCCATATCTCAAGGAGGAAGCCACGACACAGTCACCGCCCTGAGTGGAACGAATAGTCAGGTGGGTGATAACACCATTATCCCAACTCATATCTACGATAAAGCCGCCACGTGCACAGAGTCCTTTTACAGAACCTGTCTTCCATTGGTCAGACAAAGCAGGTAAAAGGTGGATATACCCGGCATGACTCTGGATGAGCATCTCTGCAATACCTGCTGTACCGCCGAAGTTCCCATCAATCTGAAATGGTGGATGAGCATCGAAGAAATTAGGATAAGTACCGCCACCTTTGGTTGCCGTTCCTGTTACCCTTACCATCTTCAAACCATTTTTCAGCATCCGATAAGCGTGATTGCCATCCTCCAGCCGTGCCCAGAAATTAATCTTCCAAGCCATCGACCAACCGGTACCCCCATCTCCTCGTAATAATAGTGTATTCCTACAAGCATCTGCCAATTGATGATCTCTACGCGGTAATATCTGTTGTCCTGGATGCAATCCAAAAAGATGCGAAGCATGACGATGTTGCGGATCTTGTTCTTCAAACTCCTCCGACCATTCCAACAACTGTCCCTTAGACCCTATCTGATAGGGGAACAGATGAGTAGCAATATCCTTTATATTCAGAGGCTTGACATGAAGGATGTCTGCTGCCCTCAGATAGTTGTAAAACAGGTCTTTCACCAATGCCATGTCCATGGTAGAGGCTTTTGAAACAGACCCTTCAATGCGTTTTCCTTCTTTATCACGATAATAGAAACGGTTCTCAGGAGAGGTAGAGGGGTTCGTTACCCAATAACCACTTTTATCTTTCTGCAACCATTGCAACAAGAAACGGACAGAGCCTTCCATCAGAGGGAAAGCAGTATAACGTAGATATGCTGTATCTCCTGTGAAAAGATAATGATCAAAGAGATTCTGACAGAACCATACCCCTCCCATTGGCCAACACGACCACCGCGGTGCTCCCTTCGGATCAGCAGCATAACCACCGGTAGGATTCGTCATTGCCCAAGCATCAGAGTTATGATGTGCAGTCCAGCCTTCAGAGATGTGATAATTTACCTTGGCTGTTTTCTCTCCATTCACAGATAGTCGTTTGACGAAATCCGCCAACGGACTGAAACATTCTGAAAGATTAGTCACATCTGCAGGCCAATAGTTCATCTCTGTATTAATATTGATGGTATAATTGGAGCCCCAAGAAGGAAAGACATGTCGGTTCCATATGCCTTGCAGGTTGGTGGGTAAGCCACCAGCCCGGGATGCTGCGATGGTCAGATAACGTCCGTATTGAAAATAAAGTGCTGGAATTCCCTGATCACGATCATCCTTCTCAAAACTTATAAGACGCTGATCAGTAGGTAGTTTCTCTTTAGTACCCTGAACTTTACCCAATGACAGTTCTACACGTCCGAAAAGAGACTGGTAATCTGAAAGATGGTTGCTTAACAGTTTTTCAAAAGATATACCCTTCAATTTGTCCAACGTGGCAAGGTTCAATGCAGAAGGATTAATCGATTTCGAAATAACATCCTTACTGTTTGCATCATAGTTGGTTGCTCCGGTAATAAGCAATGTCACCTCATTACCTGCTGATATGGTCAGTCGTTGATCCTGAAAGCTTAACTGTACATCTTCTTCTAACACACGGATACGCATCTCAAAATCTAACCCCAGCTCTTTATCATACACCAGTTGCATAGGATCATAGTCACGAGCCGCAACATAAATAGGAGCTTTCCCTTTTAAGATATAATCTTGATGGTCTGAGAAAGACAGTTCATAGCGAAGGTCACTTTTCAACTGTACATCGAAGCGCATACCCTTTTTGCCCTTTTTCTGCAGATGAACAACCATCACCTGATCGGGGTAAGAAATAAAAGTAGATCGCTCATAAGCGTCTGTCCCCACCCTGTACATCACTTTACTGACAGCTGTGCGAAGATCCAACTCTCTGCGATACTGACTGACAACCGTATCGTGATGCATATTGATGAATAAATCACCCATGGGAAGATAACGGGCAGAATAAGGACCTTGGGCATGCTCTTTCCACAACTGTTCTGCCTTGGCATAATAACCATGATCCACTGCCTCTCTCACCAATGACAAGACAGCATAAGCTTCTTCGTTATTCCCATCACGAGGAACTCCCGACCAAAGCGTTTCCTCATTCATCTGATAATGCTCCTTTGCTGCATTACCAAACACCATGGCCCCTAATCGTCCATTGCCCAAAGGCAATGCCTCTTCCCACATCTGTGCGGCTTGTTGATACCACAGTTTTAATGCAGAAGGTGCGGCACTTAAATTCATTGCCACTCCCAACAATGTAAGAGCTGCAAATCTATGGATATTCATTCTTTTCTTCATAATAACACTTTTGATGCAAATATATATAAGACACGCCAATCCATCAGATAATATCGTATCAAAACTTATAAAAAACATACCACCACCCCTACAGATTGATAAGATTTGAACTATTTTTCAACAAAATGAGAAAAAAATAAAAACTATTCTGCTGTTATTAAGGTATCTTTGTACAAAACAAAAGGAATGGGAAAGAAATATATACTTATCTTGTTGTGTATAGCATGTTTTGCTATCTTAGCCAAGGGTGGTGATATCACCACGTTGAAATCCAACTACCTGAAGATGTTAGTTCCGCAAAAGACGGATAAAGACACCTTGCTTAA
>JAFZPF010000067.1 GCA_017550455.1 Prevotella sp.
CGGATGTTCCTTCCCATCACCTAACAATGTGATAATCTCTTTGATGGCTGGCTGCAGCCGTTCATCGCAGAGGGTGTCTTTTCTCCGGGCGATACACACATCACAATGTCCGCATGGCTGACTGTCTGTCTCCCCAAAATACCGTAACAGTTGTTGTGAACGACATTCGTTGTCGTTGGTGGCATATCTGAGCATCTCCTGCAACCGTTGGATAAACTCCCTTTTTCTGTCTTCATACACCTCTTTGGGGATGATCATTCTGTCGGTATCTTCCCTTCGCTGCAGATAAGTGATATACGGTGTTTTTTTATGGGGGATAAAATGCAGGATATGCTTGTTGTTCAGGTTCTTTAGGATCATATATACCTGCTGTGGCGTAAGTTGTGCCTGCTTCGCGACAAACGACTCATCGATATAACAATAGTCGGAGAATAACCCACCGTAGTTGCGGAGTAGGGTAGTGATGACATTCGTCTCATTCGCCGTTAGTGACTCCAGCCTGCTCAGCTCACTCCTTGACAGGGTAAAACAGAGTCGTGCCTTGTTATCCCGTTCCTCATCATAACTGAGATATCCAGCCCGCTCCAGGATCTTCAGCGCTGCTTCCACATGGGTGGGGAAGTGCTTGAAGTTATGACAGAACTCATCGATGTTAAACTCATGGGAGCTGTTAGCTCCTTCACCCATCCCTATCTGATAATAGTATGCCAGGTGCTCATATACTTTCTTGACATACGTTTTCTCAGGGAAATTATCCGTTATCCTCCTGTTCAGCTTTGTCCTGTCACCTTCGTTGTACAGCAGTACCGCATAAGCTCTCTTACCGTCACGACCGCCACGACCAGCTTCCTGGAAATAAGCCTCCAGGGAGTCCGGACAGGAAAGATGAATGACCGTTCTCACATCGGGCTTGTCGATACCCATGCCGAAAGCGTTGGTAGCTACCATCACCCTTACTTGGTCATCGTGCCACAGCTGTTGCCGCTCATCCCGTACAGTACTGTCGAGTCCAGCATGATAAGCTAAGGCTTTGATGCCATGCATGGAGAGATAGTCGGCAATCTCTTTGGTTTTCTTCCTGTTACGTACATAGACGATCGAACAGCCCTCCACAGATCGGAGAATGTGTAGGAGTTCTTCCTCCTTATCGTTCGCCTGTCTCACCACATATGAGAGATTGTCCCTGGAAAAACTCATGCGGAAGACATTCTCTTCGCGAAATGCCAACTGTTGCTGGATGTCTTTGATCACCTCAGGCGTGGCGGTGGCGGTGAGGGCTAAGACAGGCACTTCGGGCTTGCTCTCCCTGATCTTGGCGATCTCCAGATACGACGGCCGGAAGTCGTACCCCCACTGACTGATACAGTGGGCTTCATCCACGGTGACGAAGCTGATAGGCATATACTGCAGCTTTTTCATGAACAGTTCCGACGACAGCCGCTCGGGAGATACATACAGGATTTTCACCCCGCCGAGGATGGCATTGTCGAGGGTGGTGAGGATCTCTTTCCTGCTCATACTGTTGTAGATAGCCGCTGCCAACACCCCTTTGTCCTTCAGATGATCCACCTGGTCTTTCATCAAAGCGATGAGGGGAGTGATCACCAGACAGACACCTTGCTGTGCGATGGCAGGCACTTGAAAGGTTATCGACTTACCGCCGCCGGTAGGCATCAGTCCTAAGGTGTCTTTGCCTGCGGTGATACTGTCGATAATCTCTTGCTGGATGCCACGGAAATGGTCGTAGCCCCAGTATTCTTTCAATATCTGTTGATATTTATTCAAATTGTTCGTCTTCTGTCGGTCTGATATCCTCTATCTGTAGCTGAACATCATTATGTTTGAACACATTATCTTCTATGGTATAGGCGATGTCGAAGGAGCGTTTGCTCTTGATATATCTCGCGGAGGCGCTCTGTCCGAAGGCGATGCCGTTCATGACATTGTTGGATTTAGAGTCTACCAGTTCCAACTTGATATGCTCTTGGTCTCTTCCCACCACCTTACTGGTACCGAAGTCGTAAACACCGATGGTGCAGAACAGCGGTTTCTGGTTGTTAGGACCGAAGGGACCAAAACGTTTCAGGTCGTTGTGCATCTTTCGGGTGATATCCTTAAAGTCAATCACTGCATCGATATCGAGGATAGCCTCCGTCTGCCGCGGCTGTATATGCTCTTCCACATATTTCTGGAAACGACGGCGGAACTCGGGTACATCCGTCCATCTGAGTGTCAGACCGGCGGCGTAGGTATGTCCTCCAAAGTTCAGCAGCAGGTCCCGACAGCTCTTGATGGCTGAATACACATCAAAGCCTGCCACGCTGCGCGCCGATCCGGTGGCGAACTCCCCGTCACGGGTGAGCACCACGGTAGGACGGATATAGATTTCCGTCAGTCGTGAGGCCACGATACCGATGACACCCTTCTTCCAGTTTTCGTCATACAGCACGATACTCGAGTGTCGTTTCTGACTCTCTATCCTTGCCACAATCTGGTTAGCCTCCTCGGTCATCTGCTTGTCGATATCTTTCCGCTGCTCGTTATATTCGTTGATATGTCGTGCCTTGTCGGAAGCGACATTATAATCTTTCTCTATCAGCAGGTCAACGCTCTCCTTACCGTTCTCCATTCTTCCCGAAGCATTGATACGCGGCCCTATCTTAAAAACGATATCACTCATCGACAGTTCCCTGCCGCTGAGCCCGCAGATATCGATGATCGCTTTCAGTCCGATGGTCGGGTTCTGGTTGATCTGCTTCAGTCCGTGGTAGGCTAAGATACGGTTTTCATCCGTTACGGGCACCAGATCGGCTGCGATGCTCACCGCCACGAAGTCGAGCAACGGGATGAGTTGTGAGAAAGGAATACCGTTGTTCTTAGCAAACCCCTGCATGAACTTAAAGCCCACACCGCATCCACAGAGATGTTTGAAAGGATAAGTGTCATCATCACGTTTCGGGTTGAGGATAGCCACGGCATTAGGCATCACCTCATCAGGTACGTGATGATCGCAGATGATAAAGTCTATTCCCAGACTTTTTGCATACGCTATTTCCTCAATGGCTTTAATACCGCAATCGAGGATAATAATCAGTTTTACACCTGTTTCATGTGCATAGTCTATTCCTTTTTTGCTGACCCCATATCCCTCTTCATATCTGTCGGGGATGTAGTAGTCGATGTTCGAATAGAACTGCAACAGAAACTTATACACCAAAGCAACGGCTGTACAGCCGTCAACGTCGTAATCACCGTACACCAAGATACGTTCTTTTCGCCCCATGGCATCATTCAGCCTTTCCACGGCCACATCCATGTCCTTCATGAGGAATGGATTGATCAGATCGCCCAACTGTGGTCGGAAAAATCTCTTTGCGGCGGGCTCGGTAGCGATGCCTCTTTTAATGAGAATCTGTGCCAGGGCCGGACTGATTCCCATCTTTGAACCGAGTGATTCAGCTGCTTTCTTTTCTTCTTGAGTAGGTGATTGGTAATTCCATTTGAAATGCATTTATATTATTTTTATTTTCTTTCTCGACGCAATGATAAGGTGTGCTTTGGTGTAAGCGCACAATATTCGGTGTAAAATTATAAAAAAAAAATGAAAAAAGGCCATTTGATGAATTAAAAAACATCAAATGACCTTATTTTTATGTATTTCTTACGAATTAGATACCTAATTTCTTTCTGATATCCTTAGGAATAGCGTTCTTGTTGATCATGAAGTCCATGGTCTTGAGTGCGATGAATGCCTTACTCATATACCATGTTCCCTTGTATTCGCCGGTCTCACCCCAAGAGTTCTTTACCAGGTAATACTCTCTGCCGTTCTGATCTTTTGCCACGCCGTAGATATGCATACCATGGTCGTCAGTGAGCTCCCAGTTGTCGAATCCTTCCTGACGCATTTCCTGTGTAGGAACGATCTCCGGTGCGTTGATGCCAAGGGAGTCGATAGCGTTCTTCTTCTGTGCTGCGGTGAGCTTCAGCCAGCGAGCCTGGTCAGAGCCAGTCAACTCCTGTGCTTTCTTGGTGTCGTAAGCTACGGCGAGTCCCTGACGGGTGAATCCTTCCTCGCTCACGTCACCGCCCCAAGCAACGGTATAACCCTTGTCGATAGCGTTGTCGATGATACGCATCATCTCATCCATAGGCACGTTGTAGCTGCGGCCGCCGCGCCAATTGTCCTGTACCTCCACGGGGAACGAGGTGTAGAAAGGATGGTGTGTATAACTGGTGATGCTTACATAGTCGTTCCAGTCGAGTCCTAAGCTGGCAGCGAACGACTGCGGTGTGTAGGTCTTACCCTCATAGACAAATTCCTCCGGGCACTCGCCGAGATAACCGTCGAGGATACCCTGCAGACCTTTCTTCCACTGGTTGGACATCTTCTTGGCAGTGCTCTTTGATACGGCCTCCACATACGGGGTCATCACCGTGAAGAACTCGTTGAAGTTGGCCAATGAGTCACCGGTCAGTGTACCTGGCAATGGCATGGCTGTCTCCGGACAGATACCGTAGGTCTTGATTACGTCGAGCACATCCTCTGCGGCACCACCCTGAGAGAACTGGCTGTCACCGTGCATACGTACCTTATAGATGGCACGGTCCATATAGTCCTTGTTAGCGATGAACATCTCACAGAGATCATAGGTCTTACCGGTCTTCTTGAGGATCTCGCTCTCGAAGAAGCTGAGTGTGGAGTATGCCCAGCAGGTACCGCTGCGGTTCTGGTTCTTCACACTGGTGATGGGCAACTCTTTGATTGTTGTGAACACAGGCTTCTTGGAATCTTTCTTTGTCTGTGCCACGGCGCCGAGCGTAATCAGAGCTACAAGCGCCAAAACTAACATTTTTTTCATCGATTGTTGATAATTATAAATTGTACATTTTCAATTTTCCATCTTTCCCATAAACTCCTCAACATCCTTCGGATGATAAGGAATCCGTTTGTCACCCAGGAACCTACAACCGTCCTTCGTGATCAGGATATCATCCTCCAGGCGGATACCGCCGAAGTCCTTGTACGTCTCCAGCATCTCATAGTTCAGGAAGTCCGTATGCATCTTCTTTGCCCTCCACTCATCGATCAGGGCAGGGATGAAGTAGATACCCGGCTCATCGGTCATTACGAAGCCCTCCTGCAGACGCTTGCCGCAACGCAGGCTGGCGGTGCCGAAGATCGTGGATGGCTGTGTCTCCTCGTCGAAGCCCACATACTGCTGTCCTAACCCTTCCATGTCGTGTACATCCATACCCATCATATGTCCTAACCCGTGGGGCATGAACATCGCATGGGCACCGGCTTGTACGGCAGCCTCCGTATCGCCCTTCATCAGCCCGAGTTCTTTCAGTTTGTCGGTCATCAGACGGCATACATCCATGTGCACGTCATACCATCTCACGCCCGGCTTTGCCACGGTGAGCGCAAAGTCATGACAAGCTTCCACGATGCTGTATATCTCCAGTTGTCTCTGGGAGAACTTCCCACTGACCGGCATAGTACGGGTATTGTCTGAGCAGTAGAACTCCTTGTTCTCTGCACCGGCATCGCAGAGTGCCAGGCGCCCCTCTTCCAACACGTTGAAGGAAGGATTACCATGCATGATCTCTCCATGTTGTGTAAAGATGGTTGCGAAACTCTCGTGCATCCCTAAGGAGTGCGCCATGCCGTCCACCTGTCCACCGATATATTTCTCTGTCACGCCGGGTTTCACCAGCTGCATCGCCTTCGTATGCATGTAGTACCCTGCGTTGCAGGCATCCTCTATCTCCGCTATCTCGATGTCTGTCTTACATTGACGCATCTTCACGACCGCCATGATCAGTTCCAGCGAGGCAGCCTCTTTCTGTTGACTCGGATGGATACCCAGCAGGTCCATGATCTGGATCTTCGTGTCATAGCGATAGGGTGGGAGGAAGTGAATCTTTCTGTTACTCTTCTTGGCATCGTTACAGATGTCCTGTAATGTCTTCATGGGTGCGGAATGGGCTACACCTACTTGCCCGGCCATGTCGGCGACACTGTCAACGCTTCCGAACCATACGATATCGTCGATGTCGATATCATCACCGATTAGGCACTCTTTGTCGTTGTCGCAGTCGATGACTCCCACGAGACCGTCTCTTCTCTGTCCGAAATAATAGAGGAAGCTACTGTCTTGACGGAACGGATAATACGCGTTGCCGGGGTAGTTGCAGGGAGACTCGTTGTTTCCGAAGATTACGATGACTCCTTCTTTTACCAATTTCTTTAATTCCGCGCGGCGGTTAATATATACTTCTTTGTTAAACATAGTGTATGAATAATTTTTGCAAAATTACACTTTTAATTTGAAATGTCTTCTCGTAATCTTTCTTTTTTCTCATGATATAAAAGATTTTATATTACTTTAAGATTACGTATAGTGCTGTTTATGTTTCTTTGAGCAGGTCGGGCCGCAGCTTCCGCGTGCGTTCCAGTGCCTGGTCCATCTCCCATTGTTTGATCTTCGCCTCATGTCCGCTGAGGAGGATCTCCGGCACTTTCCATCCTTTGTAATCTGCGGGACGGGTATAGATAGGAGCTGCCAGCAGGTCGTCTTGGAAGCAGTCCGACAGTGCGCTCTGCTCATCCCCGATGACGCCCGGCACCACACGTACCACGGCATCTGCGATGATGGCAGCTGCCAGTTCGCCCCCGGTGAGTACGTAATCGCCCACGGATATCTCACGTGTGATGAGGTGGTCGCGTACCCTTTGGTCCACCCCTTTGTAGTGTCCGCACAAGATGATCATATTTCCCTTCATTGACAACTCGTTAGCCACGTGCTGGTTGAACGGTTCCCCGTCGGGTGAGGTAAAGATTACCTCATCGTAGTCTCTTTGTTCTTTGAGTGCGGTAATACAGCGGTCGATAGGTTCTATCTGCATCACCATCCCTGCGAAGCCCCCGTAAGGATAGTCATCCACGCGGCGCCATTTGTCTAACGTATAGTCACGCAGGTTATGCAGGCATATCTCTGCCAGTCCCTTCTTCTGTGCCCTTGCCAGGATCGACTCATGGATAAATCCCTCTATCATCTCTGGCAAGACGGTTATAATATCTATTCTCATAATGCAAAGGTACGAAAAATCTGAGTAAGCGAGAAAGAAAAAACTTGTTTCTTTCTTCGAGTGTGAAGTTTTTATCTAAAAATCGAGTAGAATGATAAACAATTAATATATTTTTTTACAAATATTTTTCTGATTCTCTTGGTTTCCGTCATTCGATATACTACCTTTGCATCGATAGTTTAATATGTATCCTTAAAGTAATGACTATGAGAAATGTAATGTATTCTTTGTTTGTTTGTGTTGTGTGTATGTTACTCTGTGCATGTGAGAAAGCATTTGAGTCAAATACGGTTAGCGAAAAAGATGCCAATGTGGTGATTAGGATCTCTGATTTTCAGCAACTCTCTTTTGAAAATATTACCGATGAGAATAGATATATAAACACCCGCTCATCCATCAATCTGTACGATTACTGTACTTATATACAGTTCTTCATCTTTGATGGTACGGAGAAGGTGGGGACTTTGAATCAAACTTCTGGAGACGACGGGTATGGCACTGCAGCCATGAATATTCCTCCGGGAAACTACACTTTGATGGTCTTAGCCCACAAGGCCCTCTCTTATGCCACTGTATCATCCTTGTCGAAGGTTACTTTCCCCAGCAATCAGGTGGGCGATACCTTTTATTATTGCGGGGATATCACCGTGGAAGCTGATGAGCAGAACACCTATAATGTATCATTGGAGCGTTGTGTCTCCATGTTCCGTCTCATAATGGAGGATAATATGCCTGCTGATTTGGCAAAGATAAAATTCTATTATACCGGTGGCAGTAGTACACTCGATGCTTCGACGGGGTGGGGGAATGTGAACTCCCGGCAGACTGTCAACTTTGAGATAGGCAATGGCGATAAAGGAAAACCAGCAGTTTTCGAGGTATATACCTTTCCTCATGAAGCGACTTCAAAACTAAAGATTACCGTGACGGCATTGGATTCTGACGGGCAGACGGTTACCGAGAAAACATTTGAAAATGTCCCGATCCAAAGAAAGCGTATTACCCAGTATTCGGGTGCATTCTTTGAATCGGGACAGACGGGGAGCAGTAAGATAACGGTGATGGGGGACACCACGTGGGTGGTGGCTTCCGCCGTGGCTTACTGATCGTTATTCATAAACCTTGATCTCTTGTTCACCGGTGAGCGCTCTGTAAACATTGTGCGCCAGGGCGGTCAGCTCATCCTCTCCGGGATAGCAATAGACAGGTGCGAGATACTCCATGCGACGCTTGATACCACCAGCAACATAGTCGCTGTTGACCATGGCACCGGTGAGCAGGATAGCATCGACATGACCGCAGGTGACAGGAGCCAACGAGCCGAGATGACGGGAGATCTGATAGATCATCGCATCGAGGACGAGCTTGGCATGTTCATCACCATTCTCTATGCGCTTGACAACCTCACGGACATCATTGGTGCCCAGGTGAGCGGTGAGTCCGCTATGACCATTGATCTTACGCAGCATTTCCTCCTCAGTATATTTGCCACTGTAACAGAGTTGTACGAGCTGTGCGGTGGGGAGGGTACCGGAGCGTGAGGGGGTGAAAGGACCGTCGCCGCTCATGGCATTGCTACACTCGATGGCACGGCCGTGATGATGGAGGGAGAAGGAGATACCACTGCCCAGATGACATATAATCAGGTCGAGATCCTCGTAACGCAGGTTGTGCTCCCGGCAGTGACGCTTGGCAATCTCACGCTGGTTGAGCGCATGCCAGATGGTCTGGTGGGGCATCTCGGGGAGTCCGGTGATACGGGCGATATCATCCAGTTCATCCACCACACCAGGATCAACGGTGAAAGCGCGGCAGCCCAGCTCCT
The DNA here is from genome assembly GCA_017550455.1 of Prevotella sp. Lineage (GTDB taxonomy): Bacteria > Bacteroidota > Bacteroidia > Bacteroidales > Bacteroidaceae > Prevotella. Next base: position 8,921 of record JAFZPF010000067.1, read on the forward strand.
GGGCAAAGCTCAGTGCGAGGAGCGAACCGAGGTTGCAGGCATGGTGCAGACGAGGGTGCTTGGTGTCTTCGATAACTTTCTCATTCAGCTCATAGACACCGCTGGTGATGGGTTTCACCAGACCGCCACGGCCCACTACTACGTCGAAGTCCATCTCGAAACCTTGGTCTTTCAACTCTTTGACGATGGATTCTCTGCGGTAGTCGAACTCATCCATGATAAACGGATAGCGGCATAACTCTTCGAATGGATGGTTGATGGTGGCGTGCATCAACAAATCTTTATCTTGGAAGATTCCTATTTTTGTGGAAATCATCCCAGGGTTAATAGCAAGTATTTTCATCATTAAGGTAGTTATGTTATTATACTTTTATTCTACGGCAAGACATGCCAGGGCGAGGCTGTTGTACTTCACCGCGACGGTGTCGCCTCTGGAGGTGATCACCACGGGGCACTGAGCACCCTGGAGCATCACGGCCATATCGGTCTGGGTGAAGGCGGAGAGTGTCTTGTAGAAGACATTGCCGGCCTCGATATCGGGCATCACGAGGATGTCGGCGTCGCCCTCCAATGGGGAGTTGATGCCTTTGATCTCGTCAGCCTCTTTGTCACAGGCACATTTCGCATCTATCGGTCCGTGCAGGATGATGTCTCCGAAAGCACCTTCGGAGGCTTGTCGCATCAGTTCTACATAATCCAATGTGATAGGGAATTTCTCGGAAACCTTCTCGGTACAGTGGAGCAGGGCCACGCGCGGACGGTCAACACC
>JAFZPF010000068.1 GCA_017550455.1 Prevotella sp.
AGCCTATATACTGGTAGGGGTAGGGTTTATCCCTACCCGCATACAACGGGCAGACATGAAGTTTGCCCCTACGGGTTGACAGCAAGTTGTCGAGAAACGATCCGTGACGGATCGAACGCCTCGCCTCATGCCTATGGTGCGAGGATGGGAGAGGGGAAAAAGCATTAGTACTTAAACCGATGAGAAAAGGGTACTACAGGCCCGTTCTGTGATACCTTTTTCGTTGACTTTTAGGTACTAATACTCCACTAATTAAGTACTAATTAGTCTGGTAAAGGGTACTAATACTCGACTAATTGAGTACTAATTAGTCGACCTTTATTAATCAGAAATACACACCAATGAGGAGTTCTCTGCCCGTAGAAGGTCTTTAGAAGAAGTTTTTTTCATAAAGCATTGTAAGTCAATAAATAGTACGGAATATCGTAGAAGATGAATGAAATTTTATTCTTGACAGTTGACCCAGAGCACAGAATGTGCGATAGAATATAGGCAGGGGTTCCGCTACGCTCCACCACCTGCCTTTAATCTTAACGCCCCTACGGTGCTTAAGCAACAGCAAATACTATTCATATTAAGTCGTCTCCTATCTTATCTTTTAAATATCTTGCGAGAAAAGGATAATTGCGACTGTATTCTACACCTGTTGTTCATTCAAATGTTAATTTATTCATTTCCTCTGCATGTTTGAAAGAATTGTTGTATCTTTACAATGTGAAAACAAATCGAACTACTCTATGAGTAACGAAAACATGAACATCTACACCACAAACTAATAATATTAAAATGGATTTTACAAGAACAAGGTACCGGTTGCTACTAAAACAACTAAAGAAAAGCGGATATCAGTTTATAACTTATTCAATGTATTGCGAGGGGAAAGCGCCCGACCGGTTTGTGATTCTCAGGCATGACGTGGTCAGGAACCCACTGAATGCGTTAAGGATTGCCAAGGAAGAGGAGTCATACCGTGCAAAGGCAACGTTTTATTTCAGGGCTGTGCCAGAGTGCTGGAATGAGAAGAAGGTGATCGACATGGCTTGGATGGGACATGAGATTGGTTATCTGTATGAGTCATTGGTGACTTGCCAGGGGAATACGGAAAAGGCATACGAGGATTTCTGCCATCATCTGGAGGAACTGCAGAAGGTGTGTGACATGAAGACGATTTGTGCGAATGACAGTCTGCACTCCTCATACGACAATAAGGATCTCTGGAAGGAACATGATTATAAGACGTTGGGTATTGTCGGTGAACCGTATCTGACAACGGACTTCTCGAAGATGCTGTACCTGTCGGATGCGGGTAGGCGATGGGATGGTTATAAACATGATTCGATACTGGGATATCAGGAGCAATGGAAGGAAAAAGGATGGTCGTTTCATTCCACGAATGACATCATCCAGGCTTTGCGGGAGGACCGTCTGCCGGACCAGTTGATGATCACCACCCACCCGCATCTGTGGAATGATTTCGGTTGGAGCTGGTTGAAGGAGAAGTTTTAAGACTGAAGAGTGAAGAGTGAAGAATAGAATGTTGCTCGCAACAAATTGATAAAAGGATAATTAAAAAAGAGAAGACCCGTGAGGAGTCTTCTCTTTTTTATCTCGTGGACAGCAGAAAGTCCACTTTTATTAACAGGATTTATATCCGACTATACGATGCCCTGAGCCATCATGGCCTTAGCCACTTTCAGGAAGCCGGCAACATTTGCGCCCTTCACATAGTTGATATATCCGTCATTCTCCGTGCCGTACTTCACGCAGTTGGCGTGGATATTGTTCATGATATCATGCAGCTTGGCATCTACCTCCTCACGGCTCCAGCTCAGACGCTCAGAGTTCTGACTCATCTCCAAGCCAGACACAGCCACACCACCGGCATTGGCTGCCTTACCCGGAGAATACAGGATCTTAGCATCCTGAAATACCTTGATAGCCTCTGGTGTGGTAGGCATGTTAGCACCTTCGCTGACAGCAATGACGCCATTGGCTACGAGGGCCTTAGCTGCTTCCTCATCAATCTCATTCTGTGTAGCTGACGGCAGGGCGATGTCGGCTTTCTCCTTCCAGGGTTTCTCACCGGCAACATATTTCACACCGTACTCCTCAGCATACTCACGGATACGACCACGCTCAATATTCTTCAGTTCCATGATGAAGTCGAGTTTCTCACGGTCGATGCCATCGGGATCATAGATATATCCGTCGGAATCAGAACAGGTAAGCACCTTAGCACCTAACTCGATACATTTCTCCATCGTATATTGGGCTACATTACCAGAACCGCTCACCAACACAGTCTTTCCCTTAAGGTCAAGACCACGGGTCTTCAGCATGTTACAGAGGAAATAGACATTACCGTAACCGGTAGCCTCCGGACGGATGAGTGAACCGCCGAACTCCAGTCCTTTACCGGTAAAGACACCGCTCCACTGATGAGTGAGTTTCTTGTACATACCGAACATATAAGCTACCTCACGACCACCGACACCGATATCTCCGGCCGGCACATCCTCATCAGGACCGATATGACGATATAACTCCTGAACGAAAGCCTGGCAGAAACGCATCACCTCGGCATTGCTCTTACCACGGGGAGAGAAGTCTGAACCACCCTTGGCACCTCCCATCGGTAGGGTAGTGAGGGAGTTCTTGAAGGTCTGCTCAAAGGCAAGGAACTTCAGGATACTCTGGTTTACTGTGGCATGGAAACGGATACCACCCTTATACGGACCAATCACGTTGTTGTGCTGGATACGGTAACCCATATTGGTCTGCACCTTTCCTTTGTCATCCACCCATGTGACACGGAACTGTATCAGTCGATCGGGGATACAGAGACGCTCAATCAGGTTCTGCTGATCAAACTCAGGATGTTTGTTGTACTCTTCCTCAATGGTTCCTAATACCTGACTAACAGCCTGGATATATTCAGGCTCGTTCGGGAATCGCTGTTTCAGATTCTCCACTACACTTAATGCATTCATAATCTTGCTGTTTTAAAAAACAATCTTTTTACCGCTTGCAAAGTTACATAAAAATATTGTTTGCGCAAACAAAATGATAGTTTTTTTTAATTATTCCTTGAAATTTGTTATTTTTATACCAATTGATTATTGTTTTTTGTATATTTAACCGCTTTTTGATGCTGCAACAAGATTTTTAGTGCATATTTAGATATTTCGATACTTCGATATCTCGATACTTCGAAATCCCGGTATCTCGATACCTCATCAACTCAGAAACTAATAACTTGTCAACTCGTCAACTTGTTTACTCGTCAACTCATAAAAACATGACCTAAGTCAATCAATGCTACAAAAAAGATTAAAATATGTCGTTCTTTTCTCTACATATCAGGAAAAATAATTATTTTTGCATTGGTAAAAGAGATTTTTATAAAATATATAAGGTATGACAATTGATCAATTTAATTTTTCTGGTAAGAAAGCGATTGTACGTGTAGACTTTAACGTGCCACTCGATGAGAATGGACAGGTAACTGACGACACCCGTATCCGTGGTGCTCTTCCTACACTGAAGAAGATTCTGAATGATGGCGGCGCTGTCATCATGATGTCACACATGGGTAAACCAAAAGGTAAGGTTAACCCTAAGATGTCTCTCAAACAAATCGTTCCTGCTGTCAGCAAGGCTCTGGGTGTTGACGTGAAGTTTGCTCCCGACTGTGCTAATGCTTCTGAGGAGGCTGCTGCCCTGAAGATGGGTGAGGCCCTGTTGTTGGAGAACCTCCGTTACTATCCTGAGGAAGAGGGTAAGCCAGTAGGTATTGAGAAGGATGCTCCTGAGTATGAGGAGGCAAAGAAAGCCATGAAGAAATCTCAGAAGGAGTTTGCCAAGAAGCTCGCTTCTTATGCTGACGCTTACGTGATGGATGCTTTCGGAACGGCTCACCGCAAGCATGCTTCTACCGCTGTTATCGATGAGTTCTTTGACAAAGACAACCGTATGTTGGGTTATCTGATGGAGAAAGAAGTGAATGCCGTTAAAGCAGTGCTCAGTAATATCCAGCGTCCGTTCACTGCTATCATGGGTGGTTCCAAGGTCTCTACAAAGATCGGTATCATCGAGAACCTGCTCGGTAAGGTGGACAACCTGATTCTCTGTGGTGGTATGACCTATACTTTCGCTAAGGCGCAGGGTGGTGAGATCGGTAACTCTATCGTAGAGCTTGACAAACTGGATGTTGCCCTCGACGTGATCAAGAAAGCAAAGGAGAATGGCGTAAACCTCGTTTTGGGTACTGACTGTATCGCCGCTGATTCTTTCTCTAACGATGCAAACACACAGGTATGTCCTGCCAATGCCATTCCTGAGGGATGGGAAGGCTTGGATGCAGGTCCTGAGACACGTAAGTTGTTCGCTGAGTCTATCGTAGGTGCC
>JAFZPF010000069.1 GCA_017550455.1 Prevotella sp.
TCATTCCCTTATTTTATTCTTCACTCTTCACTTATTTTTATGCAGATGGCATATGACGCTAAAAGCGTCAACGCTCAGTAGCCGCGGGTCGAAGACCTGCGGAAAACAAGGCAAGAACAAATATGCACGCTGAAGGCGTGCCCCAATGTATTTGATGGGCAACCCATTCAGGGTTGAATAATTGTTACCATAACACGTCCGTGGGTCGTCACGACCCACGGCTATTGAGCGGTAACCGCGTTGCGGTTATTAAGTTCATACATGTGCCATCTGCTATATTATAACTATTAACTATTAATTATTAACTATTATTTATGTAATCATATAGCAGTTGGCAACAGACGCTGAAAGCGTCATCGCTCAAAAACTCATCTTGTTACATTTGACAAGGTTATTGAAACAAAAAAGGATTTGTCTTTTCATATAAAAGTTTTATCTTTGCAAAAGAATGAACGAAGATAAAAGAAGAATATAATAAAGAAAAAGTATGAGGAAAAGCGTGTTATCAGTGATCGTCATGATCATCGGTTTTTGCAGTACAGCCAGTGCGGGCTGTCTGGTCGAACAGCGGCGGATGCCCTGTAAGCTCCTTCCCGGCATTACGGAGCGGGAGTATGTGATATGTCTGCCCGACGGCTACGAGACATCCGGCAGGTGCTACCCTGTGCTTTATCTGCTCCATGGCGGGGGATGCCCGAGCAGACAGTGGATAGACGATGGGAAGCTGGGACAGACCGTTGACAGTCTGGTGGCGTGCGGTGCCATGGAACCGATGATCATTGCCTGTGCCGAGGCCAACGAGGGCGGTCGGATGATCTGGTTCAACGAGCCGGAATGGCCTTTCGAGGATTATTTCTTCCGTGAGATGCTGCCATATATCGAGACCCATTACCGGGTGGACCGTCAGCGGGGCATGCGCTCCGTGGCCGGGTTCTCCATGGGCGGTGACGGCAGTGTGGGCTACGGACTGCGCCATCCTGAGATGTTCAACGTGGTCTATGCCATGAGTGCGTACCTCAGGCGACAGCCGTTGGCATTCCTGAAGAACGATCCGTTGGGAGAATGGCGGCAGCAGAATGTGGAGCGGCATAACCCCATCAAGATCGTGGAAGGCGGTACGGAGGCTGACGCACAGCGCTGGCAACAGGTGAGCTGGTTCATCGACTGTGGTGACCAGGACTTCACCCTCGAGGGGAACATGGATTTCGTGAAGGCATTACGCTCACGGGCCATCCCCTATGAGATGCGGGTACTCTCCGGCGATCACAACTGGGATTACTGGCGGCGGGCACTGGCAGATGCCCTGAAACAGGTGTCTGCCACGCTGCGTGAGAAATGCAGCAATCCCATGACGTGGACAGACACGCCCGACCCTGACGTGATCCGTGTGGGCGACTGGTATTACCTGGTGACGACGACGATGCACATGATGCCCGGGGCTCCCGTGATGCGCTCACGCGACCTGACGAGCTGGGAGACGGTAAGCTATGTCTTCGACCGTCTGACCGACTCCCCGAAATACGACCTGCTGGAGGGCACGGCATACGGACGGGGGCAGTGGGCCACCTCCCTGAAATACCACAAAGGCCGATTCTATGTCTTGTTCGCCCCTAACGAGGAAGGACCCATGGGACGTACCTATATCTATTCGGCTGAAAAGGCTGAAGGACCGTGGCAGCTGGTGTCGCGCCTACGGCATTTCCACGATGCCTCCCTGTTCTTTGACGATGACGACAGGGTTTATGTGGTCTATGGAACAGGACAGATGTGTGAGCTGAAAGCCGACCTGTCGGATGTCATTCCGGGAACAGACACCCAGATCTTCAAGCGTGAGGCCGACGAGACAGGATTGCTCGAGGGCAGTCGTATGATCAAGCACGACGGCCGCTATTACCTGCTGATGATCTCACATGTGTTCGCACCGGGAAGACATCGTCGGGAGGTATGTTACCGCGCTGACGACATCCACGGACCGTACGAGAAGAAGGTCATCCTGCAATCACCCTTCGGCGGGTTCCCCTATGTGGGGCAGGGCACCATCGTGGACGGTGCCGACGGACGGTGGTACGGCGTGATCTTCCAAGACCACGGGGCCGTAGGACGGATATTGACACTGCTGCCTTGCCACTGGCGTGACGGATGGCCGATGCTGGGCGACCGCGCAGGCCGCGTGCCGGGGAAGATGACGAAACCCGCCGAGGGCATCGTCTGCCAGCGTATCATGACCAGTGATGATTTCAGCGGCACCTCCTTAAAGCCGGAATGGCAGTGGAACCACAACCCGGTCAACAGCGCCTGGTCGCTGGTCGAACGACCGGGGTTCCTGCGTTTGAAAACCAACAGGGTCGTGGACAACCTCTACCTGGCGCCCAACACGATCACCCAGCGCATGGAAGGTCCTACCTGCAGTGCCACCGTCTCGCTTGATGTGTCGCATCTGCGTGAGGGTGACCATGCCGGACTGGCTGTCTTCAACGGGCATTCGGGCGTGCTGACACTGAAACGGCTGGGCAAGGGGAAATTCTCCCTGAGTATGTCGGAGCAGGTGGTGAACCTCTCAGACGATGAGAAGGCCGTGACGAGCGTCGAGCAGAAAGATATTGAGACGGTGACGGTCAGAGGACAGAAGATCTGGCTGCGCATAGACGGTGACTTCCTTCCCGACCGTGACATCGCGAAGTGTTATTACAGCACGGACGGGAAGCGGTGGACACCCATCGGCGGTGACTACAAGATGGTCTTCGACTACAGGAAACTGTTCATGGGCACCCGTTATGCCATCTTCTGCTATGCAACGAAGAAACAAGGGGGATGGCTTGACGTGGACAGCTTCACCATGACGCCCTTCAACTGACGTCATTCCTCTTCAGCCGCATGATTGCTATCCGCATGTTTATGCATATATTCGCGGGGTGATATGCCGTAGAACTTCTTGAAGATCGTTGAGAAAGACGCGGAATTGTTGAATCCACAGGCATACATCACCTCGCTGATGTTCATATTGTTGTTCGCCAACAGATGAGCAGCCTGCTTCAGACGGATATTACGGATGAAATCGTAAGGTGTCTTTCCCGTGAGTTCCTTCATCTTACGGTACAGATGGACACGGCTGATGCCCACCTCGTTGGAGATATACTCCACGCTGAGGTCGGAATTGTCGATATTGTTGTTGATCACCTTCATCACACGCTCTAGCAGTTTCTCATCCGGCGATTTCATCTGCACCTCATCCACCTGTTCCTCCAACAGGTCATTACGACTGTATTTCAGACGGAGCATATCCACCTTATTGATCAGATTGATGACCGTACGGCGGAGGATATCCATGTTGAACGGTTTCACGATATACGCGTCAGCACCCGTCTCCAGGCCCTCCAGCTGATCCTCGTCACGGTTTTTCGCCGTCAGCAGGATCACAGGGATATGATCGGTCGACGGGTTCATCTTCAGTTTTGAGCAGAGCATGCTGCCGTCCATCTCCGGCATCATAATATCGGAAATCACCAAGTCGGGCATGGTCGTAAAGATCTCCTTCAAGCCTTCCAGTCCGTTGGCACAGGTGACCACATCGTAGTTGGTACTGAACTCTGTCTTGAGGAAATCCCTGATCTCATCATCATCCTCCACAATGACGATGGTCTTCCTGCGTTTCAGCTTGTCGATCACCTCGGAAGCGGCATCCTCGTCGTATCTCTCCTCCAGGAGGGTATCCGTCCTTGTCAACTCCTGCGGCCGGCTGATCATCTCGTCGGGTTGCAGATGACTGTTGCCCAGCGGGATGGTCACCACAAACTCGCACCCCACCCCATTCTCCATGTTGTGAGCATCGATGGTTCCGTGATGCAGCTCAACGAGCGACCGTGTAAGATCGAGGCCGATGCCCGTGCCGACGTTGCGGTCATTGGCAACGGTAGGCAGCTGGTAGAACCGCTTGAAGATATTCCCCAGGTGTTCTTCGGGTATTTTATCACCGTCGTTGTAGAAGGATATAGAGGCATGGCTATTGTCATGTGTCAGGTTGATCTTGACCGTGCCCCCGGGCTTGGTGAACTTAAATGCGTTGGAAAGGATATTGACGATGACCTTGTCGAAGTTACTCCGGTCAATCCAGACAGGAAGATTCTCCACATCGTGATTATATATGAACTGGACATTCTTCGCCTTTGCCTGTTGGCCGAACATCGCGTAGATATCCCCGACGAAGCCCACCAAGTCTGTCTCACACATATGCATCTTCATCAGACCCTTGTCGATCTTCCGCAGGTCCATCATCTGGTTGATCAGTCCGAGGATACGCTCGGCATTGCGGCGCATCGTCTCATAGAGGCTGTGCCGCTGGGGATCCTTGTCTTGTTTCATCAGCGACTGCAGGGGGGTGACGATCAGCGTCATCGGCGTGCGTATCTCATGACTGATATTCATGAAGAAACGGAGTTTAGCATCGGCCATCTGCTCAGCATGTTCGTACTCCTGCATACGCAACTGATCCTGTAGTTTCCGCTGTTTGCTACGGATGAGGAGCCATACGCACAAGGCTGCCAACAACAGATAGCAGGCGATCGCCCAGAAAGAGGCATACCACGGCACGTGCACCTTGATGGTGAACTTACGGACTTCCGTCTCCTGTTGGTTGTTGATGGCTTTGATGCGGAACCGGTAGGTGCCCGGTGACAACCGGCTGAAGGTGATCTCGTTGATACCGGTCTGCAGACGTATCCATTCCTCATCATTGATGCTGTAGAGATAGGTGATATGCTCGGGATTGTCGTAAGTGAAGGTTGACAGCTGCAGGGTGAAGGAGTTGTCATTATAGTTCAGGTCGAAACGGTTGGAATTGATGACAAGACTGTCGGTAACCGTATATCTGCCCGACTTCACACCGGCCGTGACGGGTGTCTTCCCTAAGATGAGTCCGGTAAGATAAACCTTGGCTTTCCACTCCTGCGGCTGTATGTCGGAGGGGTTGAACCAGCTGATGCCGCCGGTGCCACCGAAGATCAGGTCCCCCGAGGCGTTCTTAGCCACGGCACCCTCGGTGAACTCACTGCCTTGCAGGCCGTTATCCACGTAATAGTTGTTGCACGTCATCTTATCCGGGTTGAAGCAGCACAGTCCCTGATAGGTGCCCAGCCACAGGTTTCCCTTTTTGTCGCTGATCACGGAGGCGATGCTGTTCGTGGGCAGACCGTCTTTCGTGGTGTAATAACGGTCTTTATGGGTGTGGAGGTCGTAGCAGTAGAGTCCTTCGTTGGTACCCTGCCATACCCTGTCACGGGCATCGACATACACCGACCGTGTGAAGATATTGCTGTTGGGACAGTTTGTCCCTAAGGTGTTGACCCAGCTGTCGTTCTTGATATCATAACAGGAGAGACCGATGGAGCTGGCAACGAAGAGCTTACGCTCATCGCGGGAAAGACAGAGATAGGTCAGGAAGTTATTAGGAAGGCTGTTTACCTTACGGTTGGTGTCCGCCCCTTGTTTCATCGCATAAACCTCTTTCCTACCCGTCCCGGTATTGAGACGGATCAGTCCGTAGCCCATCGTGGCTATCCATACATCGCCATTGGCGGTCGCCGCAATGCCAAAGACACTGACGTTCTTATCCAGTTGTAAATCCACGGGATGCCACTGGCCTGACGACGGTTCTATCCACCCACATCCCTGGTTGTAGGATCCCAGCCAGATGCGTCCTTTGTTGTCTTCAGCCATCGAGAGGATGGTGGAAGGACAGTTGACAAAATGGCGGGCAGAGGAATAAGTGCCATCCATCAGATAGAGTCCGTCCTTATCCGTACCGATCCAGTGGCGCCCATGACTGTCGACAAGAAGACTTGTCACACAGTTGGAGCCGATAACATTGCGCTGCCCCAGGCGCTCACCCATATAACCGAAGTTCATCTTGGCCTTGGGCTGCATGAACAGTCCTTTCTGCAAAAAACAGATCCAGATATTTCCGTTACGGTCTTCGAGAATAGAGCTGACCTTACCCTTCTTCAGGTCCATCTGATTGCTGTAGAAGGGATTATCCGTCAGCTGGTCTGTCTTCGGATCGTAGATAACCACTCCCTGACCGTCACAACCCAGCAGGAGTTGTCCGTTGTGCGCCGTATAAAACGTACGTATGGATAAGCCCGCCGTCTTGCCGATGAGCTCGAAACGCCGTTTGTTATCATCAAACTGGTAGATGCCTTTCCCATAGACAGCAGCGTAGATATTGCCTTTCGAATCCTGCTTGATCTCCATCAGCATCGACTTATGGTCAGGGTCCTGGAAAAACGCCGTGCGGCGGTTACCCTCCACAAGGACAAGACCATTGCTCTCGGTGAGGATCCAGAAACGCTCCATGGAATCCTCCAAGACATACCTCACAAAACTCAGGTTACCGCTCAGTTGCCGGTCTGTCTGCATCGACGTGTTCTTCTCATCAATGCGCAAGATGCCGTAACCGGAGGTGCAAGCCAGCATGACACCCTTGCTGGTCTCCATTAGATAATGTATATAGGTGACTATCGGATGACCGTCGGCATCCTTTAACCGGAGATCACGAAACTGTGCTCCGTCGTAGCTCTGTACCGTGAAATTATTCCCCACATAGATGGTGCCTTTACGGCTCTGGGTGACACAGTTGATATAGTTACCGCTGAGACCCGACTGCTCATCTTCCTTTTTATAGGTATGAAACTGATATCCGTCATAACGGGTCAAGCCATTCTGTGTCGCTACCCATATAAAACCGTCGGTGTCTTGAAACACCTGTGTCGCCATATTGCTGGACAACAGGTTGTCGGTGTTGAAAAGCTTACCTGACTGGGCAGATACACATAAGGTAACAAATAATGTCAATATAAAAAGTGGAATTCTACGCGTCATCTCCTAAATGTTACATGTTTTTGCAAATATACGGGAATTACGCAAATCTTCCAAACGAATGTTACAAAAAATAAAAAACGGGAAACATTGCAGTTTGGACAATTTAACTTTTGGGGTTACTTTTGCAAAAAATTTGTGCGACAGGAAATGCTCATCCCTGAGATAGGGTCAAGAAACCGTCCTGCACATGAGAGAAATTTGAAAATCCTCTAACTTTATTACCTACATACCAAATTAATATCTGATATCAAAGGATATGTTTTTAAGAAAAAAATTATCAACTACATGCTTGTTATTGGCCTTCTGTAGTGTATGCACGTTGTCTCTCCATGCTCAGGAGACAACCCTGTCACCGTTGCATGTGGAAGGTCCTTTCCTCGTTGATGCCAACGGTGTCAAGCACAATCTCCACGGATTTGCCCAGACGTTCAGTCCCTATTTCAATGAGAAGGGTACCCAATGGAACGATTACAATGTTAACGGGTGTCTGAACTACAACAAGGGTATCATCGACAAAATCATGAATGCCGGATGGAAGATGACTTTTGTCCGCCAACACATGGACCCCTACTGGTCGAACACCCCGGGCGTAAGCACCACAGGGGAGAATGACATCTCTGCTTTCGACTTCAACCGTTTCAAGACGTATCTCGACCAGGTGTTCATCCCGATGGCTGAGTATGCCATCAGCAAAGGGCTCTATGTCGTCATGCGCCCACCGGGCGTCTGCCCTGAGAAGATCTATGTTGACGGCGAATATCAGGATTACCTGCTGAAGGTATGGAAACATGTGGCACAACAACCCAAGTTGAAGAATAACGGTGCCGTCATGTTCGAGCTTGCCAACGAGCCGATCGGTATATATTATAAAGATGGTACGCGCGCGGGAGATCAGGAGATGACTGAATACTTCCAGGAAATCGTCGACACCATCAGGCATTACTGCGACAATATCCTGCTGATTCCCGGACTGGGATATCAGTCGAACTATGCGGGGTTTGCCAAATATCCCATCAAAGGGGAGAATATCGGCTATGCCGTACACTGCTACCCCGGATGGTATAACGGTGGTCATGGAGATGACGAGGTGGTGGTGAACTACCGTGAATTCAAGAGAGGATGGGATGCTCAGATCATGCCCGTGGCCGTCGATCATCCTGTCGTGGTGACGGAGATGGACTGGGCTCCTTCGAAATACGCCCCGCTATCGTGGGGAAAATCAGTTACCGGTGAAGCCGGGAAGACCGGCTTCGGGGCAAACTTCAAACGCATTGCCGATGAGACATGCAATGTGAGTTGGCTGTTGTTCACCGGTGGGGACCAACTGGCGAAATACGATGACAACGCCGCCGACGGGCAGACTTTCCTCACAGATCCTGAGGCTTGTCCGCGTCCCTGCTACCGATGGTATCAGTATTATGCCTCCCAGGAATATGCCGATCTGATCAATCAGCCGGATTACCGTCCTGAGTTGAAGGAAGAACCTCTCTTCTCACTGACGGAAGAGTTTTTCAACCCCAATATCTGGGAGCAAGGCACGTTTGACGAGGCTACCGGCTGTCTGAAAACAGGAAAGTATGGTTTTGGCGGCTGGCAATATCCTCAGGGTGTTGACTTGTCAAAATCGAAATACCTCGTCGTGGAACTCCATCAGGCACAATCATGCGGCACCTCTTTCCGACTCTTTGACAACAACAATTACTGGTCGGCTCCCTACCGGAGTAATTTCGATAACAATCAGACAAAGATGGTCATCGACCTGCAAAAGATGGTCGCCTATAAAGACGATCAGTGTACACAGTTCGACCACAACGTGGATCCCTCACATATCTATATCGTCGGCTTCTGGACCTACGGCGGTTCACCTGTATATATCAAAAGTGTCTATCTGAGTGACGACGGGGAAACGCCATCCACCATCTTACAGGTATCGGATGAGCAGTGTGTGAAAGAGGAATATTACTCGCTTAACGGACAACGGTTGCAAAGGCCGAACAAAGGTCTTAATATTGTTAAACAAGTCTTAAGCAACGGCAAAACGATATATTTTAAAAAGTGTTACAAATGACAAAATCCATGTAACAATATTAAAAATGCGAAAAGGAATAATGTATTATCTTTGCACAGCAAGAGAATGAAACATAATCAAAATACGTATAAAACTATGAATCAAAATCTGACAAAATGAAAGAGTTAAAGCAATTAATCAGACAGACTTTTCTCGCGATTTTGATGTTGATGGCATACAGCTCAACACTATATGCCCAAGACATTACGGTCAGCGGAAATGTCAAAGATGCAAATGCGGAACCCCTCATCGGTGCTACAGTCATAGTGAAAGGAAACTCCTCTATGGGCACGGTGACAGATTTCGACGGTAACTTTACGTTGAAGGTTCCATCTGAGGCTGCTACACTCGTCTTCTCTTACGTGGGTATGACCACACAGGAAAAGGTCGTCGGTAAGCAGCGTGTGTTTAACATTGTATTGAATGATAATTCACTGCTCGAAGAAGTTGTCGTGGTGGGATTCGGCCAACAGAAGAAAGAATCTGTGGTGGGTGCCATCACACAGACGAACTCAAAAGTGCTTGAGCGTACGGGTGGTGTGACAAGTCTCGGACAGGCTCTGACGGGTAACCTGCCAGGTGTTGTGACGATGAGTACAACAGGTAAGCCTGGTGATGAGGATCCCGAGATCACCATCCGTGGTGTCACATCTTGGAACTCCAGTGCGCCGCTGATCCTTGTGGATGGTGTCGAGCGCCCGATGTCGAGTGTTGACATCAACTCAGTAGCAAGTATCTCTGTGTTGAAGGATGCCTCTGCAACGGCCGTGTTCGGTGTGCGTGGTGCTAACGGTGTGATCCTGATTACCACCAAGCGTGGTCAGGAGGGTAAAGCCACCATTAACATCAATGCCAGCACAACGTTGAAGACTTATTCAAAGTTGCCCGACATGATGGATGCCTACGATGCCTTGAACCTTCGTAACAAGGTTATCGAGAGTGAGCTTCCCTATCGTCCCGAGGCTTGGTCGTACTACCTCACACAGGATCGTCTGCACAAATACCGTTATCCTGCCAACCGCGAGGAGATGGAGCGTTATCCTAACGTAAACTGGGTGGACGAGCTGTTGAAAGATGTCGCTACCTCTTATACAGTGAACGTCAACCTCTCCGGTGGTAGCAAGTGGGTGAAGTATTTCGCCAGCGCTGACTATGCACACGAGGGTGACATCTACAAACAAGTACCTAACTTCCGCGGATATCAGCCAGGATTCTCTTACGACCGTATCAATGTACGTTCAAACCTGGACTTCAACCTGACGAAGACCACACAGCTACATGTCAACCTCTCCGGTTCACATGCTGTGAAGAAAGCCACACAGGGACAATATGAGAACCTGGTATGGTCGGCATTCTATGGCATCTCGCCAGACTCCTTCCGTCCGATCTACAGCGACGGTACCTTCGGATATTATGCACCGAACCCCACACAGGCTGCTACCAACTCTATGGAGGACCTGAGTGTGAACGGTATCGGTTATACCACCGACGACCGTCTGAACACTGACTTTACACTGGAGCAGAACCTTGACTTCATCACCAAGGGTTTGAGCGCACAGGTAAAACTGGCATTCGACAATGCCTTCAACGAGGGCGGCCGCGGTATTGACGATACCAACGACTGGGAAGCTAACTTGGAGAAGTGGATTGATCCCGAGACAGGAAAACCTACCTATCAGGGTGGTGAGCCCGATGCTCTTTATAAATTCGACTTCAAGAACAACAACGCATGGAGAACAGGAGCCGGTTCGGTCAATGACTGGTTGACATACCGTCGTCTGAACTATTCTGTTCAGTTGAACTACGCCCGTACCTTCGGTCAGCATACCGTGGGAGCCATGGGTAACTGGAGCCGTGAGCAATATGCAAGCGGTAGTCAGTCACCTCACTATCGTGAGAACTATGTATTCCGTGTTACCTACGACTTCGCTCGTCGTTATATGCTCGAGTACAACGGTGCATACAACGGATCAGAGATCTTCTCTAAAGACAACCGCTTTGCTTTCTTCAACTCAGGAGCTATCGGCTGGTTGATCAGTGAGGAGCCATTCATGAAGAGACTGGTGGATAAGCACATTGTGGATATGTTGAAACTTCGTGCATCCTATGGTGAGATCGGTGATGACTATATCAACGAAGCAGTTTATGGCCGTTGGCTCTATCAGGATAAGTGGGAGAACAGCGGTAGCTTCCGTCAGGAGTTGACAGGTGTTGACCCGGCACGCAGCCCTTATACCTGGTGGCAGCAGACACAGCAGGGTAACCCTGACCTGCACTGGGAGATTGCAAAGAAGACCGATGTGGCTGTCGACTTCGGTTTCATGGGTGGATTGATCACCGGTTCTATCGACTACTTCAAGGAGAACCGTTCAGACATTTTGCTCGGTGGTGATATGCGCGCCGTACCTTCTTACTTCGGTGGCAAAGCTCCTGTAGCAAACATGGGTAAGGTGACAAGCTCCGGTTATGAGATCGATATCCGCTATAACAAGCAGCTGAACAGCGACTGGCGTCTGTGGGGTAATGTTGCATACACCCACGCTACCAGTAAGATCAAGGAGGCAGACGACCCCATGTTCAAGCCTGAATATCAGAAGAAAGCCGGAAAGGCCATCAACCAAACCTATACCTATCTGGATCATGGCTACTACAATAACTGGGATGAGCTTTACGGAAGCACCGGCCATAACGACAAGGACGAGGCACGTAAGCCCGGTAACTATGTCATCCTCGACTATGATGCCGACGGCGTTATCTCACAGGATGATAGCGTACCTTACGGATTCACCAGCATTCCTCAGAATACCGTGAACTTCCAGATCGGTGTCGATTATAAAGGATGGAGCGCCTTCGTACAGTTCTATGGAACGAACAACGTATCACGTTCAGTGGGTCTGGAGAGCCTTGGCGGTACCCGTAACACGGCTTACTACGAGGGCAGCTACTGGACTGCTGACGATCAGAATGCGGATGTGCCACTGCCACGCTGGCTGACTCAGAAGAGTGATTATACCAATGGTACACGTTTCATGTTCGACGGTTCATACCTCCGCTTGAAATATGCTGAGATTTCCTATACTTTCTCAAAGGAGAAATGGTTGAAGTCAGCAGGTCTTGAGAGCCTGAGACTCTTTATAAACGGTAACAACCTGGCTTTGTGGACAGATATGCCGGATGACCGTGAATCGAATACCGGCGGTTGGAGTGCTTATCCTACACAGCGCCGCTTTAACCTTGGTCTTAGAGTCACATTATAATAAAATAAAGAAAGATGAAAAAGTCATTATTTATATATGTTTTTTGCGCATTGCTCGCCGGTACGATGGTACTGACCTCATGTACTGAGTATTTTGAGCGCGACTCTGAGTCAGTGCTTCAGAAAGAGGATGCGTTTAAGAACTTCGCCAATTTCCAAGGCTATGTCGAGGTAATGTTTAATGTGATCCCTGATGTGGCAAAGTCATATTGGGTAAGTTCGTTTAACTGGGGCGAGGACGAGGTTATCACTACCGGTAACGGTGAGTACCTCATGGGCTTCCAGATTGATAACGGAAACTATCGTAGTTATATAGGCAAGAGCGACTGTTTCCTTGACAGAAACTGGGCTGTAGGCCAGATTCCAAATAGTTCCGGTGAACGTTTTGACAAGGCTCTCTGGGGTGGTGGCTGGTATGCCATCCGTCAGGCAAACATGGGTCTGAAGGCTATCGAAGACGGTCTGCTCACCGATGCTACCCAGGAGCAGCGTAACATCCTGATGGGAGA
>JAFZPF010000070.1 GCA_017550455.1 Prevotella sp.
ACACCTTGTCCGTAGGTCTTACGACCCACGGCTATTGTGCGGTAACCGCATTGCGGTTATTAAGTACATGTACCAACTGCTATATTATTGCCATAATTAAAACTCTAAAGGGATGACAGATACTCTGCCGTACCTTCGGCACTCAATGAATGGCGAACCTTTTCGCAGGGGTTACGCTTCGCTTACCCCTGCCTATGTTCTGACGCACTTTCAGTGCTCCGTTCTGCCAAATTTGTTATTCGGCAGCAATGAGAAGCGAATTTGTAATTCGCACAAAAGCACATGGTTTGAATTTATGAATGCTATTGTATGCACAAATGATTTACGGGGATGATGGGGATTACAAATCCCCAACTCAATGCATCCGCATTCGGAAATGCGGATGAACGAGAGGGCAATTCTTCACTCTTCACTTTTAAACTACTTCCTTTTAACTCCTTGAGCGAAGCGATAACTTCCCTTTAAATTCCCTTCTCGGGCCAGGGCCGCTTTGCATACCTGTCCCTGAGTGTTTCCCCCCTCTCCCAGCCTTTGATGTTCCACATCGAACTCGCTCACGATTGACTTCGTCTTCTTCCTCCTCGCTCGGCATAGTTGAAACAAGTTTCACTCTGCGCTCACTCGTTCGTCAGTTCGGCATAGCTCATGTAAGCATGGCTCTGCACTCGCTTAATCGCGACTTTCCCCCCACGGCTGGGGGCGAGGTGTCCGATCCGTTACGCTTCCTTCCATCAACTTGTTTACTCATCACTAAAAAAATTGCTTGTTTATTTGTTGTTATTAGAGAATTGTATTAATTTTGCATCAATAATCAAAAAATTGAACCATGATAAACAAACAATTGCTTCAGCCTGAGAGTATTGTGGTTGTTGGCGGTTCCAACAACGTACACAAACCAGGTGGTGCTGTAGTGCGCAATCTGCTTAGCGGTCACTACCAGGGCACTTTACGCATCGTCAATCCGAAGGAGGATGAGGTGCAGGGAATAAAGGTTTTCCATGACATGAAAGAGTTACCTCCCACCGATCTTGCCATTATCGTTGTGGCTGCGAAATTCTGTCCCGACTATGTTGATTACCTGGCCGCCGAGAAACAGGTGCGTGCCTTTATCATCCTGTCGGCCGGTTTCGGTGAGGAGACGAAAGAAGGTGCTGTGCTGGAAGAGCATATCCTTCAGACGTGTGAGAAATACGGTTGTTCGCTGATCGGTCCTAACTGTATCGGTCTGCTCACCCGTTGGCATCACTCTGTGTTCACGAAGCCTATTCCCAATCTCAACCCGAAGGGTGTTGACTTTATCTCCGGTTCGGGTGCCACTGCCGTCTTCATCCTTGAGAGTGCTGTGACGAAGGGATTACCTTTCAACTCGGTGTGGTCGATCGGCAACGGTCACCAGATCGGTATTGAGACGGTGCTGGAGTATATGGACAACCATTTCGATCCTGAGAAAGACTCGCTTGTCAAGCTGTTGTATATCGAGAATATCTCCGACCCCGACAAGCTGTTGTATCATGCCACCTCGCTGATCAAGAAAGGTTGCAGGATCGCAGCTATCAAGGCCGGTTCTTCCGAGAGTGGCAGTCGTGCCGCCTCCAGTCATACCGGTGCCATTGCGTCTAGTGATTCCGCTGTCGAGGCTTTGTTCCGCAAGGCGGGCATCGTGCGTTGTTTCTCCCGTGAGGAGCTGACGACGGTTGGATGTATCTTCACGCTGCCTCGTTTCACCGGTAAGAACATCGCCATTGTGACGCATGCCGGTGGTCCCGGTGTGATGCTCACCGATGCTTTGTCGAAGGGTGGACTGAAGGTGCCGCCGCTTGACGGACCGATTGCTGAGGAGCTGAAGGCACAGTTGTTCCCTGGTTCTTCCGCTGCCAACCCCATCGATATCTTAGCTACCGGCACGCCCGAGCACTTAGGTATCGCCATTGACTATTGCGAGAAGAAATTTAAGAATATCGATGCTATCATGGTGATCTTCGGCACCCCGGGTCTGGTGCAGTTGTATGATGCCTATGATGTGCTGCACAAGAAGATCTTATCGTGCAAGAAACCGATCTTCCCCATCCTGCCGAGTGTGAACACCGCCGGCCCTGAGGTGGCTGAGTTCCTGCAGCGCGGTCATGTGAACTTCTCCGACGAGGTGACATTAGCTACGGCGCTGACGCAGATCATGCGTACGCCGGAGCCTGCCGACCAGTCTATTCAGATACGTGGTGTCGATGTGCCGCGCATCCGTCAGATCATCGACGGCATCGAAGAGGACGGGTATATCTCCCCGAACCTCGTTCACGAGTTGTTGCAGAGTGCCGGTATCCCCACGGTGCCGGAGTTTGTCAGTGATGACAAGGAGGCGATCCTCGACTTTGCACAGAAGTGCGGCTACCCGGTGGTTGCCAAAGTGGTAGGACCGGTGCATAAGAGTGATGTGGGTGGTGTGGCACTGAATGTGCGCACGCCGGAGCATCTCGCCTTGGAGTATGACCGTATGATGCAGATTCCCGATGCCACTGCCGTGATGGTACAGAAGATGATCAACGGTAAGGAGCTGTTCATCGGTGCGAAGTACGAGCCGCGCTTCGGTCATGTGGTGCTATGCGGATTAGGCGGTATCTTCGTAGAGGTGCTCAAGGATGTGTCAAGCGGTCTGGCCCCGCTGAGCTACGAAGAGGCATACAGCATGATTCACTCGCTGCGCGGTTATAAGATCATCAAGGGTACCCGCGGACAAGCCGGTATCAACGAGAAGAAATATGCAGAGATCATCGTGCGTCTCTCTACCCTACTCCGTTTCGCTACGGAGATCAAGGAGATGGACATCAACCCGCTGTTGGCAGATGAGAATGATGTCATTGCGGTGGATGCACGAATCCTGGTGAGGAAATAATTTTCAGTAAACGAGTTGACAAGTTGACGAGTATACGAGTTATTTGCCTATAAACGTGTAGGGGCAGGGATCAACCCTGCCCTTACATAAATTGTTACTCAGCACCGAGAGTAATCATAACTCTACACTATACACTCTAAACTCTAAACTATACCGGGTGGTTCTCTGCGAAGAGTTGCATTCGCTCATCGAGGGGACCGTATTGGTTGTCGTTGATGAACGAGGTGCAGACGCGGAGTCCCTCCTGATGCGAGCCGGTGGTAATCAGACAGATGGCTGACACGCCGTAGTACATCAGTTCGTGTGCCAGTTCACCGCTTGTCATTCCCGGATAACCGATAGTGAAATAGAATCCGTCGGCGATGGGCTGTCCCTGATCACTGTCGTAAACGATGTAGAAGTTATGGCGACAGAAGATCTCCTTCAGTTTATGTGCCCGCTCGCCATATACCTTGATCTCGTCACGGAAGTTGTATTCCCCGTCGCATACGGCACGGAAGATTTCTGCCAGTGCATACTGTGCGGAGTGGCTCGTTCCTGATGACAGGGCATAGAGCATACGGGTGGAGAAGACCAGTCCGAAGGGCAGGTTCTCGTAGCGTGCTGCCAGGTCGGGGTAATGACGGTGGAACAGTTTGTTGGAGATGCACACCACGCCGATACGTTCGCCGGCATAGCTGAATGCCTTCGAGCCACTGATCAGCAACATATAGTTGTCGGTATAGTGGGCTACTGACGGTTGGTATGGCGGTTCGAAGGGTTTGCTCAGATCCTGGCGGAAGTCCATGGCGAAGTACGCCAGATCCTCCATGATGATGGTATCATAGCGGTTGGCCATATCACCGATAATCTTCAGCTCATCCTCTGTGAGACACACCCATGAGGGGTTGTTCGGGTTACTGTAGATGATTGCACAAATATTTCCTTTTGAGAGATAACTCTCCAACTTCGGCCCGAGCTTCTCACCACGGTAGTCATACACATCGAAGGTCTCGTATTTCACGCCCTGCACCTGCAGCTGCATCTTCTGCACGGGGAATCCGGGGTCGATGAACAATACCGTGTCTTTCTTCTTATCAGCCTGTGAACAGGTGAGGAAAGAAGCGAAGGCACCCTGCATAGAACCGGTCACGGGCACGCATCCCTCGGGGTTGACATCCACGTTGATGAATGCTTTCACGAAGCGTGATGCCTGCTTTTTCAGTTCGGGATAACCCTGGATATCCGGATACATATTAGCGATGCCATTCTGCAGCGCCTTGATCTGTGCATCCACTCCCACCTTGGCGGCAGGCAGTCCGGGAATACCCATCTCCATCTTCACAAACTCCACGCCGGAGGCAGCCTCTGCCTTGGCAGCCACCTGTTTGACCTCACGGATGGTTGCCTTGGCAAAGTCCTTGATACCCAGCTCTTCTATCAGCTGGTCAACTATTTCTTTCTTGATTGGTGTATTCATGATCAACTCCTTTTCACATCATCTTTGTGCAGCCTTACCCAAGGCGAGCGCCTTGATGTTTGCCTCCACCACAGCATCACCCTTACGTCCGAAGACATTACGGATAGCATCCTCTATCTTGCTGTATTCTATACCCAACGCTTTCTGTGCAGCACCCAGCAGGATCACATTGG
Organism: Prevotella sp.; assembly: GCA_017550455.1. Lineage (GTDB taxonomy): Bacteria > Bacteroidota > Bacteroidia > Bacteroidales > Bacteroidaceae > Prevotella. The sequence goes on from JAFZPF010000070.1 coordinate 4,520, forward strand.
CAGAACGGGGGATATCATTCTCCTTTGCCAGTGTCTCGATATCCAGCATGATGACATTGTTGATCTTGGCGAGATCAGCCTTGATCACCTCCATGTCGGGGTAGTTAGGGATATTCACGAACGGTGTGCTGGAGGTGATGATCCATCCGTCTTTGCTCAGATAAGGAAGGTAACGCAATGCCTCCATGGGTTCCATGGAGATGATCACGTTGGCCGACCCCTTGGCAATCAGGTCACTGTGGATAGGATCGGATGAGATACGCAGGTTACTCTGCACATCACCGCCACGCTGTGACATTCCGTGTACCTCTGCCTGTTTGATATACAGATTCTCATTCATGGCAGCCTCACCGATGATGGTTGCGATAGAGAGGATACCTTGTCCTCCCACACCGCACAGGATAATATCAGATTTCATTTCTTTTCCTCCTTAGCTTTTTTTTGTTTCAGATGACGTTGCAGTGTCTGCATGCACTCACGGCGCGGAATGATGACAGATGTGCCTTTATAGTTGATCTCTTCACGGATGATCTGTGTGATCTCCGGCATGTTCTTCGGCAGTGGCACCACCACACGGAGATGCTCATCGCTGAGTCCTAATCCGCGGCAGATAGCCTCGAACTTATTTGTACCGGCAGAATCCTGTCCACCTGTCATACCCGTGGTGAGGTTATCACTGATTATCACGGTGATGTTCGCATTCTCATTGATAGCATCCAGCAAATCGGTCATACCCGAATGGGTGAAGGTAGAGTCGCCGATGATGGCTACCGACGGCCACTGCCCTGCATCGGCAGCACCCTTTGCCATGGTGATGCTCGCACCCATATCCACACAGGAGTGGATAGCACGGTATGGCGGCAGGAATCCGAGGGTATAACAGCCGATATCACCGAATACGCGTGGGTTGTCGTATTCGCGGAGCACCTCATTGAGTGCAGCATATACATCACGGTGACCGCATCCCTTACAGAGGGCTGGTGGACGTGGGGCGATATCTTCGCAAGGAGCATAACACTCATCAACAGGCATGCCCAAGGCTTTCTTGACAACATCCGGATTCAACTCACCGGTACGCGGCAGTTCTCCTGTCAGACGACCCTTGATCAGTGCATTACCCGGCATGATACCACGGAGGATATCCTCGATGAAGGGCTGTCCCTCTTCGATGACCAGCACGCTGTCGCACTCATCACACATCCTGCGGATGAGCTTCTTCGGCATCGGATACTGAGAGATCTTCAGCAGTGGGAAGGGGCAACCGTTGGGATAGCACTCATTGACATAGTTGAAAGCAATACCGCTGGCGATGATACCCATCGACTTATCCGCAGCATCGATATACTTGTTGTAGGGTGAGTTGACGGCATCCTCCTCCAGTTGTCCCTGCTGGGCGCAGACGATATCATTACGTTTACGGGCATTGGCAGGAAGGAGCACCCAATTGCTGGCCACAGCATTGTAGTTGAGTTCGTTTTCCTCACGGGGTGTCTCTGTCACCTGCACCACGGCACGAGAGTGTGCCATACGGGTGGTAACACGCATCAGCACAGGGAGTTTCTGTTTTTCGGAATAGTCGAAAGCCACCTGCATCATGTCGTATGCTTCCTGCTGAGAACTGGGTTCGAAGGTAGGAATCAAAGCGAATTTGCCATAGAAGCGGCTGTCTTGCTCATCTTGTGAAGAGTGCATGGAGGGGTCATCGGCAGCAAGCACCACGATACCACCGTTGACACCCGTCATACCGGAGTTGACAAACGGGTCGGCACACACATTCATACCGACATGTTTCATACATACCAAGGCACGCTTACCCATGAACGACATGCCCAGGGCTGCTTCCATTGCTGTTTTCTCATTGGTGGACCACTTACTGTGGATACCACGCTCGCGGGCCAGTTTGTTGCCCTGAATAAACTCAGTGATTTCGGTAGAGGGGGTACCGGGGTAGGCATAGACACCTGACAACCCTGCGTGGAGTGCTCCCAACGCTATCGCCTCATCACCTAACAAAAGTAACTTTTTCATGTTATTAAATAGATTTGGAATATCTTGGTTACTAGATAATTCACAGTTTTGTAATATCACGCAAAGGTATATATTTTTATTTATCTCCCCAAGATTTTAAACAAAAATAATACTTTTCTTAGTATAATTCATTTTTTATGCTTACTTTTGCAAAAGTGATACATGTCTTTTTCGTGTAGAAAACCATTCAAAACATTGTCGTGAAGTTATACTATGATGTGCTGGTCATCGGTGGAGGACACGCCGGATGCGAAGCAGCAACAGCCGCCGCCAATATGGGAGCCAAGACTTGTCTGGTGACCATGGATATGAACAAGATTGCACAGATGAGTTGTAATCCTGCCGTTGGTGGTATTGCTAAAGGACAGATAGTCAGAGAGATAGATGCGTTGGGCGGACAGATGGGACTGATTACTGACAAGACAGCCATACAGTTTCGTATCCTCAACCGCAGCAAAGGTCCTGCGATGTGGAGCCCCAGAGCCCAATGCGATCGTGGGAAGTTTATCTGGGCGTGGCGCTCGGCATTGGATCATACCGACAACCTGGATATCTGGCAGGATCAGGTAGAGGAACTGTTGGTGGAAAAAGGTCCTAACCTACAGGTAAAAGGTGTTGTAACCATCTGGGGAACAGAGATTTATGCTAAAGCCATCGTACTCACGGCAGGTACTTTTCTCAATGGTTTGATGCATATCGGTAAGAAGATGATTCCCGGTGGGCGTATCGCAGAACCGGCCGTGGAGCATCTCACTGAAAGCATCTGCCAGCACGGTATCACGATGGGTAGGATGAAGACAGGTACCCCTGTGAGGATTGATCGCCGCTCGGTGCATTTCGAAGACGCGGAGATCCAACCGGGTGAGAATGATTTCCATCAGTTTTCTTTCTTCGGTGAGCATCGTCAGCTCCCACAACTGCCTTGTTGGACTTTCAACACCAACGAGGAGGTGCACCGTATCCTGCAAGGCGGCATCAAGGATTCGCCGTTATACAACGGACAGATACAAAGCATCGGACCCCGTTATTGTCCTTCGATAGAGACAAAACTGGTTACCTTCCCTGAGCGTACCTCCCACCCGCTGTTTCTCGAACCGGAGGGCACCGATACGAACGAGATGTACCTGAACGGGTTCTCTTCGAGCATGCCGATGGAAGTGCAGATAGAAGCGCTGCGGAAGATTCCTGCCTTACGTGATGTGAAAGCATACCGCCCGGGGTACGCTATAGAATACGACTTCTTCGACCCCACCCAACTGAAGCATTCCTTAGAGTCGAAGATTATCGGCGGACTCTTCTTTGCCGGTCAGGTAAACGGTACTACGGGTTATGAGGAAGCGGCAGGACAAGGGTTGGTGGCCGGTGCGAATGCAGCCATCTACTGTGGTGGAGGCACACCATTTATCATGCACCGCGACGAGTCGTATATCGGTGTGCTGATTGATGACCTGGTCACGAAGGGTGTCGACGAGCCCTACCGTATGTTCACCTCACGTGCAGAATATCGCATCCTTCTGCGTCAGGATGATGCGGATGCACGACTGACGGAGAAAGGTTATGAGCTGGGTATTGTGAAGCGCGACCGTTATGACTGGTGGATGGAGAAGAAAGAAGCCGTTCAGCGGATCATTGATTTCTGTGCGAATGCCCCTGTCAAGACGAAGGATGTCAACGACCGGTTGGAGGCGATGGGCACTACTCCACTGCGTGCCGGATGCAAAGCCATCGATCTCATCAGTCGTCCGCAGATCAATCTCCATAACCTCACCACGTTGATTCCCGGTTTGCAGGAAGTGTTGGATGCACCGACAAACAGACGGGAGGAGATCATAGAAGCTGCAGAGGTGAAGATGAAATATGCAGGGTATATCGAGCGGGAGAAAATCATCGCCGACAAGATGCACCGACTGGAAGACATCAAGATCAAAGGAAGATTTGATTACGACAGTCTGCAGTCGTTATCCATCGAATGCCGTCAGAAGCTCAACCGTATCAATCCCGAAACAATCGCACAAGCCAGTAGGATACCGGGCGTATCACCCAGCGACATCAACGTACTACTGGTATTGCTTGGAAGATAACAAAAGTTTCACGTGAAACAATAAATATACAACAATATGAATAACAAGTTTTTATTAGATCACCTAAGATGTATTCCCGACTTTCCACAAAAGGGAATCAACTTCAGAGATGTTACCACCCTGTTTAAGGATGCTGAGTGTATGCAAATCATGCTCGATGAATTGTATGAGTTGTACAAGGACAAGGGCGTAACCAAGATTGTGGGTATCGAGAGCCGTGGATTTGTGATGGCATCGGCATTGGCTTGCAAACTGGATGCCGGTGTGGTGCTTTGCAGAAAACCAGGTAAGCTACCTGCTGCAACGGTTCAGGAGAGTTATGAAAAAGAATATGGTGTGGACACTATTGAGATTCACCAAGATTCCATCGACGAGAATGACATCGTACTCTTACACGACGACTTACTGGCAACGGGAGGTACCATGCGTGCAGCTTACAACCTAGTTAGCAAATTCCATCCGAAGAAAATATATGTGAACTTCCTCATTGAAATCACCGACGAGGGATTACATGGAAGGGACGCTTTTGAAAAAGACACCGATATCACCACTTTAATAACTGTCTAGTTTTAAAGTAGTAAGAGATGATGTAGGTGGTGGGTTGTTTCACGTGAAACAACGACATGGTATTGTCTTTATAATGAGCATATGAAGAAGGAAGAAAGAGATAATCGTTTGCAACACTTGAAGAATATTGTTGCTAATCTGCCGGATAAACCTGGCAGTTATCAATACTATGATGAGAGTGGAGTGATTATCTACGTGGGCAAGGCAAAGAATCTTAAAGCCCGCGTCTCTTCCTATTTTCATAAAGAAGTGGACAGATACAAGACAAAAGTGCTTGTCTCGAAGATATGGGATATTAAATATACGGTGGTGAATACGGAAGAAGACGCCCTTCTTCTGGAGAATGCTTTGATCAAGAAGTATCAACCGAAATACAATATCCTATTAAAGGATGGTAAGACGTATCCGAGTATCTGTATCACGAAAGAGTATTTTCCGAGGATCTTTAAGACGAGGATTATCAACAAGAAAAACGGCCATTACTTCGGGCCATACAGTCATATCGGTTCGATGTATGCTCTCTTGGATATTATCAAGACTATCTTCAAACCTCGCACATGTAGATTTCCGATTACGAAAGAAGGTATCGAGCAAAAGAAATACAAACCGTGTCTGGAATATCACCTACACAACTGTATGGCTCCTTGTATAGGAAAACAATCCTATGAAGATTATCAGTCGAATATCAATCAAGCGAAGGAAATACTGAAAGGACACTCTCGTGATGTGCAGAAAATGCTGTATGCCATGATGGAAAAAGCAGCCGAGGAATTGCGCTTTGAGGATGCTGAAGAACTGAAAAACAAATATTTGGCCTTGGAATCATTCGTTACGAAGAGTGAGGTAGTGAGCTACACCATCAATGATGTGGATGTGTTTACCATTTCTCAAGACGAAAAAACGGCATTTATCAACTACATGCATGTCACGAATGGCACTACAGATCAGGCATTTACGTATGAAGTAAAGAAGAAACTCGAAGAAGACGCGGCTGAAATCCTGAGCCTGGCTATCATCCAGATTCGTGAACAGGTAAAGAGTCATGCAAAGGAGATTATCGTACCTTTTGAACTGGAAACCAATATCAAGGATGTGGTGATCACAGTTCCGCAACGAGGGGATAAGAAGAAGCTCCTCGAACTCTCGGAGATGAACTGCAAACAATACCGTTTTGATCGGTTGAAGCAAGCAGAGAAACTGAATCCGGAACAGAAGCAGACACGTTTGATGAAGGAGTTACAAGAGGCTTTGAAACTGCCGAAGCTCCCTTATCAGATAGAGTGTTTCGACAACTCGAATATCTCGGGATCAGATGCAGTGGCAGGATGTGTGGTGTTTAAGGCGATGAAACCGTCGAAAAAAGATTATCGGAAATACATGATAAAGACGGTTGTTGGGCCCGATGACTATGCCTCTATGCAAGAGGTGGTGCGCCGACGCTATAGTCGTATGATAGAAGAAGGCACTCCCCTACCCGACTTGATCATCACCGATGGTGGTATCGGTCAGATGCATGTGGTACGGGAAGTTGTTGTGGATGAGTTGAATCTCGACATTCCTATCGCTGGATTGGCTAAAAATGAGAAGCACCGTACGAATGAGTTGCTTTTCGGATGGCCACCGCAAACCATTGGCATTGATGTGAAAAGTGAGTTGTTCCACACTCTGACACGTATTCAGGATGAGGTTCACCGTTATGCTATCACCTATCACCGGGATAAACGAAGCAAGCATGCGCTGCATTCAGCATTAGATGATATCAAGGGTATAGGGCCGAAGACGAAGGATGAGTTACTGAAGAAAATGAAATCCGTAAAGAAGATTAAAGATGCTGATATAGAGCAACTTACAACGATTATAGGTTCTTCAAAAGCACAATTGATATGGAATCATTTCCATCGTAGCGATCAAAATGAATAAGATAAGCAATAAGTAGATAAAAGAGATAAGATGAGAGTAGTTATACAACGGGTTAATCATGCCAGTGTCACTATCGACGAGAAGGTTAAAGCATCTATTAGCAACGGTTATGTGGTGTTGTTAGGGATCTGCAATGAGGACACTACCGAGGATGCTGACTGGTTGGTGAAAAAGATTATCAACCTTCGTGTATTCGATGATGATGAAGGGATTATGAACCGATCGATCATGGATATTGATGGAGAGATACTCGTTGTATCGCAGTTTACCCTTTATGCAGGTTATAAGAAAGGTAACCGCCCCTCATGGATTCATGCGGCAAAACATGAGATCGCCATCCCACTCTATGAATACTTCTGTAAGAAGTTAGAGGAAGAACAGGGAAAAGCCGTTGGAACCGGTGAATTTGGCGCTTATATGAAGATTGATTTGGAGAACGACGGACCGGTCACGATCTGTATGGATACACATAATAAAGAGTAAAATTAAGGGTTATGAAAGAGAATCAATGGATTAAGAAAAGTTTACCGACGATACATAATATAGCGTTAGCACTATTTTTAGTTGGATGGTTAGGAGGTAAAATCTGGAAACTACCCATATTACATGATATAATGATAATTGGCGCCTGGATGATATTGGGTATCATCTTTTATAAACTTATGTATTGGAAGACATATAAAAATGAGAATAAAAGTAATCTCATATTATTACTAATATTAGGAATCATCGCTATAGTTTGGCTGTTAATATGACAATAAAGGAATTACAAGAGGCTGTGGATCAGTGGGTTAAGGAATATGGAGTAAGGTATTTCTCTGAACTCACCAACATGGCCTGTCTCACTGAAGAAGTGGGAGAACTGGCACGTGTGATGGCTCGTCAATACGGTGATCAGTCGTTTAAACCGGGAGAAAAGAGTAATATAGGAGAAGAGATGGCAGATGTGTTGTGGGTGTTAACATGTCTTGCCAATCAAACGGGTGTTGATCTGACAGAGGAGATGCGTAAGACATTCGAAAAGAAGACATTCCGTGACAGTACACGACATTTAAATAATCCTAAACTCAAAGCGTGAAAGTGGACAGTATTGAAAATATAAATATTTAATAATCAATAATATAACAGATAAAATCTATCAATTATGTCAGAGTTAAACAAGTATGAACAGGCACTGAGCAAGTATAATTGCGAAGTTGATGATGCCCAGGTGGCAGCAGCTGTTAAGAGAATTATTACTGAGAAAGTACCCGAGAACGATACCGAGGAAATCAAGAAATTCCTGTTTGGTAGTATCGAACTGACAACTTTGAAGACTACTGATTCCGACGAGAGTGTGATGGCATTCACAGAGCGTGTCAATCAGTTTGATGAAGCATACGGTGACCTACCCCATGTGGCAACCATCTGTGTATATCCCTGTTTTGCTAAAACCGTTTCACAAACATTGGAGGTTGATGGCGTGGAAATTGCCTGTGTATCAGGAAGTTTCCCCAGTTCACAAGCACTTATAGAGGTGAAGATTGCCGAGACGGCATTGGCTGTGAAAGACGGAGCCACGGAGATAGATATCGTCATGCCCGTAGGAAAGTTCTTAGCTGGTGATTATGAGAGTGTCTGTGATGATATCGCCGAACTGAAAGCCACCTGTGGAGAGGATGTAGCCATGAAAGTGATCCTGGAAACTGGTTGTTTAAAAACTGGCACGAACATTAAAAAAGCATCGATTTTATCGATGTATGCAGGTGCTGACTACATCAAGACTTCAACGGGTAAGGAGAAGATTTCCGCCACTCCAGAGGCAGCCTATATCATGTGCCAGGCTATCAAAGAGTATTATGAGCAGACAGGCATACAGATTGGTTTCAAACCAGCCGGTGGTATCAACAGTGTGATGGATGCCCTCACCTATTACACGATCGTAAAGGAAGTATTAGGCGAGAAATGGCTGACTAACAAATGGTTCCGTATGGGTACCTCACGATTGGCCAACCTCCTCTTAAGTGAGATTGTCGGCGAGGAAGTGAAGTTCTTCTAAGGATGGAATAATCACAACCAGAATACATTGTACAATACTCTCGGAGTATTCATACGTAAAAGCCGACTAATCAGTACTCAATTAGTGCAGTATTAGTACGTAAAAGTCGACTAATTGGTACTTAATTAGTGCACTTTGGAGTACTAAAAGTCAACTAATCGATACTAGATTAGTTAAGTGCTGATGCCTAAATCACTGAATGATTAGGGTATTACGAGAAAGAAAAGAGTAAAAAATTAGCAGGATATCGTTATCCTGCTAATTTAAATATGTAACTAACCCTATTTATTTCTTTGTATCACGAAATCGAGATAAGCAGTAAAAGCATGCTGTAAAGCAGGATCCTTCACATGCTTATGGACATAACGCATACAACGCTCATGATAATCCATCATTGTCTGCTCAGCATATTCAATACCGCCATGAGCCAATGTAAACTGCACGAGTTCAGCAATTTCTTCCGGTTTTATCGAGCGATTCTTCACTTTAGCAGAAAGTGCGATCATCTCCTCGTTATGTGTTGTATTCAAAGCATATAGCACAGGTAACGTCAACTTACCCTCTAACATATCATTTCCGGTGGGTTTGCCGATTTCCTTCGACTCGAAATAATCGAAGATATCATCACGTATCTGGAAGATAATACCTACATTTTGACCAAATTCCTTGATTTCATCGAGGTTTTCAGCATCTATACCCACTGACAGGGCAGCCATCGAACAACATGCTTCGAAAAGAGCTGCTGTCTTCTTTTCAATCACCTGGAAATAGATATCCTCAGAAAGACCCTGATTCGACGTATTGGTCAGTTGCAGGATTTCGCCATCAGAAAGGATCCTACCAAGGTTGGCTAACTCCTGGATGATGATATCATTGTTTGTTTTGGCTACATTCAACAGAGAAGTGGAAAGGATATAGTCACCAACCAATACAGCCACCTTATTATTATAAGAGGCATTGATAGATGCTTGCCCACGGCGCTCCCCACTCTCATCCACCACATCATCATGCACCAAAGAAGCGGTATGGAGGAGTTCCAAACCCACTGCAGCATACTGTGTGGCTAGAGATACCTTACCGAGATTCTTAGCCATCAGAAGGATCAGTATCGGGCGCATACGTTTGCCTGACCGCTGACGAATGTGTAATAAGGCTTGTCCCAAAACACCATCCTCATGGTCTAATGACTGATTGAATAAGTCGATGAAATCGGCTAATTCTGTCTCTATAGGTTGTTTGATCAATGAAAGATAATCTGTCATTTCATAAAATTTGATACAAAATTAATCTTTTTATCTGATAAATGAAAAAGATTTCGTAATTTTGAACAGAAAAAAATGTGTTATCATGAATAAACTGTTCTTATTAGACGCATATGCCCTTATTTACCGCTCTTATTATGCGTTTATCAAAAACCCAAGAATCAATTCAAAGGGTCTCAACACCTCTGCTATCATGGGGTTTTGCAATACCCTTAACGAGATATTAGAGAAAGAAAAACCAACGCATATCGGCGTGGCTTTCGACCCCCACGGTCCTACCTTCCGTAATGAAGCATTCCCGGAATATAAGGCACAGCGTGAGGAGACACCGGAAGATATCCGCATCAGCGTACCCATCATCAAAGATATACTGCGTGCTTACCGCATCCCTATCCTGGAGGTGGACGGCTATGAGGCGGATGATATCATCGGCACCTTGGCAACACAAGCAGGCCAACAGGATATTGAGACATACATGTTGACACCCGACAAGGATTACGGTCAACTGGTACGTAAGAATGTTTTTATCTACCGACCACGGCATGGTGGTGGTTATGAGACGATGAATCCTGAGACGGTTTGTCAGAAATACGGCATTTCATCGACTGATCAAGTGATCGATCTTTTAGCACTGATGGGTGACTCGGCTGATAATTTCCCTGGGTGTCCGGGTGTAGGAGAAAAGACTGCCGCTAAACTGATCGAGCAGTTCGGCACGGTAGAGAATATGCTTGCTCATACCGAAGAGATAAAAGGAAAACTCCGTGAGAAGGTAGAGGCAGCTGTTGAGGATATCAAGATGTCGAAATTCCTGGCAACGATCAAAACCGATGTTCCTATCACTTTGGACATGGAACAACTGAAGGTGGTGGCTCCCGATGCTGAACAGTTGAGAAAACTATTCGCAGAACTCGAGTTTAAGAATTTTGCCGAGCGTGTGCTCAACAAACCTGTAGAGAAGCCAAAAAATGTCGAAATACAACCCGATTTATTCGGTTTATTTGCGGGCGACGGGGCGGAAGCTTCAGAAAAAACGGATTTTGAGACCCTAAAAACGACCTCTCACAAATACCAACTGATTGAGAAACAAGAGGATGCAAAGAAATTATATGATTTTCTTTTTACAAAAAAAATTCTCAGTCTAGATACGGAAACCACTTCTACCAATGCTATTGACGCAGAATTGGTCGGATTGAGCTTTGCCGTGGAAGATCACGAGGCATTTTACGTTGCAATCCCCACAAACCGGGAAGAAGCCCAAAAGATGGTGGACATTTTCAAACCTCTTTATGAAAATGAACATATTATTAAGGTGGGACAAAATATCAAGTATGATCTTGAGGTGCTTCAAAATTATGGCGTCAGTCTGAGAGGAAAGTTGTGGGATACGATGATTGCCCATTATCTCATCCAACCCGAACTGTATCACAACATGGATTACATGGCTGAGGTATATCTCGGGTATAAGACGATTCATATTGATGAGTTGATCGGACCGAAGGGAAAGAACCAGAAGAATATGCGGGACCTCTCCCCCACCCTCGTCTATGAATATGCCTGTGAAGATGCTGACATCACCCTGCAGTTGAAAAATGTCCTCGAACCGAAGTTGAAGGAAGCAGGTGTAGAGGATCTCTTCTACAACATTGAGATGCCCCTGGTTCCTGTATTGGCATCCATGGAGATGAGCGGTGTGTGTATCGACACGGAATCGCTGCAAGAAACGTCAAAGATTTTCACCAACAGAATGAATGAGTTGGAAGAGAGAATCTACACCTTAGCCGGTGAGCGGTTCAACATCGCCTCACCCAAACAGGTGGGTGATATCCTCTTCGGGAAGATGAAGATCGTGGAGAAACCCAAGAAGACAAAAACGGGTCAGTATGTGACGAATGAGGAAACACTACAAGCATTGAGAGGGAAGAGTGAGATTATTGCTGATATCTTGGAACACAGAGGGTTAAAGAAGTTGTTAGGCACCTATGTAGATGCCCTCCCCAAACTGATTAATCCCAAAACCGGACATATACACACCTCGTTCAACCAGACCATTACAGCCACCGGAAGACTCTCTTCGAGTGATCCTAACCTGCAGAATATTCCGATACGTGGAGAGGATGGGAAAGAGATCCGTAAGGCATTTATCCCAGAACCTGGTTGTCTGTTTTTTTCAGCAGACTATTCACAGATAGAGTTGCGTGTAATGGCTCATCTTTCGGGTGACGAACACATGATCAATGTGTTCCGTGAAGGAAAAGACCTTCACGCAGCTACTGCCGCCACGATCTATAAGAAAGATATCCAGGAGGTGACGCGTGATGAGCGCACAAAATCAAAGCGTGCCAACTTCGGTATTATCTATGGTATCACCGTTTTCGGATTGGCTGAACGACTGGAAATCAGCAGGAAAGAGTCGGAGCAACTGATTAATGGATTCTTCCAGACATTCCCACAGGTGCACGATTATATGGAAGAGGCTAAGGCCATAGCCCGTGAGAAAGGATATGCGGAGACGATATTCCACCGTCGCAGATATCTTCCTGACATCACCTCACGCAATGCCACCGTACGTAATTTTGCTGAGCGAAATGCCATCAACGCCCCTATTCAGGGTAGTGCTGCGGATATTATCAAGGTAGCCATGATCCGTATCTTCCAGCGTTTTGAGGAGCTTAAGCTACGTTCGAAGATGATTCTTCAGGTACACGACGAATTGAATTTCAATGTAGTGCCTGAAGAGAAAGAGATCGTTGAGCGTATCGTCATCGAGGAGATGCAGGGTGCTTTCCCACTCGTTGTTCCCCTGGTAGCAGATGCCGGATGGGGCACGAACTGGTTGGAAGCGCATTGAAATGGTTTAGAGTTTAGGGTTTAGAGATTAGAGATTAGAGATGGGATAGTATTGATTCTTATGAAATACAATCTATTTTTATCCAACTGCCGATCATCTGGTCGGCAGTTGTTGGTTTGAGATGGTTACAGCCTGAGCCATGATAGAAGGTAATCTCTCCGAAATAGATGCGTCCTTTCACATTGTACAAGTCAACCCTGCAGTGACGAAAGGGTGCTGAGAGTCGTGCGGCATACGCTATCATCTGCTCAAAACGAGGTGGTTTCTGCATCCTTTTGGCAGTATATTGCGGTCTTGTCTCGGTGATATTCTGCAATTGGAAGTTCATATCATATACATTCCGATAGTATTTTTCTGCATGCGAACCGTCCTTTTCACACACGCCGATATCTAAAAAAAGGAGTTTTGGTACCCCACCGAAGCACATAAACTTATAATCAAGTAGTCCGAAAGGATCATCCGAAGATATCACCGGCTCGGCTATCAGCAAGGGTTTGATATCTTTATAAGGCCATTCCAAACCATAATAGAAAGCATTGTTTTTCAATAGGTTATCAAAATACTCCTTTAGTTTTTCATCCTTAAAATCATCTTTGCGCACAATCCTATTACCTCCTGAAAGATGATTACATTTCAGGAAGAACTCATCATAGGGTATCTCGTTGAGAGGAATCTCCCCTACCCGCTCGTATGGTCCATAGCAATCGTTCAGCAGATGCCCTAAACCACATTGTCTGACATACTCACGCACCCGATATTTATCCGCACATATCGGTTGCAGCGGATGATGCTCATGCAGCTTCAACCACCATAGTTTTTCATCCATCGTCTGCGGATTTTTCAGGTTAAGCAGTTTTCCACATCTTCTCATATAAATACATTGTGCCAGGAAAGTGGCAGGAAGCAACCGGGTACGCCATTTAAAAAAGGATCGTTTTATTTGCTGATAAATAAATAGTGATGTTTTCTTCATAGTATGTGTATTAAAACCCATCGAAAAGAGTACCTTTACCAGGTGCAAAGGTACACTTTTACCGGGTATTTAAGTACTTTTTCCCTTAAATAATTGCAGGATGCTAAGAAATTAAGTAATTTCGCAGCAACGAGCATAAACAATATATTATGGCGTGGAAGAAAAGATATCGCTGTACACAATGTGGTTATGAAGCGGAGATTTACGAAGGGAAAGGGCTCTTCGGGCAGCATATCACACCGGTGAGTTGCCCTGACTGTCATACCATCCAGAACCTTGTGGTGGGTGGTGTTATCGGCGATGTCGCCCCGTCTTTCCGCTCAGAGATGGGTCGTCTGTGTCTTCGCTGTGGCTCCGACCGTATTATTGTCTGGAATAAGAAAACCTGTCCGAAGTGTGGTGGTATCATGAAAGATACCGAAGATGATGAGTTCTGGACCTAATTGTGTATTTTTTGTTTAATCTCTTTTATAACTCAGAATTTATCGTTACTTTTGCAGACGAATAAAAAGAATCATTCATGGCATTAAAATGTGGTATTGTAGGACTGCCCAATGTCGGTAAGTCAACACTTTTCAATTGCCTGTCAAGTGCTAAGGCACAGGCAGCAAATTTCCCTTTCTGTACGATAGAGCCTAACGTAGGTGTGATCACCGTTCCTGATGAGCGACTGACGAAGTTGGCAGAACTGGTACATCCCGGAAGAATTGTTCCTGCCACCTGTGAGATTGTTGATATTGCAGGATTGGTCAAAGGTGCTTCCAAAGGAGAGGGCTTGGGTAATAAGTTTTTGGGAAATATCCGTGAGACGGATGCTATCATCCATGTGCTGCGTTGTTTTGATGATGACAATGTGGTACGCGAGGGTGGGGCACCTGTCGATCCTGTATCCGATAAAGAGATCATCGATACTGAGTTGCAGTTGAAAGACTTGGAAACCATTGAGAGTCAGATGGCTAAGACGCTCAAAGCAGCAGCTGCCGGCAATAAGGATGAGAAGGTGAAAGCCGGTGTGCTGACAGCTTACAAGGAGGTGTTGGAGCAGGGTAAGAATGCCCGCACAATCTCTTTCGATACGAAGGAGGAGCAGAAGGTGGCTCACGATTTGTTCCTACTTACCAGCAAACCGGTGCTTTATGTATGTAATGTCGATGAAGCATCAGCCAAGAGCGGTAATGATTATTCCCGTAAGATTGAGGAGATCGCGAAGTCGGAAGGTGCTGAGGTACTGGTGATTGCGGCAAAGACAGAAGAGGATATCGCCTCGTTGGAAACCTACGAAGACAAAATGATGTTCCTCGAGGAGTTAGGATTAGAGGAGAGTGGTGTCAACCGTCTTATCAAGAAAGCCTATGCCCTGTTGAATCTTGAGACGTTCATCACCGCCGGAGAGATGGAGGTGAAGGCGTGGACTTATCGTAAGGGATGGAAGGCTCCTCAGTGTGCCGGCGTGATCCATACCGACTTTGAGAAAGGCTTTATCCGTGCTGAGGTGATCAAATATGATGACTATATCAAGTACGGTTCTGAGAGTGCGGTGAAAGAAGCCGGTAAGATGGGTATTGAGGGTAAGGAATATGTGGTGCAGGATGGTGACATCATGCATTTCCGCTTCAACGTGTAAATGTCGTAACTACGTATCAATCAATAAATTCAGTAGTATATGAATTATTTGTTTAACTACATACAATGGAGCCCGCGGCTGGAAGCCCTCTCATTGGGTCCTTTCAGCATCCGTTGGTATTCCCTTTGCTGGCTTGTCGGACTGGCATTGGCTTATTTCATCGTGCGTAAACTGTTCTATGAGCAGGATATCGCCATCAGAAAGAAAAAAGTAAAGGGGAAGTGGGAGGAAGAGAATCTCTTTGATCCACTCTTTATCTACTGTTTCCTCGGCATCCTTATCGGTGCACGACTCGGGCATTGTCTGTTCTATCAACCCGATTATTTCCTGTCATCCGGCAAGCATTTCATTGAGATGCTGCTGCCTATCCACTATTTGCCGAATGGCGGATGGAAATTCACGGGATACGAGGGATTAGCCAGTCATGGAGGAACCATCGGTATTATGATTGCCTTATGGTTGTATGCTAAGTGGTCGAAACTACCGATACTTACGATTATCGACAATATCTGTATTGCCACTCCTGTCACTGCTTGTTTCATCCGTCTGGGAAACCTCATGAACTCAGAGATTATCGGTAAGGTAACCGATGTGCCCTGGGCTTTTATCTTCGAGCGTGTCGATATGCAGCCACGCCATCCCGGACAGTTGTATGAGGCGATAGCCTATGCCATCTTCTTCTTTTTCGGATGGTATCTCTACAAGAAAAAGCCTCAGCGTGTGGGTACCGGTTTCTTCTTTGGACTCTGTCTTACGCTGATCTTCACCTTCCGTTTCTTCATCGAATATACGAAGGATATCCAGGAAGATTTCGAAGCCGGCATGCTGCTGAACATGGGACAGATACTCAGTATTCCGTTTATTATCTTCGGCATCTGGCTCATCGTCAGGTCGTTTAAGAAGGTAAAGAAATAATTACAAAACATTTTTTAAAACGTCATTATAAGGGTATTCATTCATGAATGCCCTTAATTATTCTATTTAAACAATCTATCAGCATGGGAGACAGGAAGTTTTTGATCATCGCATTTCTATTAATGCTGGTCAAGTCGGTATCAGCAGCCAAGGTAACAGAACGGGTGTACACCTCTGCACAAGGTGCATTACGCATACAGGTGTGTAACAGCAGGATGGTTCGTATTACGAAGATGCCTACTGACCGTTTCCCTGCCGATGAACCATGGATGGTGGTGAAATATGATTTTGATGCGGTGCACTGTGATTGGTCGAAGGAGGGTGATGCCTACGTGATTAAGACTTCCGACATGGTCATCAGGATAAAACCTGATCCTTGGTTGATTACCATGAGCAACTTGCAAGGCAAAGTATTATATCAGGAGACGGATGCTGTGGCGGCCGAAGAGGGTAGGGGACCGTCCACCACTTGTGTCTTACAACCCGACGAGCACTTCTTCGGATTCGGTGAGAGGATGGATCAACTGGATCAACGCGGGCAGAAGATTCACCTGAATGTGGGGTTAGGCTCGGGTCCTAAGCCTGCTGTCGGTGGAAAGGATATCCTGCGGGCTAACTACTGTCCGGTACCTTTCTTTATCAGTAGTAAGGGTTATGCACTGTTCTTCCATAATGCAGCCCCTACCGACTGGGATATGGGATGGACACATAACGACCGTTATACCTACAGCGCTACGGCAGGAGCACTCGAC